>NZ_JADGHH010000127.1 GCF_019689535.1 Pigmentiphaga sp.
ATCGTCAGTCCGGGTATCTTGGCGGATGCGCCCGCCGACAGCCCCATTTGGACGGAAGAGGTGTTCGGCCCGCTGGCCGTCGTGCAGCGGGCGCGCGATGCGGAGCATGCCTTGCAGTTGGCCAACGATTCGCCTTTCGGGTTGCAGGGGGCCGTGTTCACGCGCAGCTTGGCGCAGGCTTTCCATTTCGCGGAGGGCTTCGAGGTGGGTTCGCTCTGGATCAACGAGGCGAGTCGGTTCCGGTTGGATCTGTATCCCTTCGGCGGGGCGAAGCAATCCGGCTTTGGGCGTGAAGGCGTGCGCTATGCGATCGAAGAGCTGTCGCAGCTGAAATTCATCGGCATCCGGCCGCTGTGATCGGCTTGAAGCAATAAACAACGCCCCGGCGCCGCAAGGCAGCCGGGGCGTTTCTCTCTTGGGAACCGGAGTTCGGTTCCGCGGATGGCTTACTTGGCCGCGTCGACCATATATTGGACGGCGGCCCGGATTTCCGCTTCCGTGGCGTTGGCAGCGCCGCCCTTGGGAGGCATTGCGCCCTTGCCCTGCATGGCGACGGCCACCATGGCGTCCATGCCCGTGGCGATGTACTTGGCCCAGGCTTCCTTGTCGCCGAACTTCGGCGCGCCCGCAACGCCCGCAGCATGGCAGGCGAAACAGGTGGAGTCGTAGAGCTTCTTCCCGTCGGCCGTCGAGCCGGCGGCCGGGGCCGCCGCCTGCGGAGCCGGGGCAGCTTGGGGCGCTGGGGCCGGCGCGGCGGCGGCTTGCGGTGCGGGCGCTGCAGGTTCTGCAGCGGCCTGGTTCTCGGCGGCCGGCGCGGCAGGAGCGGGCTCCGGCGGTTCCTTGAAGTTGGCACCGCTGTTATTGGCCATGTAGACCACGGCGCGCGCGACTTCGAAGTCGTCCAAGTCGGGGTTGCCGCCTTTCGCGGGCATCGCGCCTTTGCCTTCGATGGCCACTTTCAGCATGGCGTCGTACCCCTGCGCGATGAACTTGGCCCACGAGCCGCTGTCGCCGAACTTGGGTGCGCCTGCCACGCCAGCTGCGTGACAGGTAGCGCATACGGCCTTGTAAACGGCCTCGCCGGTCTGGAAGACGCGCGGCGCGTTGGGGTCGCGCAGTTCGAAGCCGCCCACCGGCTTGATGCGGGCCGCGATGGCTTCCGGCGTTTGCGCATCCGACCCGGCGTTGGACTTGGTGCCGCTGGCGACGAAGTTGACGAGCAGCAGGATGACGGTGATGGGGACGAGGAAGGCCAGTATGACCAACGTGATCAGTTGTCGCGGCGTCCTGATCGGCGATGCATGTTCTTCCGTGTGGTTCTGCTGCGCGTTGCTCATTGCCAAGTCCTGCAAGTCTATAGGCCGGGCGCACCCGGCGCATGACGGTTTATCGGATGAATGACTGCTTGCTTTGATACTTGTGAAGCGAGGATGCGCCGCCGCCTGTCTCCCCGGTCGGCTGTCGTCCTGCACATAAACGCCCGATTATAACGGTAGGCAGGTATCTCGGTTCAACGTCGATTTCCGGACCCGGACGCGGCCCTTCGACAAGGGGGGACGAAGAGGAAAAGACGAAATCGCCCGAGCAAGGTACAATACATGGCTACGCGCCCGTAGCTCAATGGATAGAGTACTGCTCTCCGAAGGCAGGGGTTGCTGGTTCGATCCCAGCCGGGCGCGCCATTCCCGCTTTTCCTCCCTTGGTTTTCTTCCCCCTTAGTTGATTTTTCCTGCCGGGCCGCAGGCCGCTTCGTTGCGCGGGTCGTCAACGATGCAACGGCGGCGGCCCCGGTGCGCGGGCCGCCGGTTGATCGCCCCTGACCGCGTCGATGCGTTCGCACAAGCGTTCGGTGGCCTCGATCATGCGCGGGCCGGGCCGGTGCATGGTGTCCGGGTCTAACGTCCAGATGTGGTCGGGCGCTGCGCGGAGCGCCGGTCCGAACGCCCGCCATTTCTCTACTTCCTGCTCGGCCGCGGTGCCGGTCTGGCCAATGGCGATGGCCTCCGGACCGGCGTGCAGCACGCTTTCGGAGCTGATCAGTGGGGCGACGGCGGGCAGCTCGGCAAAAACGTTGATGGCTCCGCACAGTCGGAGCGCATCGCTGATGATGCTGCGGCCGCTGATGGTGTACATGGGGCGCGCGCCGACCTGATAGAACACGCGCACCGGCCGTTGGCCCGCGTACCGGGCGGCGAGGGCCCGCAGCCGCTCGCGAAGCTGGGCCGCCGCCGCACGGGCTTCGCCTGACGTGTCCAGGAGCTCGCCCAGGCGTTCGATTTCGTCGGGAATGTCTTCCAGCCGGCGTGGGCTGCTGTAGTAGACGGGGATGCGGAACTGATCCAGGAGCCCGGGCAAGCTCCCCGGGGCGGCGGGGCTGGCATAAGCCCAGGCCACGACCAGGTCTGGCCGCATGGCCAGCAGGCGTTCTGCATCGGGCCGCGTGCCGTCGCCGACGCGGGGCAGGGGCTGCACGGGCGGCGGGTAGTCGCTGTCGCGGTCCACGGCAACCAGCGCCCGGCCGCCCCCCGCGGCAAAGATGAGTTCCGTGGCATGCGGCGCCAGCGACACGACGCGCCGGGCCGGCGCAGGCAGCACCACTTCCCTGCCCGCGGCGTCTTTCGCCATCGCGGCGCCAGCCGCGGCGCCGCCGGCCAGGACTGCTGCCAGGGCGGCGGTCATCCATGCGCAAGGGCCTTTCACGATCTCGTCCTCAAGGCCGGTAGGTCAGTGTCACGAACACGTTCGAGCCCGGCGTGGCGTAGCCGCGCACCAGCTCGTAGTCTTTGTCGGTCACATTGTTCCATCGCAGCTGGACCTGCGTCTTGCGGTCGATGTCATACGACGCGACGAGATTGAGGACGCTATAGCCTCCCAGCCGCGTGACTTCGTTGGAGAACGTCGTGGCATTGAAGGAGTTGTCCATCCGGTAGCCGCTCGCCAGCCATTCGGCGCCCAGGCGCCAGGGGCCGATGCGATGATCGGCCGCGATCTTGAGGGCGGTGCGCGGTCGCCGCGTGAGCATCTGGCCGGTGTTGTCGTCGCGCGGGTCCATCCAGTCGACGCTGCCGCGCACGGTGGTCGCCCCCAGCCGCTGCGTCGCGCTCACCGTGACGCCTTTGATGACGGCGTTCTTGTTGGCGACTTGGGTGTAGCCCTGGTACTGGATCAGGTTTTCAATTTCGTTGCGGTAGGCGAGGACGCTCGCTTCGCCGGCGGCGTGGCGGTAGCGCAGGCCGGCCTCCACGTTGCGTGAGGTTTCGGGGCGCAGGTTTGGATTCCCGTAGACGGGGTAATACAAGTCGTTGAAAGTGGGCAATCGAAAGCCTGTGTTGGCGGCGGCAGTCAGTTGCCAGCCTGGTGCCGCGTCGTAGCCGTATGAGAGCCCGCCCGTGGTGCGGCCGCCGTAGCGGGCTACGTGGTCGTACCGCAGGTTCGCCTGGAGGTGGTGGCGGCCCAGGTCGACGCGATATACCGCCGCCGCCGCGTTGGTAATGCGGCTGTCCTGCGCGTAGGCAATCGTGCCGTCTATGTCTTCGACTCGCCGTTCGGCCGCGAGCGCCAGCGTTTGTCCGGCAGAAAGGGCCAGGTCGTTCTGCCATGCAAACAGGGTCTGGCGAGTGCGGAACCGGTCCCGGCCGGTGTCTCCCGGGCCGTAGATGCTGGTGTTGTCGTCGACGGTGCGCGCCACGCTGAGCCGGCTGCTCCAGGCGTCGTTGATGCGATTGCGGCTGGCCAGGGCATAGCTTTCGATGCGCTGCACGCTGCGGTCGTCGAACGTCGGGCTGCCGTCGTAGCGGCCGTTCAGGCGAGACCGGTAGAACGAAGCTTCCCATTCTTGGCCGTCCCGCCACGCATAGCCTAGTCGGCCTGCGGCGTGGTCCAGCTCGTATCCGTCGCGGTCGGGGTTGTAGACCCCGCCTGGATTATTCGGTTTGGCGGCGCTGTATCCGTCGCTGCGGGCATGGCCGGCGGACAGGGAGTACGTCCAGCGGTCGAGCCGGCCCGAGAGCCCGATGTCGACCTTGCGTGTGTTCCAGGTGCCGAGCCCAACCGAGCCCCGCGGCTCGAAGGGCGCGTCGGCCCTGGGGCGGCGGGTGATGATATTGACCACGCCGCCGATCGCGTCGGCGCCGTACAGGCCGCTCGCCGGGCCGCGCAGGATTTCAATGCGCTCGACTTCTGCGAGCGAAATCGCGCCGAGGCCCATGACGCCTGCCGTCGATCCGCCCACCCGCTGCCCGTCGATTAGAAACACCGTGTGGCCGCTGGTGGCGCCGCGCAGGAATACGCTGGTCGTTGTCTGCGGCCCGCCGTTCGTGGCGATGTCCACGCCGTGCGTGTGCTGGAGCAGGTCGGCCAGGCTGCTTTGTCCCGCGCGTTCGATGGTGTCGGCATCGATGACGGTGACGTCGCTGAGGGCCTGTGACAGCGGTTGTTCGATGCGCGAGGCAGTGACCGTGACAGGTTCGAGGGCGACTGGCCCGGGAAGCATCTGGGCTTGGGCGTGGGTGGCGCAAAGCAGTGCGCCGGCGGCGCCTGCCAGGCGCCGGGAGCTGAGGCTGGATGACATGGTTTTTCGTTCGTCGTTGACGCGCATCCCCGCACGTCGGCTTGCGATTCGGGAAGCGCCGCGCGCAGGTGCGCGCCCGGGCATGCCATCCAGGCTGATGAACTCGGTTCGCCGCCCACCCGCGGCGCTTCCCCCGTTGTGGTCTCGAAGACCGCGAGCCGGCCGGTATCCGGGCTGGCACCCATGGCCGCATCCCCTTCCCATGCGACCTGCGCCCGAGGATGTGGGCAGGTCGGCACAGTGGGTTTGATGCAGCGTGTCGCGCGGCTGGGCCGCGGACGGGATGCTTACCGTTGCGGGGGCAGCACAGGTTAGATCCCCGGCGAGGGGTCCTCCTGTTTCCCGTTTAACTCTCAAGCACCGGCTCGGGAGCTACTCTAACATGGCCGGGCGCGGAGGCAGCCGGCCCGGGAAGGGGGCGCGTCGTTCGGCTGCCCCGGGGAAGCGGGGCGTTCAGGCGGTGTAGTCGCCGTTGGCTTCGGGCTGGTAGTCGATCCGCACTACGCGCATTTCGCGCCGCTCGCCGTCGGGCGGGGTCCACGAAATGTTGCCTGGAACCCGGACGCCCAGCAGCGCGGCGCCCATGGGCGAAAACACGGAGACCATGCCTTTGCTGGCGTCGGCCTCCTTGGGATAGCACAGGGTGATCAGCCGGGTTCCGTTGCCGTCCTCGACCTCCACCCGCGTATGCATGGTGACGACGTCGGCCGGCACCTCGCGCGGGTCGACCTGGTCCGACTGGTCGAGTATCTCGGCGATGAGCGCCGGGGTGGAGCCGGGCGCGGGTTCGCGCTCCATTTGATTGAGCAGACTGGTGAGGCGAACGTAGTCGAGTTCGTTGATCGTAATGATCGGGGGGCTGCTGGTTTGCATGCCTGTCTCCTGAAAACGTCGTGCCGCAGGGCGGCGCTGAATACGGTGGATTCAGAAAGCCCGGCGATCGGTCACGAAAAGGTGGTGGGGAGGAGGGGATCGCCGGGCTCAGGAGTGAAAGGCCGGGATGGAGCGAAGCAGAATCGGCGCGCACGACAGCACGCGACGCGCGGTGACGCGCGTCGAGCAGGGCTGGTGCGAGGTGGTGGGCGCCGACACGGCGCGCCGGAGCGATTCCATGCGCCTAGGATAGCCCATTACCGCAGGGCCGTTCAAACCCGGTCGTCGAGGGTGGCGAGCCACGTCTCCAGGTCGGCATACACGGGGGCGGCCAGTGCCGGTGCCTCGTTGAGCACTTCGTGGTACGCCTGGTGATACCAGCGCAGCGCCAGCTTGCCGGGCGCCGCGGAGTCCGCGAAGCTGCGGCTGCCGGCGGGCGAGACAATGGCGTCATCCCCGGCCACCATGAGGAGGGTACGGGCCTTGAGGCCGGATGCCTCGGCGATGGACTGGGCGCCGCCCGCCACAATGAAGCGCAGCAGGCGGGCGCTGATGCGGTCGTGCACGAGGGGATCGTTGGCGTAGGCGTCGACGACCCCTTGGTCGTGCGAGAGTTTGGCGATTTTCAACCGCGTGCCGACCCGCAGGTCGGGCGCGAACCGGTTCAACAGGTCGAGCTGCCACCGTTGAGCGGCCGACAGCTCCAATTTAAAGGCGGGCGAGGACAGGACCAGGCCGGCCAGCGGCACTTTGCCGCGGAGCGCGACGCGTGTCGCCACGAGGCCACCCAGGCTGTGTCCGATCAGCAGGGGCGGTGCGCCGGCTTCGCGTTCGTATTCGGCGAGCCGGTGTTCCGCGTCGATGACGAGATCTTCTTCTGTGCGCAGCGTCCCCCGTTTGCCGCCCGAGCGACCATGCCCCCGGTGATCGTGCGCAGCAAGCGACCAACCGCGGGCGGCGAACCAGCGCACCAGGCCTTCGTAGCGGCCGGCGTGTTCGCCCAGGCCGTGCAGCAGGTAGGCAGGCCGGTACCCTTCGGGCCGGGGCGGCACGTCCCAACGGTAAACGGCCAGTTGCGTGCCGTCGGGAGCGGTCGTCATGGAAATCAGCGACAATTCCAGATCCTGTCCGTGTCGGGTTGAGTTCAAAGGCGGATTGTCGCTCAGCCGCTCGCGCCCGGCCGACTGGTCTGGTGTAACAGCTTGTACCCTTTTGTCGCGCCTGGCCGGCGTTTGGCGGCGCATCATGCCGATGGAACCCCCATGTCCATGCCGCTTCGCATCTTCTTCGTCCTGCTCCTGGCCGCGCTCGCGGCATGCTCGCCCAAGTTCGATTGGCGCGAGATGCCGACGGCCGAGGGCGCGGTACGCGTCACTTTTCCTGCGCGGCCGCGGCCCGATCGGCGCGAGGTCGACATCGCCGGGCACACCTTGCCGCTCACCTTCGACATTGCGCCGGTGGACTCCTCGATCTTTGCCGTCGGCTACATCGTCCTTCCCGACTCCATCATGAACGACCCGGCCGAGCTGGCCAGGGTTGCCGATGCGTTCGAAGACGTCTTGCGCGCCAACCTTCGCGGAACGCTGACCTACCGCCGCGAGGTCAGCCTCAAGCAGGCACCTTCCGATACCCGCAAGGTCCTCCGGGCGGTCGAACTGGAAGTGCACGGCACCGCGGCCAACATGCCATCGTGGATGCTGGGGCGGGTCTATGTCTTGGGCAATCATCTCATCGAGGTCGTCGCGCTCGGCCGGGAGGATGAGTTGCCGCGCGAAGCCGCCGAGACCTTCGTGCAGTCGGTACGGGCCGATTGATGGAGCCGGAGATGGAATGCCGTCCCGGGTGCGGCGCCTGCTGCACCGCGCCGTCCATTACCTCGCCCATACCGGGCATGCCCGAAGGCAAGCCGGCCGGCGTGCGATGCGCGCAGCTGGACGAAGAGAATCGCTGCAGGCTATTCGGGCGGCCCGAGCGGCCGGCGGTGTGCGCCTCCCTCATGCCGGCGCCCGAGATGTGCGGCGAGAGCCGCGAGCATGCCATGCGCTGGCTGGCTTGGCTCGAGGCGCAGACGCAGCCCGGTGGCGCTAGCGCGCCACGGGCGCGCCCAGCAGCCACATGAGAAAAGGCGCCAGCACCAGGAACACCAGCGTCGAGATGAGCACCGCGCCGGCCGAGGTATCGCCCACGTCGGTGTAGCGCCGCGCGTACATATAGCTGACCACGGCGCAGGGCATGCCCATTTGCAGCGCAATGTTGCCGATCATGTCCGCCGGCAATCCAGCCAGCCAGGCGCCGAGCGCCCCGGTGCCCAGGCCGAACGTGAGCCGCATCACGCTGATGATGCCGCCGAGCGACAGTCCGGCGGGGGGAATGAGCGCCAGCGCGTGGCCCAATCCCAGCAGCATCAGGGGAACGGTCATGCTCCCCAACAGCTGGGCCGAGTCCATGATCCATTGAGGCGGCGTGAATCCCAGCAGCCGACAAGCGACCGCGAGCACGGAAGCCACCAGGATGGGGCTTTTCCACGGCGCAGGTATGCCCGGCGCGCTCGGCAGCGTGCGCACGCCAACGGTGTGCTGGATGAAGGATGCGACGGCGAAGAACGCGATGGAAGTCGACAGGCCCGCATCGCCGAATGCCAGGTGCGTGATGGGCAGCCCGAGATTGCCCGCGTTCGGGAACGAGGTGGTCTGGAGCAGCTTGCGCACCGGCAGCCGGCAAAGCTTGAGCGCGATCGCACAGGCCACCATGCAGAGACCCAGCGCCAGGACCGTGGCAATGGCCACCTTGCCCATGACCTCGTCGCTCAGCTGGGTCGTGACCAGGGTGTAGAACACCAGTGCCGGGGTCGTGACCGTCGTGGCCAGCACCGTCACGAACTGGGCGGGAAAAGGATGGCCGAGCTTGCCCCAGATCGTGCCCACGCCTATCACCACCATGAGCGGCGCGAGCAGGCTCAGGAGCGAGAAATAAATGTGGAAGACGTTCATGGGCGCGCTCCTCGCGCACCCGGGGGAAGAATGGGAAGCGTCACGGTCGGCTGTCTGAGAGGGATGGCGACTTCACCCCCGCGGATGGGTGCGGACATGGGTACGAGAGGAGGTAAGGGTTAGCCCGAAGCTCGCAAGAATAGCGCGGAATGCGCGACTTACGCCGGGCACCATGCGCGCCGACCCAGGGTAAATCCGCAGATCCATTTGTTGACTAGTCTACATTGCGCGCCGAACATGTGGACATGTCTACATCGATTCATCCGGCAAGGCGCGTGGCGCAGCCCGAGTGTCCATGGCTGACGGCGGGCGCAGCCACGCGGCTCGACCTCGACGACTATCCCGTCTCCCTGCTGCAGCGCGTTGCCTCGGCGGCGCAGCAGGACATCACCCGTGTATACGCCAAGGCGCACGGGCTGACGCCCACCGAATGGCGCTTGATCGCGCGCCTGGCGCAGTGGAAGAGCCCGTCCATGCAGCTCAGCGCGTTGTGCCGCATTACCGGCGTAGACAAGGCGCAGGCCGGGCGCGTGCTGCGCGGGCTCGAGCGGCGCGGCCTGGTAGCCATGCGGGATGATGAAACACACGGTCGTCGCCTCGTGGTCGAGATCACCGACGCGGGGCGCACCATTGCGCGGCGGCTTTTTCCCGTGGCGCAGCAAAAACAGATGGCGTTGCTCGAGGTGCTGACGCCCCAGGAAAAGGCCGCGCTCTACAGCGGCTTGCAAAAACTCTTGAAGGCCATGGGTAGGCCGGGCATGGGCACGGCGAAGGAGAGGGAGTGAAGATCGCGCGCATCGACACCTTCCAGGCCGATGGCGGCTATCGGGTGTGCAGTTACCTGAAGTTGACCACAGACGATGGCTTGGTCGGCTGGTCGGAATACTATGACGGCCTGTCCGGCGCGGAGCTGACGCCGCTGATCCACGGCTTCGCGCGCATTGCAGTGGGGATGGACCCGCGCGCCACCGGCATGCTCAGCGAATCGTTGCTGGCCACGACGCGCCTCGCCCCTGGGGGGTTGTCGCACCAGGCGATCGCCGCCATCGAGAATGCGTGCCTGGATGTCCATGCCAAATCGCTCGGCATTCCGGTCTATCGCTTGTTCGGCGGCCCGTTCCGCGACAAGGTCCCTGCGTACTGGACCCACTGCGGCAGCTTTCGCGTGCGCCATGCCGCGTTCTACGAGCGCCTCGGCTACGAACCGGTGCGCTCGCTGCAGGACTTCACGCGGATCGGGCGCGAAGCGGTCGCAGCCGGGTTCAAGGCGCTGAAGACCAATGCCGTGTTTTTCGAACCGGGTGGCCCCGTGATGATGAACGCCGGCTTTCGCATCCAGCCCGGCTTCTTGGACCGAGCCATCAGCGACGGGCAGATCGAGGCCATCGTCGATCAACTTCATGCGTTCCGCGAAGGCGTGGGGCCCGATTTCGGTCTCATGCTCGACGTGGGTTTCAGCCAGCGCACGGAGGGGTTCATCCGGCTCGCGCGCCGGCTCGAGCCCTTGAATTTGTTCTGGCTCGAGCTCGACACGCGCGACGCGGAGGCCTTGGCGCTCATCCGTAACAGTGCCCGCACGCCCATCGCCTCGCTCGAGTCTTTGCACGGGCTGTCCGAGTATCGCCCATTCATCGCCGGCCGGACCGTGGACGTGGCCATCGTGGACCCGATCTGGAATGGCGTTTGGCAATCGGTGCGCATCGCTGCCTTGGCGGACGCATTCGAGACCCACATCGCGCCCCACAACCCCGTAGGCGAGCTGGCCACCTTGATGAGCGCGCACTTGTGCGCGGCGGTGCCCAATGTCCGCATCATGGAGCTGCGGTACGACGAAGCGCCGTGGACCCGCGAGTTCCTGACCCACCCCGTGCGCCTCGAAGATGGATGCGTATGCGTTCCGGACCGGCCCGGGTGGGGATCGGACATAGACGAAGAAGCCC
>NZ_JADGHH010000128.1 GCF_019689535.1 Pigmentiphaga sp.
ATACTATTTAATTGACAACTTCAACTATAAGCAGGAAATCGCCAGTCATTCCAGGCCAAAAAAACGAAGCCCGCTTGCTCGAACGCAAGCGGGCTCGCCGCGACGCGAATCCGGCCGGAGCCGGTGATTACTTTTCCTTGCGCCCGGAAGACTTGCCTTCTTTGGCAGTCTTGGCCTTGACCTCTTCCAGCAATTCGATGGCATGTCCGGTCAGCTTGTCGAGCGCCCGTTCGAGCACCTCGCGCTCCTCATCGGTCAGGACCGAGAGCATCTTCTCATTGCGGTCGACCGCCTTCGGGAAGACCTTGCGATACAAAGTCCGCCCCTGCGGGGTCAAGTCCAGCCGAACGCCGCGGCCGTCCGATTCGTCGGCCCCCCGCTTGACGTATCCGCGCTCGATGAGCTCGGCCACGCTGCGACTGGCCTGGCTTTTGTCGATATTGGCCTCGTGCGCGAGCGCATTCAGCGATAGCGGTGCAAATGCGCCGAGCAATCCGATGATGCGCCAGTCACGCGAGCCCAGGCCGTACTGGCTTTCGTTCACCGTCGCCGCGATGCGGCTGGAAACGAAGGCCAGGCGATTCAAGCGGTAAGAAAACAATTCCTTGAGGTTCGCGGGAACGGGTCTCGTCATACTTTCTCTCGCTAGGAGGGGGGAACGCAGCAATTTACCTCAGACCGCGCCGGACGATTTGGGCCGCCTGAGCTTGAAGCTGCTCATGGCCGTAGCCACCAGCGTGCCGGCTTCGTCCCGCACCTCGCACTGGCAGAACGCGATCGACTTGCCGGCATGCTTGACCTCTGCCCGCGCCGTCAGGTCCCCCTTGCCCGGCGAGGTGAAGTGGATGTTCAGGTCCACGGTGCCGGACGTCTCCAAGCCCGCCTCCAAAGTGCGGGTTGCGATGGCCATGCTCGAATCCATCAGCGTCGCGATCGCGCCGCCGTGGATCACCCCCCGCCGATTGGCCAGGCGGCTCGTGGACGGCATGCGCAAGACCGACCGTCCCCGGTCGGCCTCGACCACGGTAATGCCCAGCCAGGCCGAGAACGGCGCGATGGGCGAGCCTGCGAGCGGCCCGACCTCGATGGTGGCCACGGGGGGTTCAAGGTCCATGTGGGCTGGGTTATCCATTGGCGGCTTCTGAACGCGCAGCGATCAGCGGATTCAAGCCGCTTTGCGCCACGCGGCTGTGCAAAGTGCGGCCGAGCGCCCGCTCGCATGCTTCGGACGTTTCCAGGAGCGCATCCAGGTCTATGCCGGTCGAAACGCCCATGGATTCGAACAAACTCACCAAATCCTCCGTGCAAACGTTGCCCGTATGCCCGCCACCGTACTTGACCTTGGCCGGATGCCCGCCCACGCCTCCGAAGGCGCAATCGAAATACCGGCATCCCGCCTCCAGCGCCGCCACGTAATTGACCAGGCCGGTTCCCCGGGAATCATGGAAGTGGGCCACCACGGTCACTTCGGGTACTTCCGCATGCACTGCCTTCACCAGCTTCTTGACGGTCACCGGCGAGGCCATGCCCGTGGTGTCACCCAGGGCCACATGCATGACGCCGAGCTGCGCGAACCGGCGGACGTCTTCCAGGACACTTTCCGCCGGCACCGCTCCCTCGAAAGGACAGCCCCAGGCGACCGACACGGTGCCTATCATGCGAAACCTCCCCTGCGAAGCCGCCACCATGTCGGCGATGTTCTGCCATTGCTCCGCCCGGCTTCGCCGCAGGTTCTTCATCGAATGCGACTCGCTGGCCGACACCAGCAGACTGATCTCATTCGCGCCATGGCCCGCATCCAGGTCTGCCAACGCACGCTCGACCGCCCTCACGTTGGCGCAGGTCGCCTTGTACCAGACCCCCTCCCGCCGCGGCAGGGTGCGCAGCAGGTCGCTTGCATCGGCGAACTGGGGTACGACCTTGGGATTCGAGTAGGAAGTCGCCTCGACGCGCTGGAATCCCATCCTCGCGAAACGATCGATCAAATCGACCTTGGTAGCGGTCGGGATGAAGGCCTCTTCGTGCTGCAGCCCGTCGCGGGCGAAGCACTCACACAGGATCACGTCGCTCATGCCTTGCTCCCGGTGGCGGCATGCACGTTGGCCAGGCCGAACAACTCGATGGCATGCGCCTTGAGCTTGTTCTTCTGCACCTTGGAACTCCCGGTCATGCCGATATTGTCGAACGAATCCACGATCTCGAGATAACGCGGGACCTTGAAGTTGGCGCAGCGCTTCTTGCACCAATCGATCAACTCCTGGCGCTCCGCGTGGTGCCCCTCTTTCAACTGCACGAACGCCGCGGTCACCTCGCCCAGCCGCGCGTCGGGCACGCCCACCACCTGGGCCAGCTGCACCGCGGGATGCGCGTGCAGGGTTTCCTCGACCTCGGCCGGCGCGACGTTCTCGCCGCCGACCCGGTACATGTCCTTGAGCCGGCCAACCATCCGGAGCCGACCGTCAGGCGACATTTCACCCAGGTCGCCAGTGCGCAGCCACCCGTCCGGCGTGAACGCCTTGGCGGTCGCCTCGGGCATCTTGTAGTAACCGCGCATGACGTGCCAGCCTCGCACCTGGATTTCACCCTGCGCCCCGGGCGGCAATACTTCGCCCGTGTCCTGGTCGGCAATGCGCACCTCGGTGCCGGGATGCGGCAGCCCCCAGCCATGCGCCCGCAGCTCGAAGGGGTCGTCCCAGGAAGTCATGATGACGTTGGGCGAGGCCTCCGACTGCCCATAAGCGTTGCAGACGTTGTCCACGCCCATCACGTCCCGGATCTTCTGCATCACCTCCGGCCCGGCGGCGGCCCAGCCGCCCCTCAGGTGGAGCTTCTTGGGATCGAAGTCGGGATGGCCCATCATCATCAGGAAAATGGTGTCATTGCCGGACGTCAGCGTGCACTTTTCCACGTCCATCACGCGCAGCGTCTCGGCCACGTCGAACTTCGGCAACGTGAGCAGACAGCACCCATAGACCAGGCTGACCAGGATGGACAGCGTCGTGCCAGAAACGTGGAAGAAGGGGCGGATGCTGAAATAACGGTCGTCATGCCGCACGCCGATGCGCTGGCCCGCCGCCCAGGCATTGGTGAGCATGTTGGCGTGGGTAAGCATCACGCCTTTGGGGAAAGACGTCGTGCCCGAGGTGAACTGCATCAGCAGCAAATCGTCCGGGGTGACCTCCGCGGCCAGCGATTCGATGCGCGCCAGCGACGCCTCGTCCGCACGGGCCATCAAGTCGGCAAACCGCTCGGCGCCGGCAGGACATGGCCCGTCGCCCACCATCACGGCGCGACGCAGCTCCGGCAGCGCCTCGCCCGGCAGCCGCGAGTTGAACGCAGGCTCGACCGTCGTCAATAGCTCGACGAAGTCGATGCCCAGGAATGTGTCGGCGAAGATCAGCACCTTGACGTCGGCCTGCTTCAGGCAGAACTGTAGCTCGTCCGTCTTGAAGCGCGTGTTGACCGGCACCGTGACGGCGCCGATGGTGGCGCAGGCAAAGAACAGCTGCAACCACAGCGCGCCGTTGCCGAGCATGATACCGACGTGGTCCCCTTTGCGTACGCCGCTGGCATGCAGCGCCGCCGCCATGCGGCGGGTTCCGTCCAGCACCTCGTTCCAAGTCAGCCTATCTGCCTGGCAGATGAAGCCTTCGCGCTCGCCATACTCGGCTGCCGTGCGCTGGAGCGTGCGGTACAACGTGGTAGGACGCTCAACCATCTTTGCGGCCTCCCGACCCGAATCCGGCGATCGCACGCTTCCAGTCGCTATGACGCAGGTTTTCCTCGATGGCGAGTAGCTCCACGGCCATCGCGCCTTCGCGGGTCGTCTCTACGCCTTGGTCCACGCAGCGCTTGGTGAGCCGCACGGTCAGCGGCGCGGCGGCGGCAATCTGCTGGGCCATCGCGGCGGCACGCTCCTCGAGCTCCTCCGGCTGGTACACGTGGTTGACCAGCCCTATCTCCTTGGCCTCCTGCGCATCGATCGTGCGACCCGTGAACAACAGCTCCTTGGCCATCCGCGTCCCCACCATGCGCGGCAGGCGCTGCGTAGCGCCGATGGTGCCCCAGCTCACTTCGGGATAACGGAATTGCGCCTTGGTCGACGCGAGGATGAAATCACAGGCTCCGGCGATCTCGCAGCCCGACCCGAACGCCGGCCCGTGCACGACGGCGATCACAGCCTGCGGCAGGCGCTCGATGGCGGCGTAGGCGGTGAACCCCTTGACCCGGCGAGCGGTCAGCTCGGCAGTAGACATGCCTTGCCGCTCTTTGAGGTCTGCCCCCGCGCAAAACACCGGTCCTTCACCCTTGATGAGAACCACGTGCACGCTCTCGTCGGCGGCCAGCGCCTCGGCGGCGGCGATCAAGTCGCCACACATGGCCGAATTGAGCGCATTTCGGCTCTCCGGCCGGTTGAGCGTCAGCGTCGCTATCCGGTCCTGGACCTCGACCCGGATGGTGGAATATGCACTGCTCATACGATCCCCTGGTGTTCTGGTGCTTAGATAGTTGTTTTTATACACTACTTTGTTGACGATCTCAACTATATGGATGTGACAAAGCTTGCGGGCAGATTCTCTCCGGCCGTTCAGCTTACGGGGAACGCAGCCGCAGCGGGTGCAAGCACCCCGTCATCCATGCACAAACAGCGGTCGGCGACGGGCGCAACGAGCGCCTCGTTCTGCTCGGACAACAGTACGGCCAGCCCCTCGGCCCGCAAGGCCCGCATGGCTTCGGCCAGGCGCTGCACGACAATGGGCGCTACCCCTTCGGAAGGCTCGTCCAGCAATATCACTTTCGGCTGGGTCATCAATGCCCGCCCTATGGCGAGCATCTGCTGCTCTCCGCCACTCAAGGCACCGCCCGGTCGACGCTCGAGCGGTGCAAGCTCGGGAAACAGCTCATACACGCGTTCGGCCGTCCACACCGGGGCGCCCGCGCGCGGAGGTGCCTCGGCCACCTCCAGGTTCTGCCGCGCCGTGAGCTGGGTAAATATGCGCCGGTCCTCGGGCACCCAGGCCAGGCCTGCCTGCACGCGACGGTCGGTCCGCCAGCCGCTCACCGGCACGCCGTCCAACAACACCTCCCCCGTCGTCGCCACGCGGCCTGCCAACGCCCGCATCAGCGTAGTCTTGCCGGCGCCATTGCGCCCCACGAGCGCAACGATCTCCCCCGCTGCAACCTCCAGGTCGACATCGAACAATGCTTGGGCGCGGCCATAAAAGGCGCACAGCCTGCGGGCCTGCAACACAACGCTCATGCCCCCTCCTCGACGGCGGTCGTCCCGAGATACGCGGCGCGAACCTGCGGATCCTCCGCGATCTGCTGCGGCGTACCCTGTGCGACCAGGCGGCCGCGCACCAGCACCGCCACGCGATCGGCAAAGCCGAATACCACGTCCATGCTGTGCTCGGTAAACAATACCGCCAACCCGCGCGCGGCCTCCTGCTTGACCAGGGCCATCAATGCCCGGCGATCGGCCCGCGTCATGCCCGCGGTGGGCTCATCCATCAGCAGCACGCGAGGGCGTTGCGCCAAGGCGCTCGCCAGCTCGACGCGCTTGAGCTCGGGATACGGCAACTCAAGGCACGGGCGATCGGCCAGGGCGGCTAGCTCAAAACGCTCGAGCCACGCCTGTACCTCCTCCTGCGCGCCCCGCAAGCCGCGCGTTCCCAGCCGGCGCCAGGCGGCCGGATCACGGGCGGCCAGCGCCAGCGCGACATGCTGCCGCACGGTAAGTGAAACCGCTACCTGGGCGATCTGGAACGTGCGTGCCATTCCCATCCGCGCCCGGGTTGCCACGCCCAGGCCGGTCACGTCCGTTCCGTCGAACTCCACGCGCCCGGAGTCGGGCCGGAGCTGCCCATTGATGCATTGGAAGCAGGTGCTCTTCCCCGCGCCGTTCGGACCGATCAGCGCCAGCATCTGGCCGGCGTCCAACGCGAAGCTCACGCCATCGACCGCGCGCACGGCGCCGAATGATTTGGAAAGACCGGACACCCTCAGCTTCATGCCGTACCCGCCGCCGATCGACGACGCCTCCAGCCTGTCAAGCCGCCAGGCGCCAGCATCACCAGGGCCAACATGGCGCCCCCCACCGCGGCGCGCCAGTATTCCGTGCTCCGGGCCAGGTAATCTTGCCCCACGGTGTAGACCGCCGCCCCCAGCCACGGCCCGAAAAGTGATTGCAGCCCGCCGAGCAGCGTCATCACCAATGCGTCGACAGAACGGGGAATGGCCAGCAGGTCAGGCGCGACTGAACCCTTCGCAAACACCGTCAGCACGCCCGCCGCGCCGGCCATGGCTCCGGCCAGCATGAACGCCGTCCATCGCACCGCGAACACCGGCAGCCCCAGGCTTTCCGCGCGCAACGGGGCGTCGCGCGTCATGCGCAGCGTAAGGCCGAACGGTCCGTGCAATACCTTGCGCAACATCAAGCCGCATGCAGCGGCAATTGCCAACACGAACCAGTAATATCCCTCGCGCGACGAGAGCCAACCTTGCGGCCAAAACCCGAACAAGCCATTGCTCCCTCCCGTCACGGCATCCCATTGGAAAGCCACGGACCAGGTAATTTGCGCAAAGGCCAGGGTCAGCATCGCCGCGTACACGCCGGCCGCGCGCAGTACGACGAACCCGTACACCACCGCACCAAACCAGGCCAGCAGCATGCCGGCCAGCAGGCACACCAGGGCGGCAATCAGCCCGCCTGCCCCGGTCGCGTCCAATCCTGGCAGCCAACGCGTCACCCATGGCGCTGCCAGCGCGGCGCCGTAGGCGCCCAACCCCAGGAATGCTGCATGACCGAAAGAATGCATGCCCCCAGGCCCCATCAAGACGTACAGGCTCGCGGCAAACAGCCCGGCGATCAGCACGTCCACCGCGAGCACGAGCAGATAAGGCGCATCGGAGGCGAACCAAGGAAGCACCGCCAACCCAGCCAGCAAGAGAGCCAGTGCCCCGCTGCCCCGGCGGGTAGGAAGCGGCAACGGATGCCATTCCGCGCGCAAGGCGCGCGTCGGTGCAGCTGGCCTGCCGAACAGCCCCCACGGACGGAAGGCCAACACGACCGCCATCAACAGAAACTCAATGACCAGCGTGAGCTTGGGAAGCACAAACTCGGTGCCACCGATTTGGACCGTACCCAAGGCCACGCACGCAGCCTTCACCAAGCCTATCATCATGGCCGCGACGAACGCACCAGTGACGCTGCCCATGCCGCCAACCACCGTCACGACGAAAGCCTCGGCCACGACCTGCAGATCGTAGGTCAGCGCCGCCGGCTCGCGCGGCATCTGGAGCGCGCCCGCCAACCCCGCCAGTCCGGCCCCCAGCGCGAACACTTGGGTGAACAACCGCCGCTCGTCCACCCCGACGGCCAAGGCCATCTCCCGATCTTCGGTCGCCGCCCGCAACTGGAGCCCCCACCGGGTCCACGCCAAGACCCCATGGCTGAGAACCAGCACAGCAAGCCCCGTGGCCATCAACACCAGGTCATAAACAGGAAGGTTCAGCGTCCCCGGCGCGATCACCCCGGTCAGTCCGGGCGCCTTGGGCCCGAGCCGGTCATCGGCGCCCCAGATCGCCAATGCGATGTCGCGGATGATCAAGACCAACGCGAAGGTCGCCACTAATTGGAAGAGTTCGGGGCTACCGTAAAGACGCCGCAACAACACGCGCTCGATCAATGCCCCGACCAGCGCCACGCCCAGCGCAGCACCGGCGACCGCGGCCCAGAAGCCGATCCCGCCGAGCCAAGGCATCAGCCATGCGGACAAACTCACCCCGAGGTAAAGCCCCAACATGGCCAGCGAGCCATGGGCAAAATTCACGACCCGCGAAACGCCGAAAATCAGCGTCAGCCCGAGAGAGAGCAAGAACAAGCTGCTGGCGCTCGCCAGCCCGTTCAGCAGTTGCGCCAACACCGTCTAGCGCGCCGGACGCAGCTTCGCCACTTCCGCGTCGGAAGGCTGGTACTTGGCGCCGTCCGCATAGTAGAAGTCCACCATGACGCCCATGCGCTGCGCGCCCTCGCCTTGCAACGCGGTACGGCCGACGAAAGCACCGAGCGTGGCCTGGTTATCCTGGGGCCGGAACACGATCGGCCCCCAGGGCGTCGTGAGCGGCATGCCGCGGAAGGCATCGACGATCTTCTCGGCATCGGTGCTCTTCGCGCGGCGCAAGGCCTCCGCCGCGGCATGGATCGTGACGTACCCGACCACGGACCCTTGCCGCGGAGGCTCGCCATACTTGCCGCGATAGGCATCCAGGAAACGCTGGTGTTCCGGCGTCTTGATGGCATACCAGGGATAACCGGTCACGATCCACCCTTCAGGGGCCTCGTCGCGCAGCGGCTCCAGATACTCAGGCTCGCCGGACAAAAGACTCACGACCTCGCGGCCCTTGAACAGGCCACGCATCGCGCCCTCGCGCACGAACTTGGTCAGGTCCGTGGCAAACAGCACGTTGAAGATCGCGTCTGGCTTGCTCGCCTCCAGCGCCTGGACGACGGGGCCGGCATCGAGCTTGCCCAGCGGGGTCGCCTGCTCCGTGACGAACTCCACATCCGGCTGCGCCGCCTTGAGCAGCGTCTTGAACGTCTGGACGGCAGACTGCCCATATTCGTAGTTGGGATACACGATGGCCCAGCGCTTCTTGCGCAGCTTGGCGGCTTCGGGAACCAGCATGGAGACCTGCATCCAGGTCGATGGGCGCAAGCGGAAGGTATACCGGTTGCCATTGGCCCAGGTAATCTTGTCGGTCAAGGGCTCGCTGGCGAGGAACGGGATCCTGCGCTGCCTGGCATAGTCGCCCAGTGCGAGTCCCACGTTGGAGAGGAACCCTCCCGCCAGCATGACCACCCGCTCGCGCGAGACCAGCTCTTCCGCGGCACGCACCGCATCGCCAGGCACGCCGTTGTCGTCCCGGATGACCAACTCCAGCGGCCGCCCCAGGATGCCCCCTGCCGCATTGACTTCCTCCACCGCAAGCAACATGGCCTTGCGATAGGGTTCGAGGAACGCGGGCTGCGCCTTGTAGCTGTTGATCTCACCAATGCGCAAGGGATCGGCGGCATGCGCTGGCGCAGCAAGACACATCGACAGGCAAAAGAAACCGGAGACGAGCGAAACGCGGAACATGGACGGACTCGAATAACGCCCCGGAACGGGAAAATGCCGGGCGGACGGGGCGGTGGGCGCCGGCATGCCTCCTTGTCGGAGATCCGGCTATTGTACGAGGAGCGTGGCCGCAGGCGAGGCAAGCGGACACAGGGCGTGGGGTAGATGGCAGCCCCGGCTGCCCCAGCACTCAGCCTGCAGAAGCCAGGCCCAGGCGCTGGGCGTAGAGGCGCAGGTCCTGCGCGGAGGGCTCTGGAAACACAACGGCGTCGGACTCCTCTTCCGGCGGGTTGAGGTCGTCGCCGGCCACGGCCAGCAAAGGAGGTAGCAAATCTTGCCAGCGCTGGACCTCTTCTTTGTCCAGCAACCCGGGATACATCTTGTCCAACTGGATGAGATCCAGCAAATCCTCGACCAACGCATTGCGATACCGGTCGCTGGCTTCCAATCTCGCACGCAAGTAGCCAGAGCGCAAGACGGTGCGCAACACCGCCACCCCCGTTTTCCTCCAGCCCGCGGCCTCCTGGCCCTCGAAAAACGCACCGGCAAAAACCAGGGCCTTGGGGCCCTTGGCCGGATAAGCGACATTCAGCGAAGCGCCGAGTCTCTGGCGCAGAAACCGGGTTTGCACCACCAAATTGCGCCGTCCGACCTCATTCAACCCGTCCCGGTCGACCTGCCACTTGATCCAATTCACGATACGGCGCGCCAAACTGTAGGATTGCCAGCCCACGCCCTTGCCCGGCGCGTTGGCCACGATCCAGTTCGTGATCAATTTTTCGTGCCACTCGAACCGGGCTTCGGCGCCGTCTGCAACCAGGTCATCGAAGGCATGCAAATTCCGCAGCCAATTCTCCCCCCAGGGGCGCCAATGCCATCCGCGATTGTCGGAGAGCACGCGCTCGATCCCGAAAAAATTAAATGCCTGCGCGCCCACCATCGTCGGGGCACGCCGGCAAAAACTCCATTGCCCCGCCGTGTGACGCAATACTGTCAGGCGACACCGTAAATTGACCCCCTAGCGACACGAGGAACTGACCCCCTCGTTCGCAAGGAGGCCATCGTTGGAAACGAAGCACATTGAGGTA
>NZ_JADGHH010000129.1 GCF_019689535.1 Pigmentiphaga sp.
ATTTTATAGTCAATATCGATTTTTTTAGTCCGGCGCCGCGGCCTCCCATGAGCACATCCCTGACTTCTCAACTGACTGCCGCTTTGCGCGATGAGTTGTTGAATGGCACCTTCAAGCCGGGGCAGCCTCTACGCCTGAACCAGCTCAGTCAGCAGTTCAACGTCAGCTTGAGCCCGCTGCGGGAAGCGCTGTCACGGCTCACGGCCGAAGGCCTGGTGATCGCGCACGACCAACGCGGCTATCGGGCCGCCCCGGTGTCTGCCCGCAATCACAAAGAAATCACGGACCTGCGGCTCATGCTGGAGCCTCATGCGCTCATCGTCGCGATGGAGCAGGGGGGGGAAGAGTGGGAGATTTCGGT
This sequence comes from Pigmentiphaga sp., assembly GCF_019689535.1. Taxonomy (GTDB): domain Bacteria; phylum Pseudomonadota; class Gammaproteobacteria; order Burkholderiales; family Burkholderiaceae_B; genus Pigmentiphaga. The sequence goes on from NZ_JADGHH010000129.1 coordinate 362, forward strand.
GCTGGCCGCGCATCACCGGCTACAGCAGGTGGAAAGGCGGGCGGCTTCGGACCGGGAAGCCTTGTCGGAGTGGGAGGTCCGGCACCGCGAGTTTCACATGACGCTGATCGGCGGCGGGCAGATGCCGGTGTTGACGCAGTTCTGCGAAAAGCTGCTGGCGTTTTCGGATCGCTATCGCCGCATATTTTTTCGAGAGCGACCGTTGGACCGCGACATTCCCGACGAACACGAGGCCATCCTGACGGCCACGCTTGCCCGGGAGAAGGAGCGAGCAGCCGCCTTGCTGAAAGTCCATATCGAGCGGACGGCGGCCAACATCGCGGTGCTGCTCCAAGAGTGGGAGCAGGCGTCCCGGGATGTACCCGCGACAGGCAACGGCACGGCCGGCGGGTGAAAGAAAAAAAGCCTGCGGGTTGCCCCGGCAGGCCCTCGTACCGCCAACCCAGCGTGGACTCAGGCGGGTACTGCAACGGCTTCCGGCTTCTCGGCCTCCACCGAGGAGCGGATCAAGTAATCGAATGCGCTCAGCGCGGCCTTCGCACCTTCGCCGGTGGCGATGATGATTTGCTTGTAGGGCACGGTCGTCACGTCGCCCGCGGCAAACACGCCCGGCACGGAAGTCTGGCCCTTGGCATCGATTTCGATTTCGCCGTGCTTGCTCAGCGCCACCGTGCCCTTGAGCCATTCCGTATTCGGCACCAGGCCGATCTGGACGAAGACGCCTTCGAGCTCGATGTGCTGCAGCTCGCCGGATTGCCTGTCCTTATAGGTCAGGCCGTTGACCTTCTGGCCGTCACCGGTGATTTCCGTCGTTTGCGCCTGGGTGATGACCTTCACGTTAGGCAGGCTGTGCAGCTTGCGTTGCAAGACCGCGTCGGCGCGCAGCTCGCCTGCGAACTCGAGCAGCGTCACGTGTTCGACGATGCCGGCCAAGTCGATCGCAGCTTCTACGCCGGAGTTGCCGCCTCCGATGACTGCCACGCGCTTGCCCTTGAACAGGGGGCCGTCGCAGTGCGGGCAATAGGCCACGCCGCGGTTCCGGTACTCGCGCTCGCCGGGCACGTTCACTTCACGCCAGCGGGCACCGGTGGCCAGAATGACCGAGCGGCTCTTGAGCACGGCGCCGTTGGCGAGCTTGACCTCGATCTGCTTGTCGCCAGGCAGCAGCGCTTCGGCGCGCTGTGCGTTCATGATGTCGACGTCGTAGGCCTTGACGTGTTCTTCCAGCGCACTGGCGAACTTGGGCCCCTCGGTCTCCTTGACCGAGATGAAGTTCTCGATCGCCAGCGTGTCCAGCACTTGGCCGCCGAACCGTTCCGCGACGATGCCGGTCCGTATGCCCTTGCGTGCCGCATAGATGGCCGCCGCGGCCCCGGCCGGACCACCACCCACGATGAGCACGTCGTACGTCGCACGGGCATTGAGCTTTTCCGCTTCCCGCTGGCCGGCGTTGCTATCGAGCTTGGCGAGCAATTCTTCCACGCCCATGCGGCCCTGGCCGAACACTTCGCCGTTCAGGAAGATCGTCGGCACGGCCATCACTTGGCGTTTTTCCACTTCGTCCTGGAACAGCGCACCGTCGATCGTCACGTGACGGATGCGCGGGTTGAGCAACGCCATCACGTTCAGCGATTGCACGACTTCAGGGCAGTTCTGGCAGGACAGCGATACGTAAGTTTCGAACGAGAAGTCGCCGTCCAGGCCCTTGATCTGTTCGATCACGTCGGCGTCGAGCTTGACGGGGTGGCCGCCAACCTGCAACAGCGCCAGGACGAGCGAGGTGAATTCGTGGCCCAGGGGAATCGCGGCAAAGCGGATGCCGATGTCTTCACCGGGGCGGTTGATCGAGAACGAAGGCTTGCGCTCGTCGTCATCGCGTCGCTCGATCAGCGTGATGCGATTCGACAGACCCGCGATCTCCTTCAGGAGTTCGGCAAGTTCACGAGACTTCTCTCCATCGTCGATGGACGCAACGATCTCGATCGGCTGCGTGATCTTTTCCAAATAGGCTTGCAACTGGTTCTTGAGATTAGCGTCCAACATATGCGCTCCCTTCGCTCCGTCTTGTGTTTTCGGATGGTGCCCGGACCGCTTGTGGCTGCCCGGGCGATACTGCTTGATACGATGATTCGTTGACTGCGATGCCTTTCCGCGGGATGGCGCCTCCGGTAGGAGCCGCCATCCATCCGCGCGGTGCTTAGATCTTGCCGACCAGATCCAGCGAAGGAGCCAGCGTCTTATCGCCTTCCTTCCACTTGGCGGGGCAGACTTCGCCGGGGTGGTTCGCCACATAGATGGCGGCCTTGACCTTGCGCAGCAGTTCCTTGGCGTCGCGGCCGATGCCTTCGGCGGTGACTTCCACGGCCTGGATCACGCCCTGCGGGTCGATGATGAACGTGCCGCGGTCAGCCAAGCCTTGGCCTTCGCGCAGGACTTGGAAGTTGGTGGCCAATTCCCAGGTCGGGTCGCCGATCATCGCGAACTTGATCTTGCCGATGGCGGGCGAGGTGTCATGCCAAGCTTTGTGCGAGAAGTGCGTGTCGGTCGAAACCGAGTACACCTCGACGCCCAGCTTTTGGAATTCTTCGTAGTTGTCGGCCAAGTCTTCCAGCTCGGTCGGGCACACGAAGGTGAAGTCGGCGGGGTAGAACATCACCACGGCCCACTTGCCCTTCAGGGTTTCGTCGGTGACTTCGATGAACTTGCCGTCCTTGAAAGCGGTTGCTTTGAAAGGCTTGATCGGAGTGTTCACTAGAGACATTGCAGTTTCCTCTCTTGCTGGGTTGAAAAGACGTATATGAATGGTATACGTCACCTGAGAATTGATCAAATTGATTGATTTTATTCCGGCAATCACGAATTTCTATCGTGAGGAGGCGCCAGTCCGCGATGGCGAACCCCGATCAGTATCGGGGGCGGACAGACCCTCCGGCTTTGTGCCCCAGTCGGCCGGAACGACAAATATGGGGCCGGAAGCGTCATCCTACAAGGGATTTTGCACGCGGCGCAGCTTGGGCATGTCGCGCGCTTGCGGGCCGGCGTGGTCGAGCATGCGTTCGACCCACTCCGCCACGACGTCGTCTGCCGCCAGGACGGGGAAGTCGCTGACGCAGCGTGCCCATTGAAAGCCGCCGAAGACGATGTAATCGGCATACGCGGGCGCCTCGCCGCAGACGAAAGGCTGGTTGCGTAGGAGTAGGCGCAAGGGAGCGAGATTGGCGCGGAATGTTTCCACCTCTCGCTCGCGCCCCGCACAGACGGCCTCGACCGGCATGCCGAAACGCTCTTGGCGGCTGCGCAGGAAATATTCCACGTCGCCTTCATGCAAGGCGGGCACGATGTCGGCCAAGACGAGGCGGGAAAGGCCCGGCAATTGGACAGAGTCCGCCCAGCCGTTGACGAAGCGCGCCAGTGCCTGGGCCTGCGGCCCTCCGAACAGTGACGGTGCGTCCGGGTACGTGGTTTCCAGGTGGAGCGCGATGTTCCAGGAGTCCGCCACGACGCGACCGCCGTCCACGAGCACCGGTACGCGCCCCTGGCCCGAGAAAGCGATTTTGTCTTTTTCCGTGAAGCGCCACGGCAAGAATTCGGTTCTCAGCCCTTTGTGCATGAGTGCCAAGCGGGAGCGCCAGCAGTAGGGGCTGAAACGGAATTCCGGGTTGGCGCCGGCCAGGTCATAGAGCTGTCTGTCCATCGTCAATCGTCATTGCCTCGCGTGAGTAGAAAAGATGGGGTGTCGCGAAGCGGCCCCGCCGCCGTGGTGGCAGCCCAAGAGGGCATGGCGCTTGCTGGACTCCCCCGGAGTCAACACCTTACAGCGAGCACACCATGACGTCGAGCAAACAGCAGGAGCCCCAGCGATCCCCCAATGACGAAGGCGCGGGCCAAATGGCATCGCTACCCGAGAGTACCGGAGCCTCCAAGGGTGAGCCGCCGTCGAAGCGAGCCGAACACGAGCCGGCGACGCAGTATGACGGCTCGCCCCAACCCGACCCGCGACAAGACCGCCCCGGGCTGGGCAAGCCGCAAGACGATACCCCGTGGACACTGGAAAAGCGGGAAGGCCCTAAACCGTGAGTGGGCTGGGAACGCGGCTTGCTGGGTAGGCATACACCACACAACCGACGATGGAGATCACCATGCTTAAGTTGAAGACCGCGGTACTCGCCGCAGCGTTGGCGTTTGGCGCCGGTTCGGCCGGCGCGGCCGACCTCGCCCGCAAGGACGCCAGCTTTCTACAGGACGCCGCGGAGAGCGGACAGCTCGAAATCAGCGCGAGCCAGCTGGCGGAACGAAACGCCTCCCACCCCGACGTGAAGTCCTTCGCCAAAATGATGGTGGCCGACCATACCGCCGTGGACAGCGAACTCAAGGCTTTGGCGAGCCGCAAGGGCGTAGAGCTTCCGTCCGAGCCGACCCGGAAGGTGCGCTCCGCTGTGAACGATTTGCAGAAGAAAAACGGCGCGGATTTCGACAAGGAGTACGCCGAGGAGATCGCCGTCGACGCGCACGAGGATGCCGTCAAGCTATTTGAGAAAGCGGCCAAGGACGCCGAAGATGCCGAGGTCAAGGCCTTCGCGGCCAAGGTGCTGCCCAATCTGCAGCAGCATTTGGCCAAGGGCAAGGAATTGCAAAGCCTGGTCAAGTCCACCCGCGATAACGCGCAAATGAAACGCTAGCTTCGGCTGCGCCGCCGCGTTCCATCGACCCGCCGCCTGCGCGTTGCGCAGGCGGTGTTTTTTTTGCGCGGCCGCCAGTGCGCTGGTGGTGTGCCATGCGAGCGCGTGTGTCCTCCGCGCCCCTGAGGCTGATGCACTCAGAACAAAGCCGGCTGCCGGGGCGGCGCAGAAGGGGTGAGTGCGCCCTCGTGCTCCAGCAGCCACATCTTGCGATGCAAGCCGCCGCCGTAGCCTACCAGCCCGGAGTTGGCGCCGATGACCCGGTGGCACGGGATGACGATGCTGATGGGATTCGCCCCGTTTGCCAGGCCAACCGCCCGTACCGCCTTGGGCCGGCCGATGCGGGTGGCCAGCTCGGCGTAGCTGATCGTGCTGCCTAGCGGTATGCGCCGGAGTTCGGCCCAGACTTCGCGTTGGAATATCGTGCCGGCCGTGGCGACCTCGAGACTGTCAATGGCTGAGAGCTCGCCAGCGAAATAGGCCTCGAGCCGGCCTCGCGCCTCGCTGCATCGTGCTGCGTCGCGCACGATGTAGCCGTTCTTCCCGTAATGCCAGCCCAGGAGCTGGTGCATGCGCGGCGAATAATCTTCCCAATCCACCGCCCGCAAGTGGCCGTTCGCGTCCGTGAGGATGAGCAGTTCTCCCACGGGCGTGCGGGTGCGCTCCAGGAATAAGGTCAGTGCGTCCATGCCGTCGGGGATGCGTTCTGTCGTGCAAGCCAGTGTACCGCCCGCAATGGCCGAGTCCACTTGCCCTTCCTTGCCATCGCAGTTGATAATGAATGAAACAAATTGATAATTCTTTAACGGAGCGTATCGGTGGCGGGAACCAACGATTTTTCCACCAGCTGCCAGGCGGGGGGGCGCCGTGGCGGACGCATGCTGGCGCAGGGCTTGGCCGTCGCGGTCCTGGGCGTGCTGGCCGCCTGCGGTGGCGACGGGGCGGTCGCGCCGCCCGATGACCCCTTGCAGCCTTACCGGGAGCAGGTCGTCGATTGGCAGCCATGCGACCCGGAAGTCATGGGCGGCGATTCGATCGCGTACCAGACCTTCAAGGATCGCCTGACCTGCGCCACGATCCGCGTCCCGCTGGATTATTCCAATACTTCCCGCGGCGACGCCGTCGTGGCCGTGACGCGGGTGGCGGCCGGCGAGCCTTCCCAGCGCCAGGGCGCGATCCTGATCAACCCGGGCGGCCCGGGCGGGGACGGCCTGACCATGTCCCTGATGCTCGCTTCGCTATGGAGCGGCGCGGATGCGAGCACCACGGCGGGCCAGCTGCTGCCCACCATCGTGCAACGCTACGACATGATCGGATTCTCGCCGCGTGGCGTCGGGGCCAGCAGCCGGCTCTACTGCGCGACGAACGGGGCGTTGCAGCCCGAGCGCCATAGCTCCGACCGCAGCGAGGCGAACATCGCCGCCATGCTGTTCAACGCCCATGCGCTGGCCGACGCCTGCCTGCGCAACCCGCTCGCCAAGTACGTCAATACCGACAACACCGTGCGAGACATGGACTTGATCCGCGAATTGCTCGGCGATGCCAAGTTCAATTACTACGGCATTTCGTACGGGACGTGGCTGGGCGCCTGGTACGCTTCGCTCTTCCCGGAACGCGTCGGCCGCATGGTCTTGGACAGCTCGATGGACGTTACCGGCCCCATCGACGTCAACCTCGTGTGGCAGCCCATGTCCATGCAGCGGGTGCTGGACAGCTTCATTCCCAAGTATGCCAGAGCTTATCCTGGCCTCTACAACCTCGGCACCGATCCGGCCGCGATCGCCGCGGTTTTCCGGGGGCTGCCTGAGCCGATGCGGGTGGCCTTCGACCGGGTCCTCTCCCTGCACAGCGTCCTCAACTTGACGCGGCGGGTGGAGCGGGGCGTGCAGCTCATCGCCGCAGCCAAAGGCATGCATGGGCTCATCGAGGAGGATTCCGACCGTGCGCAGGACCCCAATGCCTTGAACGACGCCTTGATGGAGTACACCTTCTCCGACGACTTCGGCCAGGACATCGAAATCCGCGGCCTGGCGCAGGCCATGGTGGAGCCCTATTTCGAAGCGCTGGAGCCGGCGCCGGGGCCGATCTCGCTCCGGAACTCGGATTCGGTGTTCCACTCCGTGGTCTGTAACGATACGCCCGTCTCGAACACCGATACCCAGTATTGGGTCGGGCTCGGCAACGAAATGGCGGCCAGCTATCCCTACTCCGGCGGTTCCGTCACGCGCCACCTGTGCCTCGACTGGGGCGGCCCGTCCGTGGTCAAGCCCCCGCTATCACAGGCGGCGCGCGCGGGGCAGATCCTGATGCTGCAAAGCGAGTTCGACGCGCTCACCGCGACGGAAGGTGCGCTGCGTTCCTTCGAGCAGCTGCCGCAGGCCCACTTGGTCACGGTCACCAACCACTACACGCACGGCCTGGTGGGCGAGAGCATTCCCTGCGTGGACGAAATGATCGGCCGCTATTTCCTCGACGGGGTGGTGGCCGGCCGCAGCAGCGTTTGCGAAGGGCCGCCGCTGCCGGAGCCGACTTCGGACAAGGCGAACCGCATGGCGAAGATGAGCGCACCGCAAGGACGCGGCCGAGCTCGCGCGCGAAGCCTTGCGGGCCAAGTTGGATGAGATTGCCGCTTCCGGTGCACGTTTCTAAGTACGGATAAGCGCACGAGCGAGGTCCGGTCCCCATATCCCGGGAGTCCGGACCTTTGTTTTCCGGGAGGGTCACGCCGGCGGGCTGGCGGCTGCCTCCCGCCTTATTTGTCGCACTGCTTGCGCGCTTGTTCGACGTCGATCTTGCGCGCTTCCATGACGCGCACCAACTGCGCGGTCGCGGTCAGGCATGCATTCCCCGCTGGAGCACCCCCCAGCGGGTTCGATTGACCGACGCCGGGCAGGTGCGGCAGGGGCGATGTCGCCGGCGGCGGGCTCGTCCGGATCGCCGACTGCATGCGGGCTTCGCAATAGGCCGCTCTTACGTCGGCATTGCTCATGGACTTCAATTCTTCATCGGTGCGCGGCATGCACGACGCCACGGCGCCGTGCGCGGCAAAAGCGCAGGCGGCGAGCAGGGTGAGTCTGGATAGGATGGGCATGGCTGGCCGGCGGCTGCGGGGAACCCGTAAAAGCCGCGTATGAAGGGAAATTGGCTTATCGATATCGCAAATCCCGGCTCAAGTAAAGTAAAGCCAGGGCTTGCCCGGGTTGACGCAAGGGCTTGTGGGGGGCGAATAAAAAAGGCCAACCGCGCACGGTTGGCCTTGAGGTATTGGTGGTGGATGGTTTACGGAGGCGGGGCGGGCTCGGTCAGCCCGCGAGGGAAGATGCGAGCCATTGCTGCCAACCGGTTTCGGGGCCTCAAGACCAGTCTCCGATAATGTAGCCTCGATGTGCGGAATCACATCCTTGGCAAGCTCTCCTGCGGATGCCTCCAATCCAGCAGCGCCTGGAACGAGCGCGCGGAGCCCTTGGCGACAAAGTCCTGGAACACGGTTTGCGGTACCTTGAGGTAGCGCCAAGTTTCGCCGGATTCCTGACCGACCTCCTCACACCAGCGGGCCATGTGCCTTGCCTTCGCGTCGGTGTCGTCGAATTCCCGGCCCTTGGTCTCGATGATCCAGTTTACCGGCCCGGCCTCGGTCGTCTGGACCGCGACGAAATCCGGGTAGTACAGGCGCACCGCGCCGCTGCCGGAGAGGTACTGCACATGGAAGTGGGTGAACCACTCGGCCAGTGCCGCGAACCGGTCGATGTCGTCGCAGCGGTCCAGGAACAGGGCGAATTCCGCCTCGAGCGGGTTGTAGCACGCGACCACGTTGAAGATGGTCTTCTGCGCCGGAACAATCATCCGCCGCCAGGTGAATTTCGGCGTGTCCGACAGCCGGTACGGTTCGCCCAGGAGTTTCACCGGCGTCGCCTCCACCGTAAGTTCCCCGATTGCCCGGGCGAACAACGCGGCGACGGCATCCAGCAGGCCCGAGTGATTCAGTGCCCGCCGCACACCGGCATCGTCCAGTTCGACCACGACGCCGAAACATCGCTTCTGAACATACTCCCGGACCTTCGGGTAGATCTCGGCGAAGCGCCCAGGCAAGCGGGCGCGCTTCTCCACGCGGCCCGTCAGCGAGGAGAGGAGATTCTCCACCGGCGGCAGGTTGTCGTCGTTGAACTCGACCTCATCGGAACCCACCTTCACGTCCACGGTGCCATGGACCAGATCGATGCGGTTGCGGACTTCCTTGTCCAGGTCGGCTTCCTTGGCCAGCGGCGGCAGGGCCAGCGGGTCGAGGTCCCCGAGCCTGGTGTAGGTGCGCTCGTAGAGCGGCGTGGTCTGGGGAATCGCGATGTCCAGATGGGCGCGGTCCGCGAGCGGATACACTTCCCGCCCCGGCTTCGGCGGCTGGGTGGTGGTGGGAATGCCGACGCCTTCCTTCTCCAGTTCGCGGATGAAGTTCTCGAAGGCGTTGGTGCCGATCAGCTCCAGAATCTGATTGTTGTCGCGCGGCACCTTGCGCATCAGCCTTAAGCCCCGGCCGATGGCCTGTTCGGGCAGGATGCCGGCCTTGGCGGTGAATGGACGCAGGCCCAGGATCACCGAGACGTTGCGTACGTCCCAGCCCTCGCGCAGCATCAGCACGGACACGATGGCGCGGATGGGCGAGCGGCCCTCGTCCACTTCCCGGGCCGCCTGGCGGGCGAGGTCCAGATCCTTCTTGGTGATCTCTCCGGCCTTGTCGATGTGGATGACCAGCACCCGGCCATTGCCCTTGAATTCCGGCTCCCGTCGCAGGCGCTCGGCGATGGAGTCCGCATCCTTGGTGGATTCCGCCATGACGAATAGCAGCGGCTTTTCGTCCACGGCGCCGTAGTCCTTGACGTGCTCGCGCCAGCGCTCGACGGCGATGGCGATCCACTCGTTGTAAACATCGCCCGCCTCTTCGGAAGCGTACTTGTCCGGGTCCTTCTTGTCGGTCTGGTGGATGATGAGCGGGGTCTTGACGATGCGGTCCTCCACCGCCTGGGCGAGCGGGTAGTCCACCACGATCCAGGGGAAGAAGGTGCCATTC
>NZ_JADGHH010000130.1 GCF_019689535.1 Pigmentiphaga sp.
AGACGTATGTTATAGCGTTCTCATGGCGCCAACGGCGCCCGCGGCACGGGCTGGGGGATGGTCAGTCGTCGCCGCGCGGATCCAGGCCCGGAAACAGGATTTCGGTAAAGCCGAACTTGGAGAAATCCTCGATGCGCGAGGGATACAGGCGACCGATGAGATGGTCGCACTCATGCTGTACGACGCGGGCGTGGAAGCCTTCGGCGATGCGGTCGATGGGTTTGCCGGCAGGATCGATGCCGGTATAGCGGATGGAGACGTAGCGCGGCACGGATCCCCTGAGGCCCGGCACCGACAGACAGCCTTCCCATCCCTCTTCACGCTCGTCCGACAAGGGCGTGATCACCGGATTGATGAGCACCGTCCGCGGCACGGCCGGCGCATCGGGATAGCGCTCGCTGCGGTCGAAGCCGAAAATGACCACCTGCAGGTCTACCCCGATCTGAGGCGCCGCCAGCCCCACGCCGCCGGCAGCCTCCATCGTGTCGAACATATCCTGGATGAGCGCATCGAGCTCCGGCGTCCCGACGCGCTCGACGGGTTTGGCGACCCGCTGCAGGAGCGGGTCGCCCATCTTGAGGATGTCCCGGATCATACGAGCTTCTGCTTCAGCACGCCCTGCGCGGACGGCCGGCTGCTCACGCGCTCGTAATAAGCCGCGACGGCAGGCGTCTCCGGGCGTTCGACGGGCATCCGGAGCCAGCGGTCCACGGCGCATCCCACGGCGATGTCACCCATGGTGAAGCGGTCTCCGGCCACGTATTGCCGGCCGTCGGCCATCACGCCCTCGAGCACGGTCAGCAGCCGATTGGTGCGAGCGGTGGCATCGGCAATGGCCTGCTGGTTCCGCTGCCCCTCCGGCGTGCGGATCAGCCCGAGGAAGGCCGGCCCCATGGCGGGGGCGAACTCGGTAGCCTGCCAATCGAGCCAGCGGTCGCTCAGCCCGCGTTCGCGGGGATCGGCGGGCCACAGGGTCCCGGCGCCATAGGTCGCGGCGAGATAGCGCACGATGGAATTCGATTCCCAGAGGATGTAGCCGTCGTGATCGAGGGTCGGGATCTTGCGATTGGGGTTCAAGGCTCCGTACTCGGGCGTGTCCAGGCCGCCGAAGGGGCCGCCCACGTCGATGCGCTCGAATTGCAGCCCCAGCTCCTGGGCGGCCCAAACCGCCTTGGCTACGTTGATGGATGTGATGCGGCCCCAGATTTTCATCATGACGATGGTCTCCCTGTTAGATGCGTCGATTCCATGTTTTCCTTGTCGCGCGGCGCCACGTCAGTCCGGCCCGTGTGCGCCGGGCTGGACGGCTGCGCTCGCCACGGCCTCCAGCACTCCGGGCAGCTCGGACAATACCGGCAACGCCGCGAGCCGGATGCCGGGATGTGCGGCCTGCGCCTGAGCAAGCAATTGTGGCAGATCGCGCCTCACATGCCCGCCTGCCGCCCAGAATACCGGCAACACCGTAATATCGGCCACTCCCTGGGCCACCAACCCGGTCACCGCGGCCTGCAGCGTCGGCGGATGCAGTTCGAGGAATGCCGTCGCGACCGCGACGCCCGGATCGCGCGCCCGGATGGCCTGCACCAACCGATCCAGCGGCTCCGCCCATCGCGGATCGCGCGAGCCATGGGCGAACAGGACGATGCCACGCGCCGTCATGTGCGCCGCCCCATGCGCGCGATCGTATCGAGGACGGCATCCCGTTGCGCGGCAATGGCGCGGGGCAGCGGCTCCCGCCCCTGTTGGATTGCACGCATCCACGCCGCAGTGGCTGTGGCATCGCGCGGCGGAAGCGCAGGCACCTGCGCGACGGGGCCGGGAGCGCCTTCCACTGCCGTGTCCTCCACGCCGTCCAACCATCGCGCAATGCGCTGCGGGCGCCGCGTATTGGCGACGGCCTCCCCTTCCGTGCCGCGCATCAGCAACGCGGGTTCGCGCCGCAACGCGAAGAGCTCCGACAGCATCGCGCCGAATTCCGGATGCGTGTAGGCCGCCAGCAGCAGGCTCGGCCCCTGCACGGGCCGTAGCAACTTAGCGAGCGTATGCGCCACATTGCGCACACCCAAGATGCGGCGCAAGCCGACGAGCCGCGCCAGCCCGGGATTCACGGCCTCCAGCGGCAAATAAGCCAACCGGCGTTCGCGCAGCCCGCGCGCGGCCGTTTCGGCATCGCCGGACGCGGAAACGCCGAGCGCTTCCAGGATGTCCAGGGTCGGTACCCGGGCCACGTTCGAGCCAATGCCGGACTGCCGCGGCTCCGAAGCCTGGCCGTGCATCAGCACCGGTACGCCGGCCTCGGCCAGCGACCACGCCAGCAGCGGCACAAGATTGGGTGCATGCCGCGCCCCGTTGTAGGTAGGCAGGATCACAACCGGGCCGCCGGTCGGCGGCGCCACGCGCACAAGACGGGCTTCGGCCGCGTCCAGGAACCCCGCGACCTCGGAGACCGCCTCGCCTTTCATTCGCAAGGCCAGCAGCACGCCCCCGAGCTCGAGGTCGGAGACTCTTCCGTCGAGCATGGCCCCCATCAACTCCCGCGCATGTTCGCGCGGGAGGGCGCGGGAGCCGTTCTTGCCCCGCCCGATCTCGCGTATCAAAGGTGCGCACGCAAATGACTCTTTCATCGGCTCCCCCGGGAGCAAGGCGTGGGAAGAGTCTTCCAAGGTTACACGCGCTTCATGAGTTCGTTAATGCGCTCGGCCGCGCGGCACAGCAGGGGCAATAACTCCTCCCGCATTTGCTCGGCCGTGATCCGGTGTGCCTGCCCACTCAGGTTCAACGCGGCGACAGTGCGCCCGCTGCGATCGCGGATGGGCGCGGCGATGGCCACCAAGCCAGTCTCGAGCTCCCGGTCCACCAATGCCCACCCCTGTTCGCGCACGGCGAGGATGGCCTGTTTCAGGCGCGCGGGATCGGTCTCCGTCAGGGGGGTGTGCGCACGCAGGTCCGATTGGGCCAACACTGCGTCGATCTCATCGTCGGGCAGGCCCGCCAACAGCACGCGCCCCATGGCGGAACAATAAGCGGGCAACCGGCTGCCTATGCCGAGGTTGATGGACATGATGCGGCCGGACGGAATGCGCAGCACGTAGACGATATCCGTGCCGTCCAGCACGGTGGCCGAACACGACTGGTGCGCTTCGTTGGCCAGCTCCTCCATGATGGGCTCGGCAAGATCCCAAAAAGGCATGGAGGTGAGATAAGCAAACCCCAGCTCGAGGATGCGGGGGGTAAGCCGGAACAGGCGCCCCTCGGTTGCCACGTACCCCAGCTGCACCAGCGTCAACAGGATGCGGCGCGCGCCCGCGCGCGTGAGTCCGGCGGCGTCGGCCACTTCGGTCAGTGTCATGGCCGGCCGCTCTGCACTGAAAGAACGGATGACCGCGAGCCCGCGCGCAAACGACTGCACATAGGCGTCGCTGGGCTTGACCGTTTCGCCGGACTGGCTCGCGCCCGCCGCAGGACGGGCCGGCGGACTCGCGCTCAAGCCGGGGCCGGCCTGCTTGCCGCCGGCCGCTGGGTGTTGCGTCATGCAGGCCCGTCGCTCAGATCAACTCGATCGCCATGGCGGTGGCCTCGCCGCCGCCGATGCACAGCGACGCCACGCCGCGCTTGGCTTGCCGCTTGCGCATCGCGCCGATCAGCGTGGCGATCAACCGCGCGCCGCTCGCACCGATGGGATGGCCCAAGGCGGTCGCCCCACCGTGTACGTTGACTTTCTCGTGTGGCAGCTTGTGCTCGGCCATGGCGGCCATGGTCACGACGGCGAATGCTTCGTTGATCTCATAGAGATCCACGTCCTCCGCCTTCCAGCCCGTCTTGGCGAACAGCGCGGACAGCGCGCCCACGGGTGCCGTGGTGAACCACTGGGGCTCCTGCGAGTGTTCGGCGTGGGCGACGACCCGCGCCAGGGGCGTGACGCCCAGCTTCTCCGCCGTCGAGGCGCGCATCATCACCAACGCGGCGGCGCCGTCGGAAATGGACGAAGCGTTCGCGGCCGTCACGGTGCCGTCTTTCTTGAATGCGGGCTTGAGGGTAGGAATCTTTTCGGGCATCGCCTTGAAAGGCGCCTCGTCGCGCGTGATGACCTTTTCCCCCTTGCGGTCGGCCACCGTCACGGGTGCAATCTCCCACTCGAAGCTGCCATCCTCGTTGGCGGCCTTCGCGCGGCGCAGGGACTCGAGCGCATAGGCGTCCTGCTGTTCCCGGGTGAAGCTGTACTTGGCCGCGCAATCTTCGGCGAACACGCCCATGGCACGGCCGCGGTCGTACGCGTCTTCCAGGCCGTCGAGCGCCATGTGGTCATACATGGTGGCATGACCGTAGCGATAGCCCTGGCGACCCTTGGGCACGAGATAGGGAGCGTTGGTCATGCTCTCCATGCCACCGGCCACGGCCACCTGGATGCTGCCCGCCAGGAGCAGGTCATGCGCGAACATCGCGGCCTTCATGCCCGAGCCGCACATCTTGTTGACGGTGGTGCACCCCACCGGCAAGGGCAGTCCCGCACCCAAGGCAGCCTGGCGGGCAGGCGCCTGACCTTGTCCGGCCTGCAGCACGTTGCCCATGATGACTTCCTGGACCTGCTCGGGCTTGAGGCCTGCACGCTCGACCGCCGCCTTGATGGCAACCGCCCCCAACTGGCTGGCCGTCAGACCGGCGAGTTCGCCCAGCATGGACCCCATGGGGGTTCGGGCAACCGATACGATGACTACGGGATCCGACATCTTCGACTCCTAGTTCTGGAAGATGGCTGGCGCCAGCCGGCCGCGGCGACGCATGCGACGCACAGCGGACCGGTCGAAGCGACGCCTGCCGGGCAATGGGTACACTAAGCTGTACTTTACCAACAAGTTTGCCTGCCATTTTAGTCTCCCGCTCGCGGGCCGGCCGAAACCGGCCAGGCACTCCCGGACCGTCATGAACCCTCTCGAACACGAATTGAAATACCCGCTGGGCGACACCCTTCCGGGAGCCGGCTCGGCGATCGAGGTCGCACCCGGCATACGTTGGGTACGCATGCCGCTACCCTTTGCGTTGGATCACATCAACCTCTGGCTGCTGCGGGACCATTTCGGCGGACGCGATGGCTGGACCATCGTGGACTGCGGCGTCGCGCGCGATGAGGTCAAGGCGCTGTGGGAGCAGATCTTCGCCACGCAGCTGGACGGACTACCCGTGGTGCGCGTGATCGTGACCCACATGCACCCCGACCACATCGGCCTGGCCCATTGGCTGACCGAGAAGTGGAACGTGCCGCTGCAAATGAGCGCAACCGATTTCCTCACGGCCCATCTTTTCGTGGAAGGCAGGGCCATCTCGGGCGGCGAGCGAATGGCCGAGCACTTCGCTCGCAACGGCGTGACCGATCCGGAATCGCTGGCTGGCGTGCGCGCACGCACCCGCTATTATCCCCAGCTCGTACCCAAGGTGCCGGCGCACTTCAACCGCATCATGAACGGCGACGCGCTGCACATAGGCGGGCATGAATGGCGGGCCATCGCCGGCTACGGCCATGCGCCCGAGCACATTTCTCTGCACTGCCAGGCGCTGAACATCCTCATCTCCGGCGACATGGTACTGCCGCGCATCTCCACCAACGTCAGCGTCACCGACACGGATCCGGAAAGCAATCCGCTGCAGCTTTACCTGGATTCGCTCAGCAGCTACGCCCACCTGCCGGAAGACGCACTGGTGCTTCCCGCGCACGGCCGGCCCTTCGTGGGCCTGCACAGGCGCATTGCCCAACAGCATGCGCACCATGCCGATCACTTGGCGCGGGTCAAGCAGGCCTGCGCCGAACAGGCCCGGTCCGCGCACGACATCGTGCCGGTCTTGTTCAGGCGCAAGCTCGACCTGCACCAAATGACCTTCGCGCTGGGCGAGGCGCTCGCCCACCTGCACATGCTTTATTACCAAGGGGCATTGCAGCGGGAAACCGGCGCCGACGGCATCGTCCGCTTCCGCGCGGCCTGACCCTGCCGGGCGCGGTCCCAGCCGCGCCCATTCTGCTGCTATGCTGTGCGCCCCGGCCGCCTTACGACGGCCTTCCCCTGGCCGCAGGAGTCTGCGATGAAGCCCATGTACAAGTTTTTCTTTCGTGGCCTGATCACCATCCTCCCGCTGGCGCTCACCATTTACCTGCTCTACGTCTGTATCGCATGGATGGAAGCGCTGGCGCTCGCCGTGCTGCACCCCTTCATCGGCAAGTTCTACTTTCCCGGCCTGGGCCTGGTCTTGGGCGTACTGGGCATCATCGCGGTCGGCATGCTGGTATCCAAGCACCGGGTGCGGCGCCTGCTTTCATACGTCGAACTGCCCTTCACCAGCATCCCGGTCATCAAGAGCATCTATTCCTCGCTCAAGAGCTTTGCCGACTACTTCTCACCGACCACTGCACAAGGGGGCCAGCAGGTCGTCATCCTGCGGCCGCCCGGCCAGGAAATCGAACTGGTGGGGCTGGTCACGCGCAGGAGCACCGCCGGGCTGCCCGAAGGCTTCCTGGAGGGAGAACGGGTGGCAGTCTACCTTCCCATGGGCTATATGATCGGGGGCTATACCGTATTCGTGCCCACTTCCTGGGTGACGCCCATCGACATGTCGGTAGAGGAAGCCATGCGGTCGTCCCTGATCGCTTGGATGGCGCGCGCGCCCGCGGCGCCCGCCGCGACGACGCCCCCGCCGGATGCCAAGCGCGACTGGAGCAGCGACGGCGGATATAGCCCCTGAGCCAGCACGGCCCGACGGGTCAGCCGCAGCGTATCGCGGTGACGAGCTCGCTACGGTTGACGTCGACGTTCACCCGGAAGGGATTGAATTCCATCGTGACGGCCTGTCCGGGGCGCAGCACCCGCGCGCTCTTGGCGCCGGTGGCCCGGCGCGCCTCTTCGACCAACACCGAGCTGAGCTTTTGTCCCACCAGATGCTGGGCGGACTCGGCATTGCACCCTTCCTGCCTGGGCTCCGCCGCGGAAGGCTGCGGGGCGCCGGACGGCGCCGGCGCGGCGCAGCCCGCGGCCGCTCCCATCAGCATCATAGCCGTGAAGACTTTCCACATCATGAGCGCTCCTTGAAGTGATTCCGATCACGCCGCGGCGGTACCCCGCCCACCGGCAGGACGAGCCGCCCCCCCCGGGCGGCACGGGTGGCTTCAACGCGCCATCGGCGAGGCAAAGCGGTAAACCGCCAAGGTGCTGCGCCATCCCGGCAGCCAAGAAATTTCCCTGTCGTTGGCAAACGTGGCACGCGCGAGGATGCGCAGGTTCAACTTTGCCGCCAGCGCCTCGAAATCTTTCAGCGTACACAGATGAATGTTGGGCGTGTTGTACCACTCGTAAGGCATCTGGCCGGTAACGGGCATATGGCCGAGCAGGATCGACAATCCGTGGGTCCAATAACCGAAGTTCGGGAAAGACACGATGCCCTCCCGACCCACGCGCGCCATCTCGAGCAGGATGCGTTCGGTGTTATGCACCGCCTGGAGGGTTTGCGAAAGCACGACGGTGTCGAACTGGCCATCGTCGAACAAGGCGAGGCCGTCCTCCAGGTTCTGCTGGATGACGTTGACCCCTTTGCGCGTGCATTCGATCACATGCTCGTCGCTGATCTCCACGCCTACGGTGCGCGCCTGCTGCGCATCCCGCAGGTGGGCGAGCAGGGTGCCGTCGCCGCACCCCAGGTCGAGCACGCGGGCCCCATGGGGGATCCAACTGGCGATTCGCGCGAGGTCTGGACGCAGGTCTGGCCGGCTCATTGCGCACCTCCATTTTCCGCGATGCCTAGTTGGCGAGCCACGCGATCGTAGTAGCTGCGCACGACGGCATGGTAGCGCGGATCGTCGAGCAGGAAGGCGTCATGCCCGTGCGGCGCCTCGATCTCGGCATAGGTTACCGGGCGATCGTTGCGCAGCAATGCCTGGACGATTTCCCGCGAGCATGACGGCGGAAAGCGCCAGTCGGTGGTAAACGAGACGAGCAGGAACTCTGCCTGCGCCGGCGCCAAGGCCTTGGCAAGATCGCCGCCGGTCTGCTTGGCCGGATCGAAATAATCGAGCGCGCGCGTAATCAGCAAATACGTATTGGCATCGAAATACTTGGAGAACTTTTCGCCCTGGTAGCGCAAATAAGACTCCACCTCGAATTCCACGTCATAACCGTAGCGGAACGCGCCGTCCGCGCCGGGCGACCGCTGAGCACGGCCGAACTTGGCGGCCATGTCGTCGCCCGACAGATACGTAATGTGGCCGATCATCCGGGCAACCGACAAACCATTGCGCGGCACCGTGCCATGCGCATAGAAATTGCCGCCGTGAAACTCCGGATCGGTGATGATGGCACGCCGGGCCACTTCGTTGAACGCGATGTTCTGGGCCGACAGGCGGGGAGTGCTGGCAATGACGATGCAATGCGCCACCCGCTCCGGATAAGTGATGGCCCAGCTCAACGCCTGCATGCCGCCCAGCGACCCGCCCATGACGGCCGCAAAGCGCCGGATGCCGAGGCGGTCCGCCACCCTGGCCTGGGCGTGGACCCAGTCTTCCACCGTCAGGACCGGAAACGAAGCGCCATACGGCTGGCCCGTGTTGGGATTGATGCTCGCCGGACCGGTCGAGCCGAAACACGAGCCGAGGTTATTGATCCCGATCACGAAGAACCGGTTGGTGTCGAGCGGCTTGCCCGGCCCCACCATGTTGTCCCACCAGCCCACGTCCGACGGATCGTCCGCCGAAATCCCGGCCACGTGATGCGAGGCATTCAAGGCGTGGCAGACCAGCACGGCGTTGCTCCGCTCGGCATTGAGCGTCCCATAGGTCTCGATGGTGAGCGAATACGGGCCGAAGGACGAGCCGTTGGCCAACTGCAGCGGCTCGTCGAAGTCCATGGACTGGGGTTTGACGATGCCGACGGAATCAGGACCGATGGAAGGTGCGGCGGGAGTGTCGAGGAAGGCGGTCAACGCCTCTTCGAGGTGCGAATCGGAAGACACGGTGGACGGAGCTCTTTAGCAGGATTTATGAGGCGCCCGCAAGCGGACCAGGCAAATCGGCGCCAATAAGAGGTGCGAGGATTGTAGCACCCGGGTAGGTAGGGAGAGGCCGGCGGCAAGGCCGCCCCTCCCTGCATCCTCCCGTCAACCTGCCTTGGAGGGACCTATCTTGCCCTTGAGCAATCCCGCCCACAGTTGCTGCTCGGCCCGGGCGACCTTGGCCAGCTCCTCCGGCGCGCCGGGCCGCGTCGCCAACCCTACCGCAGCAAGATCATTCTTGACATCATCCCGGGCAAGCAGGGCCTGCAACAGGGAGTTGTAGCGCCGCACCAGCGGCTCCGCCATGCCTTTGGGCCCCCACAGGGCGTACCAAGGGTCCACGTCGTAGCCGGTGACCCCCAATTCGTCCAGGGTCGGCAGGTCCAGATACGGAGGATGCCGCTGCAGGCGCGTTCCTCCCAGCACCCGGATCCGCCCGCTGGCAGCATGATTCATCGCGACCTGGATGGGAAGAAACATCACCTGTACCTGCCCCGACAGCACATCGGTCGTCGCGCCCGCCGACCCCTTGTAGGGGATGTGCTCCAATTGGATGCCCGTCCTCGCCATCAACAGCTCCATGCACAAATGGTGGTGAGTCCCCAAGCCCGGGGAGGCATAGCGAAGCTGTCCGGGGTGCGCCTTGGCATATGCCAGGAGCTGATCCAAGCTGGTTACCGGCAGCGCCTGGTTGACCACCAGCGCGAAGTTCCCGGAACCCACCAGGCCGATTGGCGTAAAGTCGCCCAGCACGTCAAACGGAACCTTGTCGTAAAAGTACGGGAGCGTCAGCGTCGTCGAAACGTTGCTCAGCAGGGTATGTCCATCCGGGGGTGACTTCGCTGCGGCTTCCATCCCGATGATGCCCGAGGCACCAGCCCGATTCTCGACGACGAAAGGCACGCCCAGCTCGCGGCTCAGGTGAGGTGCCAGGATGCGCGCGACAGAATCGGGCGTCGTGCCCGGAGTCTGCGGGACAAAGATTCGCACAGGC
>NZ_JADGHH010000131.1 GCF_019689535.1 Pigmentiphaga sp.
TTCGGGCCTTAACTTGGGCTCACGCCCAAGTTAGCCTGCGCCGAAACTGGCCCCCTCAGGGCCTTTCCAGGCCCAGGGGGGGCCAGTTTTCCAGCTTCATGCCGAGGGTTAGGCCGCGGGCGGCCAGGACTTCCTTGATCTCGTTGAGCGACTTGCGGCCCAGGTTCGGGGTCTTGAGCAGCTCGTTCTCGGTACGCTGGATCAAGTCGCCGATGTAGTAAATGTTCTCCGCCTTCAGGCAGTTGGCCGAACGCACGGTGAGCTCGAGGTCGTCGACCGGGCGCAGCAGGATCGGGTCGATCTGCGGCGTGCCACGGGTCGGCGCTTCGATGGTTTCGGTCGAACCTTCCAGCGAAGCGAACACCGACAGCTGGTCCATCAGGATGCGGGCCGATTGGCGAACGGCTTCCTCCGGCGAGATCACGCCATTGGTCTCGATATCGAGCACCAGCTTGTCGAGGTCGGTACGCTGCTCCACGCGCGCGCTTTCCACGGTATAGCTGACACGACGGATCGGGCTGTACGAGGCGTCGAGCACGATGCGGCCGACGGTGCGGGAGTGATCGTCGGCAAAGCTGCGCAGGTTGCCCGGAACGTAGCCACGGCCCTTCTCCACCTTCACTTGCATTTCCAGACGGCCGTTGTCCGTCAGGTTGGCGATGACATGGTCGGGGTTGATGATTTCGACGTCATGCGACACTTCGATATCGCCTGCCGTCACGACGCCGGGACCTTGCTTGCGCAGGGTCAGCACGACTTCATCACGGTTGTGCAGCTTGAACACCACGCCCTTGAGGTTCAGCAGGATGTCGACCACGTCTTCGCGCACGCCGTCGATGGTGGAGTACTCGTGCACGACGCCCGTGATCTGGACTTCCGTGGGCGCGTAGCCAGCCATCGAAGACAACAGGATGCGGCGCAGCGCGTTGCCCAGCGTATGGCCATAGCCGCGCTCGAACGGCTCCATGATCACTTTGGCGTGATTCGGGCCCAGCGTTTCGACGTCGATGTTGCGCGGTTTCAGAAATGCGGCGTTTGCCATGAATCTTCCTTATCAATACCCTCGGCTCGTTACACCGATAAGGCTGGTGGAAAAAAACGCCTTGCAGCGTGAAAACCAGCGAACCGCCCCCCTCGAGGCAACGGCCCGCCAATAAAGCCAAAAGCCGCGCTGGAACAGCGCGGCTGTGCGAAGCCTGGAAAGCTTAGCGAGAATACAATTCCACGACCATGGATTCGTTGATGTCGCGGGCAACGTCGGCGCGGTCCGGCACTTGCTTGAAGGTACCTTCCAGCTTGGTGGTGTCCACGCTCACCCATTGCGGGAAGCCTTGGCTGGCGGCCAATTGCAGCGCTTCCTGGATACGGGCCTGCTTCTTGGCCTTTTCACGCACGGCGATCACGTCGCCCGGCTTGACCAGGATGGACGGCACGTTGGCGGTACGGCCGTTCAGCATCAACGCCTTGTGGCTGACCAGCTGACGCGCTTCGGCACGGGTCGAACCGAAGCCCATGCGGTACACCACGTTGTCCAGGCGCGACTCGAGCAGCTGGATGAGGTTTTCGCCGGTGTTGCCCTTGCGGCGCTCGGCCTCTTCGAAATAACGACGGAACTGCTTTTCCAGCACGCCGTACATGCGCTTGAGCTTTTGCTTCTCACGCAGCTGCAGGCCGTAGTCGGACGTGCGCGCGCCGGAAGTACGGCCATGCTGGCCGGGCTTGCTCTCGAACTTGCACTTGGAATCCAGCGAACGACGGGCGCTCTTCAGGAAGAGGTCCGTGCCTTCGCGGCGGGAAAGCTTACATTTGGGGCCAATATAACGTGCCACGATGCTTCCTTTTCTCTGTCAGGCCACGCACATGCGTGGCGAGGAGTCTGCCTTGATCTCGACGTTCGATGAACCTGGAACGCGGCAGACGGTGGTCTTACCCGACGCACCCGACCCATGCCGGCTGCGCCCCCTACGAATTACCAACTCAATTGGCAAGGCGCGTCATTCTACTGCGCTTCGCCACCCACCCCAAATCCCAGCTCGGTGCCGGGGCTTCCACCCGTTGGTGGGACGGAAGCCCGGAGATTCCGGGCGTTGGCCCGCCGGTACTCCGGAGCCGGCCTTCGGAATCGGTGTGGGTTGACGGACTCGCCTTAGATCCGGCGACGCTTCGGCGGACGGCAGCCGTTGTGCGGAACAGGCGTGATGTCCGAGATGCTCGAGATCTTGATGCCGAGCGCGTTCAGTGCGCGAACGGACGACTCACGGCCGGGGCCGGGACCCTTGATGCGCACTTCCAGCGTCTTGATGCCGTATTCCATCGCAACACGACCGGCCGACTCGGCCGCGACCTGCGCCGCGAAGGGCGTGGACTTGCGCGAGCCCTTGAAGCCAGCGCCGCCCGACGTCGCCCACGACAGCGCATTGCCTTGGCGGTCGGTAATCGTGATGATGGTGTTGTTGAAGGACGCGTGGACGTGCGCGATGCCGTCCGACACGTTCTTCTTGACTTTCTTGCGAACGCGCTGGGCGCCGCTGGAGGGGGATTTCGCCATTTCTGAATCCTTGACTGGGTATCAGCCGTTTACTTTTTGAGCGCAGCCGCGGCGCGACGCGGACCCTTGCGGGTGCGGGCGTTCGTGCGGGTACGCTGGCCACGCACGGGCAGGCCGCGCTTGTGGCGGAAACCACGATACGAGCCGAGGTCGATCAGACGCTTGATCGACAGCTGGATCTCACGGCGCAGGTCGCCTTCGACGGTGAAGCTGTTGACCTGCTCGCGGATGCGCTCGAGCTCGGCGTCGTTCAAATCCTTGACCTTCTTGTCGGTCGGCACACCGGCTGCTTCGCAGATTTTGCGAGCGCGCGAACGACCGATACCAAAGATAGCCGTCAGACCGATTTCGGTGTGCTGATGCGGCGGAATGTTGATGCCAGCGATACGGGCCATAACGTTTCCTTGAATACCTGAGTGCTAGCCGGGATCAGCCCTGGCGTTGCTTGTGGCGCGGGTCGGTGCAGATGACACGCACCACGCCCTTGCGCTTGATGACCTTGCAGTTCCGGCAAATTGCTTTGACCGATGCCATTACTTTCATGATTGACTCCTAATTCGTACCCGGCAAGCCTGGCGCTTACTTCGAGCGGAACACGATTCTTGCTCGGGACAGATCGTATGGGGTCAACTCCACCGTCACACGATCCCCCGGCAGGATGCGGATGTAATTCATCCGCATTTTTCCCGAGATATGTCCCAGCACGACATGGCCATTCTCGAGCTTTACACGAAACGTTGCATTGGGGAGGTTTTCCAGAACCTCGCCTTGCATCTGGATAACGTCGTCTTTGGCCATTTTCTCGTTACCGCACCGGTAGATTTCCGCCCTTGAAGTTGGCCTTCTTGAGCAAAGAATCGTATTGGTGCGACATCACGTAAGCCTGCACCTGGGCCATGAAATCCATCGTGACCACAACGATAATCAGCAAAGACGTGCCGCCGAAATAGAACGGCACATTCCAACGCAGGACCAGGAACTCCGGCAGCAGGCACACCAACGTGATGTAGATGGCGCCGGTGAACGTCAAGCGCATCAGGATCTTGTCGATGTACCGCGCAGTCTGCTCGCCCGGACGGATCCCCGGCACGAACGCGCCGCTCTTCTTCAGGTTGTCGGCAGTCTCGCGGCTGTTGAACACGAGCGCCGTGTAGAAGAAGCAGAAGAACACGATCGCGATGGCATACAGCGTGATGTACAGCGGCTGCCCAGGCGACAACGCCGCGGCCAAGTCCTTCAGCCAGCGCAGGCCGTCGCCGCTCGAGAACCAGCTGGCCACGGTGGCGGGGAACAGGATGATCGACGACGCGAAGATCGGCGGAATCACCCCGGCCATGTTCAGCTTGAGCGGCAGATGCGAGCTTTGGCCGCCATACACGCGGTTGCCCACCTGGCGCTTGGCGTAGTTGACGACGATCTTGCGTTGCCCGCGTTCCACGAACACGACGAAAGCCGTCACCAACACCACCAGCACGACGATGAACAGCGCCGACAGCACCGCCATGGCCCCGGTATTGACCAACTCGAACAAACCGGCCAACGCCTGGGGCAGGCCCGCCACGATACCCGAGAAAATCAGGATCGAAATGCCGTTGCCCAACCCGCGCTCGGTGATCTGCTCACCCAGCCACATCAGGAACATCGTTCCCGTGACCAACGAGATCATCGTGGTCACGCGGAACATCAGCCCGGGATCGATGACCAGGCCGGGCTGCGATTCCAGCGCGACCGAGATACCGACCGACTGCACCAACGCAAGCGCCAGCGTTCCGTAGCGCGTGTACTGCGTAATCTTGCGCCGCCCGGCCTCGCCTTCTTTCTTGATCGCTTCCAACGACGGCACGATGACCGTCATCAGCTGCATGATGATCGATGCCGAGATATACGGCATGATCCCCAGTGCAAAGATCGAGAAACGCGAAAGCGCACCGCCCGAGAACATGTTGAACAGGCCCAGTATCCCACCCTGGTTCTGACGGAACAGGGAAGTCAACTGGACCGGATCGATCCCGGGGACAGGGATGTGCGTACCGATCCGGTACACCACCAGGGCGAGCAGCAGGAAGACCAGCCGACGCTTCAGGTCGCCATACTTGCCGGTCTTGCCCAGTGCGTTCGCATTAGCCAAAGCTTCAGTCCTCGGTTATTCAGACCAGCGAACCGCCGGCGGCCTCGATCGCCGCCTTCGCACCTGCCGTGGCCGTCATGCCCTTGAGCACCACCTTGCGGGTGAGCTCGCCGGTCTTGATGACCTTGACGTAGCGCACTTGCTGACCCACCACGCCGGCCTGCTTGAGCGCTTGCACGTCGATTTCCTCGACCGGCAGGGCTTGCAGTTCGGACAGGCGGACCTGTGCATACAGGTGCTGCCCCATGGACTTGAATCCACGCTTGGGCAGACGGCGCTGCAGCGGCATTTGGCCGCCTTCGAAGCCTACCTTGTGGAAGCCGCCCGAACGCGACTTCTGGCCTTTGTGGCCGCGGCCGGCGGTCTTGCCGAGGCCGGAGCCGATGCCGCGACCGACGCGACGCTTGGCGTGCTTGGCGCCGGCGGCCGGCTTGAGCGTATTCAGTTGCATGCTAGACCTCTCAGGCTTCCGACACGGTGACCAAATAGGACACCTTGCGGATCATCCCGCGCACTTCCGGCGTGTCGGCCAGGACGCGCGAGCTATTCAGGCGGCGCAGACCCAGACCGCGCACCGTGGCGCGATGCGATTCGGGCGTTCCGATGGGGGAACGCACGAGCGTCACTTTGACGTTCTTCTTAGTCATGGCTTACCCCAGGATCTCTTCGACCGTCTTGCCGCGCTTGGCAGCCACTTCGGACGGAGTCGAGCACGCGCGCAGACCGTTGAGCGTCGCACGCACGAGGTTGTACGGGTTGGTCGAGCCGAGGCTCTTGGCCACCACGTTGCGGACGCCGAGCACGTCGAAGATGGCGCGCATCGGGCCGCCGGCGATCACGCCGGTACCTTCGACGGCGGGCGAGATCAGCACGGTCGAGGCGCCATGCTTGCCGACCACGTTGTGATACAGCGTGCCGTTCTTCAGCGGCACCTTGATCATCTTGCGGCGGGCTTCTTCCATGGCTTTCTGGACCGCGACAGGCACTTCGCGCGCCTTGCCCTTGCCCATGCCGACTCGGCCGTCGCCGTCGCCGACCACGGTCAGCGCAGCGAACCCGAGGATACGACCGCCCTTCACGACCTTCGTGACGCGGTTGACGGCGATCATCTTCTCGCGAAGACCGTCATCGCGCTCTTCAGCCGCTGCATTCTTGCCTTGCATCTTGGCCATGTAATCCTCGCTTAAAACTTCAGGCCGGCTTCACGCGCGGCGTCAGCCAGGGCCTTGACGCGGCCGTGGTAGCGGAAACCGCTGCGATCGAACGCGACGGTCTCGATACCGGCAGCCTTGGCCTTCTCGGCCACGCGCTTGCCCACCAGAGTTGCTGCGGCCACATTGCCGCCCTTGCCCGACGCGCCCGCCAGCTGTTGGCGCACTTCAGGCTCGACGGTCGAGGCGCTGACCAGCACCTTGTCGCCTTCCGGCGAAATGATGTTTGCGTAGATGTGCAGGTTAGAGCGGAACACCGACAGGCGATGCACGCGCAACTCGGCGATCTTCCGGCGGGTAGCAACCGCACGACGCAAACGAGCTTGCTTCTTGTCCATGATTCGTCCTTGCCCGCCTTATTTCTTCTTGGTCTCTTTGATGATGACCCGTTCATCCGCATAGCGGACGCCCTTGCCCTTGTAAGGCTCGGGCGGGCGATACGCACGGATTTCGGCGGCCACCTGACCAACACGTTGCTTGTCGGCGCCCTTGATCACGACTTCCGTCTGCGAGGGGCACTCGACCTTGATGCCGGCGGGCATCTTGTGCACGACGTCGTGCGAGAAACCCAGTTGCAGCTTGACCGAATCGCCTTGGGCCTGGGCACGGTAGCCCACGCCGACCAGGGTGAGCTTGCGCTCGAACCCCTTGCTGACGCCAGTCACCATGTTGTTGACCAGGGCGCGGAGGGTACCGGACATGGCCTTGGCTTCGCGGCTATCGTTGGCAGCGGCGAACGAGAGCTTGCCGCCGTCTTGCGTGATGTTGACCAAACCATTCAGGGGCTGGACCAGCGTGCCGAGCGGACCCTTGACGGTGATCTGGTCGGCAGCGATGTTGGCCTCGACACCCTTGGGCAGTTCGACGGGGTACTTAGCTATACGCGACATGTCGACTCCTTACGCCACGTAGCAGAGGACCTCGCCGCCCACGCCGTTGGCGCGCGCCTTGCGATCGGTCATCACGCCGCGGGAGGTGGACACGATGGCCACGCCCAGGCCATTCATGACCTGAGGAATGGAATGACGACCCTTGTAGATACGCAGGCCGGGCTTCGACACGCGCTCGATGCGCTCGATGACCGGACGGCCGGCGTAATACTTCAGGGTGATTTCGAGTTCGGGCTTGCCGTTGTTGGGCTTGACCTCGAAGTTCTCGATATAGCCCTCGTCCTTCAGCACGGTGGCGATGGCCACCTTCAGCTTCGAGGAGGGCATGGACACGGACGCCTTATCTACGCGCTGCGCATTGCGGATGCGCGTCAGCATATCGGCGATCGGATCGCTCATGCTCATGAATGACTCTCCTACCAGCTGGCCTTGGTCATGCCCGGAATCTCGCCGCGCATAGCCATCTCGCGCAGCTTGTTACGGGCCAGACCGAACTTGCGAAACACGCCACGGGGGCGACCGGTCACCGCACAGCGGTTGCGCTGGCGAGTGGGGTTGGCGTTACGGGGCAATTGCTGAAGTTTCAGCCGGGCCTGGTAACGTTCTTCGTCCGACTTGGACGCATCGTCGACGATAGCCTTGAGCGCGGCGCGCTTGGCGGCGTACTTGGCCACCAGCTTGGCGCGCTTGAGGTCGCGATTGATGAGTGAAAGCTTAGCCACTATTTCACCCCTTAATTACGGAACGGGAAGCGGAACGCCGACAACAGCGCCTTGGCTTCTTCGTCGGTCTTTGCCGTGGTCGTGATGCTGATATTCAGCCCACGAAGCGTATCGATCTTGTCGTACTCGATCTCGGGGAAGATGATCTGCTCTTTCACACCGATGTTGTAGTTGCCGCGACCGTCGAACGCACGGCCGGAGACACCACGGAAATCGCGCACGCGCGGCAGCGCAACGCTGATCAGGCGATCGAGGAATTCGTACATGCGGGCGCCGCGCAGGGTCACCATGCAGCCGATCGGATAATTCTCACGGATCTTGAAGCCGGCGATAGCCTTGCGCGACTTGGTCACCACGGCCTTCTGGCCGGCGATCTTGGTCAGGTCGCTGACGGCGTGCTCGATGACTTTCTTGTCCGCCACCGCTTCCGAGACACCCATGTTCAGGGTGATCTTGGTGATGCGGGGCACTTCCATCACGCTCTTGTACGAAAACTGCTTGGTCAGGTCGGCAACGACCTTCTCGCGGTAATAATCTTGAAGACGGGCCATGTTCTCTGCTCCCGCTTACGCTTTCGTCGCAATGGCTTCGCCATTGGAACGGAAAACGCGAACGTTCTTGCCGTCGACCTTCTTGATGCCCACGCGATCACCCTTACCGGTTGCGGGGTTGAAGATCGCCACATTGGAAATGTGGATGGGCATGGTCTTGTCGATGATGCCGCCGGGCTGGTTGGCCATCGGGTTCGGCTTCACGCTTTTCTTGACGACATTGACGCCCTCGACCACGACGCGGTCGCCCTTGACGGACAACACGATGCCGCGCTTGGACTTGTCCTTGCCGGTGAGGACGATGACCTCGTCGCCTTTACGGATCTTGTTCATCGCAGCCCCTTTACAGCACTTCTGGCGCCAGCGACACGATCTTCATGAACCGCTCGGTGCGCAGTTCGCGCGTGACGGGTCCGAAGATGCGAGTACCGATGGGCTCGAGCTTGGCGTTGAGCAACACAGCGGCATTGCCGCTGAAACGGATCAGCGAACCGTCCTTGCGACGGACGCCCTTGGCGGTACGAACCACCACGGCGTTGTAGATTTCGCCCTTCTTAACGCGACCGCGGGGGGCCGCATCCTTGACGCTCACCTTGATGACGTCGCCGATGCCGGCATAGCGGCGCTTGGAGCCGCCGAGCACCTTGATGCACATAACCGAGCGCGCACCGGTGTTGTCGGCCACGTCCAACGTGGTCTGCATTTGAATCATGGTTTACCCTGTTCCAACTTAACCCGAAACACCCGGCGCAACGCACCAGGCCTTCCGATCAGTTTTGGTCCCGTCAGGCCGGCAATCGCTTGCCCGCCCTGGGTTGAAATTCTGAAGCGCACACCGCAAAGAAAAAACGCGGGGCACGCGGCTCACCCCTGAGCTTCACTTCCGAACCGGCCTAAGAGCACGGCAGGCTTCTTTGGTAAAAACCACAGGTAAGCCAGCCATAATACCCGGCTCGCGGGGTTTTAGCAAGCCTTCTTTCGGAAAGTACTCATGAACCCAACAGCGGAGGCCGTTCGGCAAAGCGCAGGTCGACCTCAGCCTGCAGGAAGTCCAGCACCGCGCGGGTGCGCGGCGGGAGCCGGTCCGGCCTTCCGACGTAGACGGCGTGGATGGGCTCTAGGTCCCCGGGGTTGTAGGGTTCCAGCACGGGCACGAGCCGCCCCGCCTGCAGGTCGTCCCAGGCGTGATAGACGGACAGCCGTGCAAGGCCTGCGCCCTGCAAGGCCAGCTTGCGCATGACGTCGCCGTCGTTGACCCGGACGACCTGGCCGATGGGGACGTGGATGCGCTGTCCGTCGAGCTCGAACGGCCAACCTGGCACCTGCCTATGATAATTCCATCCCAAGCGCACGTGATGGTCGAGCTCGTCCGGATGCCGGGGCACGCCCCGTGCCGCCAGATAGCCCGGGCTGCCGACGACCACCTGCCGCGTCCGCCCCAGCAGGCGCGCCACCACGTCCGACGCCGGCAGGCGCCCCCATCGGATCGCGATGTCCACGCCCTCTTCGACCAAATCCACCACGTAATCGGTGAAATACAGGTCCAGCATCAAGCCGGGATGGCGCTCCAGCAACCGCGCGACCAGCGGCACCAGCAGCTTCTGGCCCGTCGATGAGCTGGCGCTGATGCGCACCCGGCCCTGCGGTTCCCCGCGACCGGCCACCGCCCGCTCGACCTCCTCCAGATCGGCGAGCACCCGCTTGCCCCGTTCGTAGAGCTGGCGCCCTTCAGGGGTCAGCTGCGCAAGGCGGGTAGTCCGCTTCAGCAACTGCACCCCGAGCCGGGATTCCAGCCTCGATAGGACCTTGCTGACTGCCGAGGGCGACACTTCCAGCCTCCGGGCGGCAGCCGACAAGCTGCCGCGCTCGGCGACTTCCACGAAAACTTCCAA
>NZ_JADGHH010000132.1 GCF_019689535.1 Pigmentiphaga sp.
GGCGAGGGGCATGCCAGTGGAACAGGGTGTGGGCCCAGGGCGGGCGCCGTCGGCCGGTATGTAACCATGCGACGGGGACTCGGGATAGGGCCGCTCGGACAGCAAAGACCGAGCTCAAGCGTGCCGAACTTTTGCGGCGTTCCAGCCTCAAACCCCCAGGCCGAGGGCGGCGCCGCGGCGGGAACCTGTGTTATCTTGGTCCTTGGAATGCGGCCAGCCGGCCCCATTTACGAGAAAAGTGAAGATGCCCCGGAATGCGGGGCCATGCGATCAATCATGGCATTGCTACCCATTCTCCATTATCCCGACGCGCGCTTGCACAAGAAGGCCAAGCCGGTAGCGGTGGTCGACGACCGGGTTCGCCGCATCGTGCGCGACATGGCCGAAACCATGTACGCTGCGCCGGGCATCGGGCTGGCGGCCACCCAGGTAGACATCCACGAACGCATCGTGGTGATCGATGTCTCCGAAGACCATAGCGATCTGCTCGTCCTCATCAATCCCGTCATCACCTGGAAAAGCGAAGAAACGCAGGTGTATGAGGAAGGCTGCCTGTCGGTTCCCGGCATCTACGACGAAGTCAAGCGCGCGGCCCGGATCAAGGTAGAGGCGACCAACGAGAAGGGCGAGCGCTACGAGTTCGAGGCGGACGGGCTGCTGGCGGTCTGCGTGCAGCACGAGCTCGACCACTTGGATGGCAAGGTGTTCGTGGAGTACCTATCCCAGCTCAAGCAAAGCCGGATCAAGACCAAGCTGCGCAAGCTGCAGGCAGCCTAGCGCCCCTGCCTGGGGCGCGGGTCACGGTATCATTCCCCTCTCGAATCACACCCCGCGTTACGTCCTGGAAGCGGTAGCCTGCGCTTGAACGGGCTCTCATGGATGAGGCCAGTCCAAGGGGGAGCTTCCTTGCGGCGTTGCGCAACCGGCGTCTTTTGCCGGCCTGGCGGCCGCGAGCACCGGCGGCGAGGCAGGAGGCCTCGCGCTGCGCGGCGCAGGGTTTCCCTTGGATTTCAAATGCGATTAGCCTTTGCCGGTACGCCGGAATTCGCCCGAGTCGCCTTGAAGGCGCTGCTTGCCGCCGGGCATGAGATCGTCCTCGTCCTGACCCAGCCCGACCGGCCTGCCGGCCGCGGCTTGAAGCTGACCCCCAGCCCGGTCAAGACCGAGGCGCAGGCAGCCGGCATATCCGTGATCCAGCCACGCAGCCTGCGCCTGGACGGCAAGTTTCCCGAAGAGGCCGCGCAGGCGCACGAGTCCTTGCGCGGGGCCAATGTGGACGCGATGATCGTGGCAGCCTACGGCTTGATCCTGCCGCAGTCCGTGCTCGACATGCCCCGTTTTGGCTGCCTGAACATCCATGCCAGCCTGCTGCCGCGCTGGCGGGGGGCAGCCCCGATCCAGCGCGCCATCGAGGCAGGCGACGGCGAGACGGGCGTCACCATCATGCAGATGGATGCCGGCCTGGATACGGGCGACATGCTACTCAAGGAGGCGATCCCGATCGGGCCGGACCAAACCGCCGGCGAGCTGCACGACCGGCTGGCCGCACTGGGTGGGGAATTGATCGTACAGGCGCTCTCGCGGCTGGAAGCCGGCGAGCTGGTTGCCACGCCGCAGCCCGAAGACGGCGTGACCTACGCGGCAAAGCTGGGCAAGGCCGAAGCTGCCCTCGATTGCACCCGGCCGGCCGACGAACTGGCGCGCCGCGTCCGGGCGTTCAATCCGGTCCCCGGCGCCACGCTGCGCCTGCCGGGGCTCGCCGAGCCGGTCAAGGTGTGGCGGGCCCGGGCGCTGGAAACGCAGGCGGGCGCTGCCCCGGGCAGCGTCCTGGCGGCCGGCCCCGAGGGCATCGACGTGGCCACTGGCCGGGGCGTGTTGCGCTTGACCGAACTGCAGAAAGCCGGAGGCAAGCGCCAGCCGGTGGACGTGTTCGTGCGAGGTTGGCAACCTGGAGCCGCCGGATGACCCAGTCCGCATCCGCCGGCGCCCACTCGGCGCCGTTATCGGAAGTCCTGCTCAACGCGGCACGCGCAGTCCAGGGCGTGCTCGCCGGGGTCTCGCTCACGGATGCCCTGGCGCGCCTGCCCGCGCCGCTGCGTCCCGCGGCACAGGCGGTGTCGTTCCATGCCATGCGCTATCTGGGCCGGGCCCGCGCCGTCAAGCAACACCTCATCGCGCGCAAGCCTGCCGACCCGCTGTTGGATGCGCTGTTGCTGACGGCGTTTTCCCTGCTGGTCGTCGACGAGCGCGAGACCGCGGCATCGGGCGTCAAGTACGCCCCCCACACCGTGGTCGACCAGGCTGTCCGGGCGGCGTCCGGCCAACGTTCGCTGGCGCCTTTCAAAGGCTTGGTCAACGGTAGCCTGCGACGGTTCTTGCGTGAGCGCGACGGGGTGCTCGCCGCGGTGGCGCGCCGGCCCGAGGCCGTCTGGAACCATCCGGAGTGGTGGGTGAGGCGACTGCGCATCGATTATCCGGATCACTGGGAGACGCTGCTGCGCGCCGCGAACCAGCCCCCGGCGATGGTCCTGCGCGTCAATCGCCGCCGGGCCGACCGGGAAGCCGTGCGGCAGGCTTTCCGCGACGCCGGCATCGAGGCCTGGCCGGTAGGCGAGGTGGGGCTGGCGTTGGCGCAGGCGCGGCCCGTCCACCAATTGCCCGGGTTCATCGAAGGGTGGTGGTCGGTCCAGGATGCCGCCGCACAGCTGGCTGCGCCGCTGTTGCAGGTGCGGGACGGCATGCGGGTGCTCGATGCGTGCGCCGCCCCGGGCGGCAAGACGGCGCATTTGCTGGAGTTGGCCGACCTCGATCTACTCGCGCTGGATGTCGATGCCGAGCGGCTCGCAAGGGTGGACGCCAACCTGGAGAGGCTGGGGCTCTCGGCCCGCACGAAGGCGGCAGACGTCGCTGACCTGGACGGCTGGTGGGATGGAAAGCCTTTCGATGCCGTGCTGGCCGACGTGCCATGCTCGGCATCGGGCATCGTCCGGCGGCATCCGGACATCCGGTGGCTGCGCCGGGAAAGCGACATCGATGCCACCGCAGCGTTGCAGGCGAAGATCGTCGACGCCTTGTGGCAGGTGGTGGCGCCCGGTGGTAAATTGCTTTACGCAACCTGCTCGATTTTCCCCGCGGAGGGGGTCAAGCAAGCCGAAGCCTTCCAGCTGCGGCACTCCGACGCGAAGCGGTTGCCTGCACCGGGGCAATTGCTTACGCAGGCGGAGCCTGATCGGCCGGCCGAGCAGCACGATGGTTTTTTCTACGCGTTGTTTGCCAAGGTTTGATCATCTTCCGACTTCTTCGCGTCGTCCACCTGCCGGCCCTGCTCCTGGTGCTGTTCTGGAACAGCATGGTTGCGGCCGCCGAGCCGGCCGTCCAGTCCGTGACGGTGACCGAGCGCGGTCGCGACCTCCTGCTGAGCGCAGACGTTTCCCTGAATCTGAATAGCCAGTTGGAAGATGCGGTCTCGCGCGGGCTGCCGCTGTATTTCTCCGTCGAGGTAGAGATCAGGCGGCCGCGCTGGTACTGGTTCGACGAAGTCGTGCTCTCTTCCACCCAGAGCTGGCGCATCGTCCACAATCCGCTTACGCGGCAGTGGCGGGTACATACGGGCAACCTGGCGCTGCCCGTGGGGTCGCTCGCGGAAGCCTTGTCCGTCGTGCGCCACGTGCGCAATTGGCGCATCGGCGACCGCGACCAGTTGCGCGCCGAGGAACGTTACGCAGGGCGGCTCAGGGTGCGCTTCGACATTTCGCAGCTTTCCAAGCCGTTCCAGGTCAATGCGCTCAATAGCAGCGACTGGTCGCTTGCGACGCCGTGGACGGAGTTCGAGGTGCGCATCGGCAAGGAGGCATCGGCGCCGGCCAATGCCGCGCCTGCGCCTTCCCCCCAACCGGGCTTACCTCCTCCGCCCGTGCCGCCACCAGGGCCAGGTGGCGCGTCGCCCACGACCGCTCCCGGCCAGGCCGCCCCGTCGTCATACCCGCAGGAATCCGCGACGGCTCCAGCCAGGCCGTCGCCCGCCCCTCATCCTTCCAACGACAGCCCTAGGCCTGGTCATTCCGGCAACGCCGACTCGCCTGGCGGGCATGGCTTGGCCTTGCCCGGCGCCGCTTCAGGCCATCGCCCCGGGGTGGGGTTGTCGCCGCCCGCGGAGTCCCCATGATGCGTATCCGTCGCGTGCGGCTCATGAACCGTTTCTTGCGCGTCCTGCTTGGCGTGGCAGGCATCAGCGCGCTGCTGCTCTTGTTCCTGCTTGCCTGGTCTACCGGCAACTCGTCGCGCCTGGAAGAGCATTACGCGCTCCTGCTCGGGCTGAACGCAATCGTGGCCCTGGTGCTATTCGTCTGGGTAGTCGTGCTTGCCGTGCGCCTGGGCAGCCAGCTGCGGCGCGGCCAGTTCGGCGCCAAGCTGACCTCGCGCTTCGCCCTCGCGTTTGCGTTGGTGGGTGTGGTGCCCGGGGTATTGATCTACATGCTGTCGGTGCAGTTCCTGTCCCGCTCCATCGAATCCTGGTTCAATGTCCGGGTCGACACCGCGCTCGAATCGGGGCTGAACCTCGGCCGGGCCGCGCTGGATTCGCAGCTGCAGGAGATGAACGCCAAGGCACGCACGATGTCGATCGAGTTGGGCGATACGCCGGAAGCGAGCATCGGTTTGTCGCTGACGCGCTTGCGGGAGCAGGTGGGCGTGCAGGAGGCCATGGTATTCACCGCCAGCGGGCGGGTCCTCGCCTGGTCCACCAATACCTACGGTTCGCTCGTGCCGGAGGCGCCTCCGCCCCAGATCCTGCGGCAATTGAGAATTTCGCGGTCGTATGCGGCGGCGGAGGCGAACAGCGCCTCCAGCCCGACGACGCTGGAGGGCGTGCAGGGGCCGTTGGGCACCACGCGCGATACGCCCAACGGCGGCGCGTTGAGGCTGCGCGTGATCGTGCCGATCGCTCCGTTGGGGGGCTTCGAGTTGCCCGGTGTCCCGGAGTCGCGCTATTTGCAGCTGATGCAGGCTGTGCCCGACCAGATCGCGCGCAATGCCGAGGAGGTGCAGAGCGGGTACCGGGATTACCAGGAGCTCTCGCTTTCGCGCGTGGGGTTGCGCAAGCTGTACGGCATCACGCTGACGCTGGCATTGCTGCTGGCGGTGTTCGCTGCCATCGCGGCGGCCTTCTCGCTGTCCTCGCGCCTGGTGCGCCCCTTGCTCCGGTTGGCCGAAGGCACCCAGGCGGTCGGGGTTGGCGACTATCGCCCTATTCCCGAGCCGCCCCAGCGCGACGAACTGGGGCAGCTGACCCGCTCTTTCAATGCCATGACGCGCCAGCTCGAGGAGGCGCGGCGCATGGTCGAGAGCAACCGGCGCCAGCTCGAACGCAGCAACGTGTACCTGGAAAGCATTCTGTCGAATTTGTCGTCGGGGGTGCTGGTGTTCGACGAGGCGTTTCGCGTGACGATGGTCAACCGCGGCGCGCAGCAGATCCTGCGGGTGGATCTGCGCGCGGTGACCGGCCGCCCCCTGGAGACGGTCGACGGCCTGACGGATTTCGCCCAGACCATACGGACCGCGTTCGCCGAGCATGCCGCCGCGGGCACGGGCCGCCAATACTGGCAACAGCAATTCGAGATCGTGCGGCCGCCGCCGGCCGATGCCGCGCACGAGGGAGAAAGTAACAAATCCGGCTTCGCGTCGGACGACAATACGATTACCCTGCTGGCCCGAGGATCGCATTTGCCGGTCGCAGGTGCCAGCGGGGGCTATGTGGTAGTGTTCGACGATATCACCGAGGTTATTTCTGCGAATCGCGCCGTGGCGTGGGGTGAGGTGGCGCGGCGGCTGGCGCACGAGATCAAGAACCCGCTGACCCCCATCCAGTTGTCTGCCGAACGCATTGCCCTCAAGTTGGCCGATAAGCTGGCTCCGGCCGATGCGGAGATGTTGAAGCGGTCGACCACTACCATCATCAACCAGGTGAGCTCGATGCAGCGCATGGTGGACGATTTCCGCGAGTATGCGCGCACGCCCCCGGCCCAGCATCAGTTGCTCGATCTGAACGACCTGGTAGCAGAGGTATTGACGCTGTACGGCTGGGACCCCGCAGGCGGCGTGCTGAAAGCCGGCACGGGCAGCATCGCGCTGGCCGTCGAGCTCGAAGCGGGGCTGCCTCGCGTACGCGGCGATGCGACGCAGCTTCGGCAGGTCATCCACAACCTGATCGCCAACGCGCGCGACGCGATCGAGGAAAAGGCCAAAGAGGCTGCCAGGCAGTCGGGGGCAGCGGCGGAGCTGGGACCGGACGATCGCATCTCGGTCAGCACCCGGCTCATCAACACGCCCTTGCCCGACGGCCGCGACCATGCTTCGATCAAGTTCATGGTGACCGACACCGGAACCGGTTTCGCCGCCCGCATCCTGCAGCGCGCCTTCGAGCCTTACATTACGACCAAGGCGCGCGGCACGGGCCTCGGGTTGGCGATCGTCAAGAAAATCGTCGAAGAGCACGGAGGCAGAATTGATCTTGCGAACCGGCCCGAAGGAGGGGCAATGGTCTCTATACTATTTACTCGGATCGCCGGGGGTACCGATGCTGCACATGGCACCGCGCATTTGTCCGAGACTGCAGGGGCGCAGTCTGCGTAACAGAGGTTTCTAAGATATGGCCAGAATTTTGGTGGTTGACGACGAGGTCGGCATCCGCGAACTGCTGTCGGAGATTCTTTACGACGAGGGGCATACGGTCGATTTGGCCGAGAACGCCGCTGCAGCCCGCGCGCTGCGCGCCGCCCACCGTCCCGACGTGGTGCTGCTCGATATCTGGATGCCCGATACGGATGGCGTGACCTTGCTCAAGGAATGGGCGTCGCAAGACCTGCTCGACATGCCTGTGATCATGATGAGCGGCCACGCGACCATCGACACCGCGGTCGAGGCGACGCGCATTGGCGCAGTCGACTTTCTCGAGAAGCCCATCACCATGACCCGCCTGCTCAAGACCATCGCCGCGGCGCTCGAGCGCGGGCGCGCCGGCATCAAGCCCCCCCCGGCGCCCGCCGCCGCGCGTCCGGCATCGTCGCCCTACCCGGCATCGTCCCTGGCCGCAGGCGACGGCATGCGGGCGTCGAGCCCCAGCCTCGTATCGCCGGCCGAGCGCAATGCGGGCGCGCCCCCATCCGCGCACGATGCACAGGCCCGGTCTCCGCTCCTGTCCGTTTCGCTCGACCTGCCCCTGCGCGAAGCGCGCGACGCATTCGAGCGCGTCTATTTCGAGCACCACCTGGCGCGCGAAGGGGGCAGCATGACCCGCGTGGCAGACAAGACAGGCCTGGAGCGCACCCACTTGTATCGCAAGCTCAAGCAGCTCGGGATCGAGCTGTCGCGCAAACGGAATGCGTAAGCCAGTCCGGCCTCGTGCGGCCTGAGCCGCAAGGCGGCGAACCGGGGAAGCGGGCCGCAATCGCCCGGATCGGGAGTGGGTGGCGGGCCGGAGCAGTGTTTTTGCGAGTACAATCTGGCCGTAAACGGCGATGCAGGCGAGTCCTCGCGGTGGATAAGTGACATGAAGATTCTGATACTCGGCGCGGGGCAAGTGGGGACCAGCGTTGCCGAGAACTTGGTGTCCGAGCACAACGACATCACGGTCATCGACACGGATGGCGCCCGGCTGGCGATGCTGCAGGACCGCCTGGACTTGCGCGGGCTGATGGGCAACGGCACGCATATTTCTACCTTGCAGGAAGCCGGCGCCGCAGACGCCGATCTGTTCATTTCCTGCGCCACTGCCGACGAGACCAATCTCGTGGCGTGCAAGCTTGCCAAGCGCGTGTTTAACGTGCCGCGCTGCATCGCCCGGGTCCGGTCGTCGGAGTTCCTCGACCATGAGGAACTGATGGGCGAGGACGGGTTCGATGTCGATCACTTGATCTGCCCCGAGCGCAGTGTCACGCGCTATATCGAGAAGCTGGTCGAGATCCCGGAAGCCTTGCAAGTGGTGGAATTTGCAGGCGGCAGGGTGTGTGCCGTTACCGTGCGGGCCGCCGCAGGCAGTCCGTTGGCCGGCCAGCCCATCCAGAGCCTGCGCGACCGCTTGCCCGCCGCCGACGTCCGCATCATTGCGATTTTCCGGAACGGCCGCCTGGTCAAGCCCGACGGCGACACCTGCATCGAACCGGCCGACGAGGTCTTGTTCCTGGCCGATACGCGCCACGTGCGCGCCATCATCCGCGAGCTGCGGGAGAGCGACAAGCGCGTCAAGCGCGTGATGATCGCCGGCGGGGGCAATATCGGGCTGAGGTTGGCCAAGAGCATCGGTGACCACTGCGACGTCAAGATCATCGAGCAAAACCGCAGGCGGTGCGAATTGCTGGCTACCCAGCTTCCCAGCCGCGTCCTTATCCTGAATGCCGACGCCACCGACGAGAATCTGCTCGAGGAAGAGAACGTCGCCGAAATGGATCTATTCCTCGCGCTGACCAGCGATGATGAAGACAACATCATGTCGTCGCTGCTCGCCAAGCGGATGGGGGCGCGCCGGGTGATCGCCCTGATCGGCCGCAAGAGTTATGGGGAGCTGATGGAGGGTGGCCGCATCGACATCGCGATCTCTCCGTCGGAGGCGACTATCGGCGAACTGCTCCGGTACGTCCGCCGCGGTGACGTCGTCGCCGTCCATCGCCTGCGGCACGGTGTCACCGAGGCCTTGGAGGCGATCGCCCACGGCGACGCCAAGTCCTCCCAAGTGGTCGGCCGCCGCATCGAGGACATCAACCTGCCTGCCGGTGCGACGATAGGCGCCATCGTGCGCCATGAGGAAGTCTTGATGGCCCACCACGATACCGTCATCGAACCCGACGACCACGTCATCGTGTTCGTGGCGAACCAGCGGTTGATTGCGCAGGTGGAGAAACTCTTCCAGGTCTCGGCGACCTTCTTCTGACCCGGACCGCCCAGTCATGCGCAAACTGCTTCCGGTCTTGCACGTCCTGGGCCTGGTCATCGTCCTGTTCTCGATGACCATGGCGATTCCCCTGGCCGCGTCCTTCGTCTTCGCAGACGGCGCCAAGGATGCCTTCATCCGGGCCTTGGTCGCTGGTTTGGCGGCCGGGGCGCTGTTGAGCCTGGCGACCCGAAGCCGACGGCGCGAGTTGACGCCCCGGGATGGGTATCTGCTGGTCTCGCTCGTGTGGACGGTCGTGGCGGTGATCGCCATGCTGCCGCTGGTTTTTTATTACCGCCAAGCGGGCATGCCACTGTCGATCACCGACGCCTATTTCGAGGCCATGTCCGGATTGACGACGACTGGCGCCACCGTCCTGACGGGCCTGGATGCGCTGCCTCCGTCCATTAACGTCTGGCGCTGCACGCTGAACTGGATAGGAGGCATGGGCATCCTGGTGCTTGCCGTTGCCATCCTGCCCATGCTTGGGGCCGGCGGCAGCCAGATATTCCGGGCCGAAACCCCGGGCCCCATGAAGGACGAGAAGCTCACGCCGCGGATCACGGGTACCGCCAAGGGTTTGTACGCCATTTACATGCTGCTGTCCCTGGCTTGCGTCCTGGCGTACAGGGCGGCCGGACTGAACTGGTACGAAGCGTATTGCCACATGGCTTCCACCGTTGCCCTGGGGGGATTTTCGACGCGCGATGCGGGTTTTGCCGCTTTCTCGTCGCCGGCGGTCGAGCTGGTGGCCGTGGTGTTCATGGTCGTGGCCGGCATTAGTTTCACGCTGCATTTCCAGGCATTCCGCCGCCGCAGCCTCGAGCCGTATGCCCGCAGCACCGAAGCCAAGGCGTATCTCGCCGTGTTGGCGATTTCGGTCGCACTCATTACCGCGCTGCTGCTCGTGCGGGGGACGTACGATTCCTTTTGGACGGCCCTGCGTTATGCGCTGTTCAATACGGTATCGGTAGCGACCACGACGGGATTCGTGAGTACTGACTACTCC
>NZ_JADGHH010000133.1 GCF_019689535.1 Pigmentiphaga sp.
CAAAGCCCGTATACATCGGCGCCTCCAGACTCATCTGCTTCATGTCGCTATTGTCCCATCCCGGCAGTCTGGCAGGAAGGTTTTGCAGACCTTCCCTAGAGGACGCAGCGCAGCGGCAGTCCCCGGAGCAGTTGGCGGCCCGGCTGCGGGCGTTTCTTGCGGACGTGCACACGCCGGGGGAGGCGCAGGCGCGCGCCCGCCAGGAAAAGTGGGAGCACGCGCGGGCGCAATTGACGGCCGAGCTATTCAATGCTGCCACGCTCGCCCAGCGCGAGCGGGCGAGGGAGCGCTTGCGCAGGCTGGCCGAAGACTTCCTGGACTTGTCCCGGCAGCGGGGTGCGCGCTGACGGGTAGCTGCACAAGGCGACGGCGGGTTTCAGCCGGCCAGCAGTTTCTCGATTTCCCGGATCACGCGCGCGTCGGTCGGCTCGACGGCACTCGGGAAGGACGCGACCGGCTTGCCATCGCGGGCGACCAGATACTTGTGGAAGTTCCACTTGGGCGGCTGCCCCGTGGCTTGGGCAAGCGCCGCGAATAGCGGATTGGCGCCCTCTCCCTTGACCACCGATTTGGAGAAGATGGGAAACTTCACACCATAGGTGTTGAAGCACAGGTCGGCGATCTGTTCTTTGGTGCCGGGCTCCTGTTGCCCGAAGTCGTTGGAAGGAAAAGCAAGCACCACCAGCCCGCGCTCGCGATACCTGGCGTAGAGCCGCTCCAGGCCCTCGTACTGGCGCGTGTAGCCGCAATAGCTCGCCGTGTTGACCACCAGCAGGACCTTGCCCCGGTACTGGCAAAGATGCTGCGGTGCTTCGTCCTGCAGGCGCGGAAAACTCACGTCGAGCAGGGCGGGGCAGGCAGAAGGACCGGCGGCATCGGCCGAGCGGGCGGTGGGTGGGGCCAAGGAAAGTACCGCGGCGGCGAGCAGAAGCGCACTCAGCCAGGCCAGGCGCCGGCGGTCGGGACGGGCGGCGCTTACGGAGTGGAACGGTTTCATGTACGGCTCCTCCGGCAGGCGCGCACCGTCAAAGGAAAACGGCGAGCACGCCTGCGTACCAATATAGCCGGTCTTTGAAGATTTCGCCGTTGGCGTAGAGGCCGATCAGGGGCAAATCGCCCAGCTGCTCGTGGACCAGCTGCATTTCTGCAGAAGGGCCGCCAAAGAGCGTGCCGGTGCGGCCAAGGCAGGAGATGTAGAGCGCACCGCGCACCCGGTGCATGCCGCCGTATTCGGATTCGATCTGCGCACGCAGCGCGGTACACGCGCGGACCAAGTCGGCCTGCGCTGCGCCCCGGTCCCGGCGGCAGAAGACCACGTGGTCGGCCGCCTCCAATTCCGTGCCGATGGCCAGTGCGCCTTCGTGCGGGTCGACGCCGATCAACGGCCGCACCTGGTAGTCGCCATGCATGAAGGCGTCGCCCGTGCCCATGCCGACGAAAGTACCCTGCAGCATTTGCACCGCCGTCGGGATTTGGCCGCCTGGCGCGTAGGCGCCGCGGTGGGGGCCGGCCTCGAGGGGCAGGCCCATGTCGCGCATGAGCACCTCGAGCGCCGGTGCGCCATCTAGCCGGCTGAGCCGGTGCCCGGTTGATTCGGTGATGCGGTGCACGGGGCCGATGGGTTGGCAGCTTTGGCTGACCCGGCTGACCACGGTGACGTTCTCGGATAGCACGACGCCAGACAGTCCGCCTGACAGGACGCGGTTGGCGATGGTGGTCTGGGGGTGGCGGCTGCTGGAGACTCCGCCGAAGACGGCGGCACCGGCCAGCTTGCCCAGCATGTCCTGGATCAGGTCCGGCAGGTCAGGGGTCGCGGCATCGGCGTGGACGAGGGCCGTCCATGCGGCGCGGCGGCCGTCCG
Organism: Pigmentiphaga sp.; assembly: GCF_019689535.1. Lineage (GTDB taxonomy): Bacteria > Pseudomonadota > Gammaproteobacteria > Burkholderiales > Burkholderiaceae_B > Pigmentiphaga. The sequence goes on from NZ_JADGHH010000133.1 coordinate 1,862, forward strand.
GCGTCCGGGCTTCCCGCCCGGGCGGCCGCGCGGCCCCGGAGAAAATGCGAAAGTCGTCGGGAGCGAAATCGGCCAGCATCAGCGCCATAGCCGGTTCGTCGATGTATTCGGCCATGCCGGCGGCGATGCCCACGCCAATGGCACCTGTCCAGTGCGTCACACCGGTGCGTTCGCGCAGGAAAGCGAGAATCTCGGCCGCTTCGGCGGCGTGGTGGTCCGTCAAGTACAGAAAGCCCAACGTAGCGCCTGCACCTGCGCCGGACCGGCTGGCCCGCTCGATCTGGGCAAGGCACAGCGAGGCCGACATGCGCCAGTCGGGGTGCGTGGCATGGGCCCAGGGGAACTGCCCGCTCATGGCTCGACTAGGCCTTCGGAGGCCGCGCGCGGCGTGGCGCGGGGCCGCCGCGCTTGGCAGCCGGCTTGCGCGCGCCAGACGGCTTGGCGACGCTGGTTTTCGACTTGGACGCGGGGGCGGGCGACGGCGTGCCAGGCCCAGCCGTGGCGACGGCAGCGATGCGGTCGAACTGTTCCTTCAGCATGTTCCACCAGGCGCCCGCTCCCGGCGCTTCGGCGGCAGCGTTGGGCTGGGAAGCCGATGAGGCGTTGCCGGCGGCACCGGGCTGCGGTTCGGCCGGCTTGCGCAGTCCGAGCGCGACTTCCAGCGGCGAGGGGGGCGCCTCTTGGCTGCCGCAGGCCTGGGCCGCACCGGCTGCCTGGGCGAAGGAGCGCAGCGTCGAGATGGTGGCGCGCTGCACTTCCAGGCCTTGGATGGTTCCGCGCAGCATGGTGAGGTTCAGGTTCAGCCAGTTTTCCACGGCCCGCAAATCTGCGAGGCGCCGGTCGAGTTCGTCCAGCCCCGTCGTGGGCGAAACCGGCGCCTGCGACAGGGCGCCGAGCGAGGCCCAGACTTGCCGCATCATCTCCAAGCTTTGCAGCACCGGGTTGGCGACGTTGGAATCGCCTCCCGGCAACTGCAGGCCCGGGATGCCGAACGGATGGGCAGTGCCGGAAGCGTCGGAGGATGGAGGTGCCATGGCGATTCCCTTGGTCGCAGGGCGCTACTCGGGCGCCGCGACGACCTGATCGATGGCGCCGAACAGGCTGGCGCCGTTTTCGTCGAACATTTCGATGCGGATAGTGTCGCCGAATTTCATGAACTCGGTGGTGGCGACCCCATCGGCGATGATTTCCCGGCACCGCTTCTCGGCGATGCAGGCATAGCCCACCTGGGGATCCTTATTGGAAATAGTACCCGAGCCGACGATGCTGCCCGCTCGGCAGTTGCGGGTCTTGCAGATGTGCGCGATCAGCCGCGGGAAATTGAAGACCATGTCCGTTCCCGCATGCGGCCGGCCGACCACCTTGCCATTCCACGTGACGACCAGCGGCAGGTGCACCATGCCGTCGCGCCAGGCATCGCCGAGCTCGTCGGGCGTGATGGCGACTGGCGAGAACGCCGTGGCGGGCTTGCTCTGGAAGAATCCGAAGCCTTTGGCCAATTCGTTCGGGATCAGGTTGCGCAGCGAAACGTCATTGGCCAGCATGATGAGACGGATGGCGTCGGCTGCTTCGGCTGGCGTGGCGCCCATGGCGACGTCCCCGGTGATGACCGCCACTTCTCCCTCGAAGTCGATGCCGAAGGCCTCCGAGGGGCAGACAATGTCGTCGGTGGGGCCGAGGAAATCGTCGCTCCCGCCCTGGTACATGAGCGGATCGGTCCAGAAGGTTTCGGGCATCTCGGCGTTGCGGGCCTTGCGGACCAGTTCCACGTGGTTGACGTAGGCTGAACCGTCCGCCCACTGGTAGGCGCGCGGCAGGGGCGCGGCGCATTTTTCCGGCTCGAATTCGAACGCACGCGGGGCCCGCCCCGCGTTGAGGGCGTCGTAGAGGTCCTGCAACTGCGGCGCCATGAAATTCCAGTCGTCCAGCGCCCGTTGCAGCGTGGGCGCGATCTCAGTGGCGAAATGGGCAGTTCGCAGGTCGCGCGAGACGACCATCAATTGGCCGTCGCGCGAACCGTCGCGGTAAGAAGCGAGTTTCATGGCTGCGTGATAGCGATGGAGAACGAGAAGCGAACAGTAACATGACACGGAAAGGCGTTCCGTAGCAGTCGCTAACAGCTTGCGGACGAGCGTCCGGTACGATAGAGGCGTTTCCCCCAGGCCGTGATCGACATCCGCCCGCCATGCATTCCATCTTCCGCTCTTCCCGTCGAGATCTCTTGCGCGCTGGTGCGGCGTTCGCCCTGGCTGCCGTCGCCCCACGCGGCATTGGCGCCGAACGCCGCTTGCCTCCGCCGTCTGCCGTATTGACTTACCAGCTCAGCGCGTCGGCCAAGGGCTTCAAGATCAACGCCGACAGCACCCTCGAATGGCGTCTTGGCGGCAGCGAGTATCGGATCGTCAACCGCGGCAGTTTCCTCTTCTTCAGCTTCGAATGGGAGAGCACGGGCAACATCGGCGAGGCCGGCCTCGCGCCGAGCCGCTATCGCGAAATGCGCAACAAGCGGGTCAAGATCACGGAGTTCGACTCGGCCTCGGGTCGGCTGAAGCTGCCCAGCGGAAACGAAGAGGCGCTGCAGCCCGGCACGCAGGACCGCCTGTCCGTGCTGCTGCAGCTTGCCGCCATCGGCCGCGCGGAAGGCGGGGCCTTCGCGAACGGCAAGGTCGTGTCTTTCCGCGTCGCCGGTTCCAGTCGTTCGGACAACTGGCACTTCCGGGCCGCGTCGCGCGACCAACTCTCCACGCCCATGGGCGACGTCGAGGCCGTGCACCTGATTCGCGAGCGCGACCACGACGACGGCCAGAAAATCGAGGTGTGGCTGGCCCCGGCGCACGACTGGTTGCCTGTGCGTGTGCTGTCGAACGAAGCGGACGGGGATTTTCTCGACCAGGTCGTGCGCAGGATAGAGCGGCCGTAGCGCGCGGCCGCTCTGTGGGGCCCACGGCCGCGCGCCGACCAGCGGCCCGCGAACCGATGGGCATGGCGGGCTGCCGCGGCCGCCGCCGCTCAGGGCAGTACGCGGACCTGGTCCACGATCTCGGTCGTGAACGCCGAGCGGTAGTCGACTTTCGGGCTCAGCAGTTTCTCTTGCACCATGAAGTCGTAGGTTTTCTTCCAGCGTTCGTCGGTCATGGTCAGGAGCCCGCGGGCGCGGGCGTCCCCGCCGTCGACCAGGCCGGATTGGCGCAGGGCATTGACGCCATAGTCGAGCAGCGCCTGCGTCATCTGCGGGTTGTCTTTCAGGATGAGGGCGTTGCCGGGCGCTGGGTTGCGCAGGTAACTCTTCCAGCCTTCGGCGCTCGCCTCGACGAAGCGCCGGATGGCGTCCTTCTTGGCCGCCAGGCCGGACCGGGTGGCGACGATGGTCTGCGCGTAGGGCGGGTAGCCATAGTCGCCCAGGAGGAAGACGGTAGGCTTGAAGCCGCCTTGGGTCTCTATCGTGAACGGTTCGGAGGCAAGGTAGCCCTGGACGGCGGAGTTCTTGTCTACCAGGAAGGGCTGTACCGAGAAGGTATACGGCTTCTTCTGGGCGTCGGTGAAGCCGTACTTGGTCTTGAGCCAGGGCCAGTAGGTGGTTTCGCTGGCTTGGCCGATGTAGAGCGTCTTGTCCTTGAGGTCGGCCAAGGTCTTGGGGCCGGGATGCGAAACCAGCACCGTGGGCGATTGCTGGAAGGTGGTCGCCACCGTCACCAGGGGCAGGCCTTGCTCGACGCCCTTGTAGGTTTGCAGGTCGTCTCCCATGGCAACGTCGTATTGGCCTGCCAGCAGCAGTTGCAGGACGTTGACCTGGGGGCCGCCCATCTTGATGGTGACGTCTAGGCCGTGTTTCTTGTAAATGCCTTCGGCAACGGCTTGGTAGAAGCCGCCGTGTTCGGCCTGGGCATACCAGTTGGATCCGAATACGAGCTTGACGGGAGCCTCGGCGTGGGCGAGGTTCGCTAAAGCCAGCGCCGCGGCGGCGCACACTGTGCGGACGATCGGGAAGGCTATGCGCATCGTGCGTGTTCCGTAAGAAATAATCCTAGGGCGTGCAGCATAGTACCGATGTAGGCGGCATCTTGCCATCCGGCGTGCCGAGATGGCCGGCAGGGGTCGTCCGTTCCGCGGTGCTCAGTTCGTTTCGTGCCAGCGCGCGAGCGCGACGCGGGAAAGCAGCGTCATGGCAGCAAAGAGCGCAACCCCTGCAAGAGTGATCAACAAGAGCGCGGCGAACAGGCGAGGGATGTTGATCTGGTATCCGGCCTGCAGGATTTGGTAGGCCAGGCCGGTCTGCGAGCCGCCCGTGCCGGCCACGAATTCGGCCACCACCGCGCCGATCAGGGCCAGTCCGCAGGCGATCCGGAGGCCTCCGAAGAACGCAGGCAGCGCCGAGGGGATGCGCAGGCGCCACAGGATTTGCCAACGGCTGGCACGCTTGAGGCGGAAGAAATCCATGAGCCCCGGGTCGACGCTGCGCAGGCCCAGCACGGTATTGCTGATGATGGGGAAGATGGCGACGATGGTGGCGCAGAGCGTCAGGGCCGCGAGCGTATTCTTGACCCAGATGATGATGAGCGGTGCGATGGCGACGATGGGCGTGACCTGCAGCAGCACAGCATAGGGGAACAGGCTGGCCTCGATGACCCGGCTCTGCACGAACAGGAACGCCAGCAACACACCCAGCACCGTGGCCGCGAGCAGGGCAAGGCCGGTGATTTCCAACGTGATCCAGAGCGACCTGCTGAGCAGCTCCCAGTCCTGGATCAGGGCATGGACCACGTCCACCGGCGAGGGCACCAGATAAACCGGGACGTCGAAGGCGCGGACGGCGCCGTGCCAGAGCGCGATCACGATGAGTGCGACCAGTACCGGCGCACCCAGCCTCAGGCCGGTGTTCATGCCCATCCTCCAGCGAGCGCGGGGCGCCGAAGCCGCGTGGTCATTGCTGCCCCTCGAGCAGGGCGGCTTGCAGGCGCGCCGCTTGCATGGCAAAGCCCGGCGAGACGCGGAACGCCGCATCTCGGCTAGGCGCGTCGATCGCAATGTCGGCAATGATGCGTCCCGGACGCCGCGACATCACGATGACGCGGTCCGACAGGTAAACGGCTTCGAAAATGCTGTGGGTCACGAAGACCACGGTCAATCCCTGGTTGGCCGCCAGCCCCAGCAATTCGTCGTCGAGGTGCTGCCGGGTGATGTCGTCGAGCGCGCCGAACGGTTCGTCCATCAGTAGCAGCTTGGGTTCGGTCACGAGGGCGCGCGCGATGGACACGCGCATGCGCATGCCCCCTGAAAGTTCGCGGGGCAGGGCATCGGCGAAATCAGCCAGGCCGACCCGCTCGAGTGCATGGCGCACCCGCTCATCCCGCGCCTGCTTGCCCGCCCGGCGCCCACCGCGCTCGAGGTCCAGGGGCAGCCGCACGTTCTTGGCAACCGAGGCCCAGGGCATCAGCGTCGGGTCTTGGAAAACGTAGGAGAGCTGGCTTCCGTCCGCCCGCCGGAGCAGGGAGCCGGACGTGGGCGCGTCCAACCCGGCAAAGATGCGCAGCAACGTGGTCTTGCCGCAGCCCGACGGGCCCAGCAGGGTGACGAACTCCCCCGCCCGCACGGTCAAATCCAGGGGCGCCAGGGCTTCCACGCCGTTGGCGAAGCGGCGTGCGACCCCCCGCGCTTCGAGGACGGGGGGCGCGTTCAACCCGCTTGGCCGGTGCGGAAGAATCGCACCGTTCGTTCCGTGAGGCCGGCTGCCTCGTCATCGCCGCAGCCCGGGGGCGCAGGCTGCGGATCCACCTGGTCGAAGGCCACGTCCCCGTTCGGGTCGGGCACGCCGGTAGGCCGGAGATTGACGAAGTCGAACAGATTGCGATCGAGCAGGTGCGAGGGCGTGACGCGAGAGAGGGCATTGAAAATGTTTTCCACGCGTCCGGGGAAGGCGCGCTCCCATTCGTCGATCAGCCGTCCGGCTTCTTTGCGTTTGAGATTCTCCTGCGATCCGCACAGGTTGCAGGGGATGATGGGGAAGGCCTTCCATTGCGCATAGGCGATGAGGTCGTCTTCCTTGATGTAGGCGAGCGGCCGGATGACGGTATGCCGGCCGTCGTCGGAGACCAGCTTGGGCGGCATGCTCTTGAGCTGTCCGCCGTAGAACATGTTCAGGAAGAACGTCGCCAGGATGTCGTCGCGATGATGGCCGAGCGCGATCTTGGTTGCCTTGAGCTCATCGGCGACCCGGTACAAGATCCCCCGCCGCAGCCGCGAACAGAGCGAGCACATCGTCTTGCCTTCCGGAATGAGGCGCGTGACGATCGAGTAGGTGTCCTGCGTCTCGATGTGGAATGGCACGCCTTTTTCGGTCAGGTAGCGCGGCAGGACGTCGGCCGGAAAGCCCGGCTGCTTTTGATCGAGGTTGACCGCGACGATGTCGAAGTCGATGGGCGCGCGTTCGCGCAGCTTGAGCAGGATCTCCAGCATGCCGTAGGAGTCCTTGCCGCCGGACAGGCAGACCATCACGCGGTCGCCGGCCTCGATCATGTTGAAGTCGGTGATTGCCCGGCCAGCCTCGCGCAACAGGCGCTTTTCGAGCTTGATGCGTTCGCGCTCGAGCTTGAGCCGCGCCCGGCCGGCGTCCGGGGCGTTGGCGACGGCGGAGTCGATGGCGTTCATCTCATGCTTCCATCAGTTGTCGCGGTTCGCCGTGACTTCGATGCCTACGGCGGCGCAGTCGGCGAAGGCCTGGGGCTTGGAGACGCGCAGGCGCACTTCGCGGATTTCGGAGAACTGCGCCAGCAGCCGGGAGGCCAGCCGGTCGCAGAGGGTTTCGAGCAGGTTGACGTGGGTGCGGGTGCATTCGTCGACGATGCATTCGCGCAGCCGCCGATAGTCGAGCACCTCCTGGATGCCGTCGTGACGCGGCTTGTCCACCCCTTCCAGGTCGATTTCCGCGTCGACATGCAGGGGCTGCGTGGCGCCGCGCTCGTGATCCAATATGCCGATCTGCGCGTCCACGGCGAGGCGGTTGAAGAAAATGCGGCGTGTGCCCATGGTTGTACTCAAGGATGGCCGAGGGTCAAGTGTCCGCCGGCGGGTTCATCATGCTGAAATCGCGCTGGAAGCCCACCAGGTGCTGGCCGCCGTCGACCAGCAGCGTGGTGCCGGTGATCGAGCGGTTTTGCACTGCGAACAGGACCGCATGCGCAACGTCTTCCGGATGGCTGGCATGACCTAGCGGCGCCATGGCGTGGGTCTGGGCGAACTGCTGGGGCGTTTGCAGGTGGCTGATCATGGTCAGGCCGGGCGCCACGCCTACCACTCGCACGGCCGGCGCCAACGCTTGGGCCAGCATGGTCGTCGCCGCCTCGAGCGCGGCCTTGCTCAGCGTGTAGGAGAAGAAGTCGGGATTGTAGTTCCAGAGCTTCTGGTCCAGGAGATTGACCACCACGCCGCGCGCATCCGCCCCCCTGTCTGCCAGGGCTGCGGCGAGGTCGCGCGCCAGCGCCACGGGCGCGACGAGGTTGGGCAGCATGTGGGCCTGCAGCATGTCGAGGCTGAACGAATGTACGTCGTCGTACTCGAATGTCGAGGCGTTGTTCACCACCGCGTCGATGCGCCCGAAGCAAGCCTTTACCGACGGGACCAGGGAAGCCAGCGCGGCCTGGTCGGCGAGGTCGCAGGCGAAGCCCTCGGCCTCGACCCCTAGCGCGCGCAGCATGGCGCATGTTTGTTGCGCGTCGTCGTGCGAGGTGGCGTAGTGCACGGCGACATTCCAGCCGGCGCGTCCCAGGGTGAGCGCGATCTCGCGGCCGATGCGCCGGGCGGAACCGGTGACCAGCACAACGGGACGGGAGGAGACGGGGCTCGTTTCGCTCATGGCGGCACGGAATCCGGGACGGGGGCGGCAAAGGCCCCAAGTTTAGCAAGGCGCGGCCCCGCGCATGCGCGGGGCGGTTG
>NZ_JADGHH010000134.1 GCF_019689535.1 Pigmentiphaga sp.
TTCCGGGACTGGATCCGCGCGGCGACGACTGACCATCCCCCAGGCCGTGCCGCGGGCGCCGTTGGCGCCATGAGAACGCTATAACATACGGCCGGGCAACAACGGAGATCGGCCATCCATGGCGGAAACTTTGCTGTCGATCGGTTTGGAGGTTGCGGCGATCCACATATTGGGGATCATCGCCGCGTGCCATGCCGTCATGAACACGCGCACTTCACAAGGTGCGGTGGCCTGGGCGGTGGCGCTCGTTTCCATTCCGTACCTGACGCTTATCCCTTATCTGTTCCTCGGCCGCAGCCGTTTCGCGGGCTACGTGGACGAGCATCGCTTCAATAGCGCCCGCGCGCGGGCCCGCACGGAGGCGGAGGTCAATCAATCCCGCGTGACGGTGAATGCACGCTGTGACGCCGCTGCAGATCCGGAGCTGCGCCGCTTCGTTGCATTGGACCGCCTGGTCGGTCGCCGCTTCTTGGCTGGCAACGATGTTTCCCTTCTGTGCAACGGGAAGGCAACTTTCGATGCGATCTTCGAGGCCATCTCGCGGGCCGAGCATTACGTGCTGGTGCAGTTCTTCGTGGTCCGCAACGACAGGCTGGGGCGCGAGCTGCAGAAACGCCTGCTCGAACGTGCCGCTGCCGGCGTCAAGGTCTACTTTTTGTATGACGGCATCGGCAGTCATGCACTTGCGCGCAGTTATGTGGAAGCCCTGCGTGCAGGAGGCGTCCAGGTCCACGCTTTTGCAATACGGCGCTTTAGCAATCGCTTCCAGCTCAACTTCCGCAATCACCGCAAGATCGTCGTGGTGGACGGGCAGGTCGCGTTCGTGGGTGGACACAACGTGGGCGTGGAGTACCTGGGCGAGAATCCCAAGCTCTCGCCCTGGCGCGACACCCACGTCCGGCTGTCGGGGCCGATCGTTGCCCAGGTCCAGCGTACCTTCAGCGAAGATTGGTATTGGGTCACCGAGGAGCTGCCGGAAACGCGGATGCCCGACTCCACCCCGGGCGACATGAAATGCTTGGCCGTGGCGAGCGGGCCTGCGGACAACCAGGAAACCGGGTCGTTGTACATCGTGCAGGCCATTCATGCCGCACGGCGCCGCATCTGGCTGGCTTCCCCATACTTCGTGCCCGATTCGGCCGTGCAGTCGGCGTTGCGGCTGGCGGTCCTGCGCGGCGTGGACGTGCGGGTGCTGGTGCCCTGCCGTCCAGACCACTTCATGGTCTACCAGGCTTCGCTGTTCCATACCTACGAAGCCGTGCGTGCGGGCGTCAGGATGTATCGTTACCAGCCCGGCTTCATGCACCAGAAGGTGGTGCTGATCGATGACGATACGGCCGCCGTGGGGAGCGCCAACCTGGACAACCGCTCCTTCCGGCTCAACTTTGAGCTGACGGTGCTGACCGTCAGCCAGGCGTTCGCGGCGCAGGTGGAGGCGATGCTCGTCGCCGATTTCGCCCGGGCCGAGGAGGTCAAGCCGGACGAGTGGGCGCGCATTCCTTTGCTGCCCCGCGTGGTGATGCACGTCGCGAGAATGTTCGCCCCAGTCCTGTGAAGCCGGCTTTGCCCGGCGCAGGCTAGCGGCGGGCCAGGATGTGGGGCCCGATTTCCTCGATGGTGCGCGTTCCCGTCAGCGCCATGCTGACGTCTAGCTCGCGCTGGATGATGCTCAATGCGGCATCGACCCCGGGGCGTCCCATCGCGCCTAGGCCGTACAGGAAGGCACGGCCGATCATCGCGCCGCGCGCGCCTAGCGCCAGCGCCTTGAGCACGTCCTGGCCGCTGCGCACGCCACCGTCGAAGAGCACTTCGGTTTTATGGCCGACGGCGTCCACGACCGCCGGCAGGGCGGCGATGGAGGAGAGCGCCCCGTCGAGCTGGCGACCTCCGTGATTGCTGACCACGATCGCATCGGCACCGCAAGAGACGGCCATGCGCGCGTCTTCCGGATCCAGGATGCCTTTCATGATGAGCTTGCCGCCCCATTGCGCCTTGATCCATTCCACGTCCTTCCAGCACAGCGTCGGATCGAACTGGCGGGCGGTCCAGCGCGCGAGGCTGTTGATGCCCTCGGCGTCCTTGACATGGCCGGCAAGGTTGCCGAAGGTCTTGCGCTTGGAGCCGAGCATGCGCAGCGCCCATCCGGGCTTGGTCGCGAGGTCCAACAGGTTTGCCAGGCTGGGGCGAAGCGGCACGGTCATGCCGTTTTTCAGGTCTTTGTGGCGCTGGCCCAGGATTTGCAGGTCGAGCGTCAGCACGAGGGCCGAGCACTTGGCCGCCTTCGCGCGTTGGATCAGCGATGCGATGAACTCGCGGTCGCGCATCACGTACAGTTGGAACCAGAACGGCTTGGTCGTGGCTGCCGCGACGTCTTCGATGGAGCAAATGCTCATCGTGGACAGGGTGAACGGAATGCCGAACTTCTCCGCAGCCTGGGCGCCCAGGATTTCGCCGTCGGCCCATTGCATGCCGGCGAGGCCCGTGGGGGCGATGGCGACCGGCATACTGACTTCCTGGCCGAGCAGCGTGGTCTTGGTGGAGCGTTCGTCGACGTTGATCGCGACGCGCTGGCGCAGTTTGATGGCCGCTAGATCTTCCGAGTTGGCGCGATAGGTGCTTTCGGTGTAGGAACCGCTATCGGCGTAGTCGTAGAAAGCGCGGGGCACGCGCCTCTTGGCGAGTTGCCGGAGGTCTTCGATGCAGGTGATGACAGGCATGGAATTCGAGGGATCAGAATGGGCGGCGCGAGGTCGCCCGTGCCCTCTATTGTGCTACAGATGAGCACTCGCTGCGATCGCCGCGTCAGCCACTCGGCATTGCGCAGGTATGAAAGGTGCTGCGGCCGCAACGGCCGGTCGCAGGCTCGGGTCGGCTGGGTGTCTGGGCATGACGGTGGACTTTCGAGGAATGTCCGATGGGCCGGTGGTCATCGTGATCTCTGAGAGCCGTGCTGCAGCAAGGGCATTTCTCGTCGGGTTCGCGGTCGATCAGGAATTCTCATGAAAAGCGAGCGCTTGGCGGAGGTGACATGGACACCTTCGATGCTTTTTCGCTGGGCTGGCTGGTTGCTGGGCCTCGCATTGGGCGGATTTTTCGATGGCATTCTCCTGCACCAGATCCTGCAGTGGCATCACTTGCTCAGCGGGGTGGAGGGCGCACCATGGACCGATTTGCGTGCGCAGGTCTTGGCAGACGGCCTTTTCCACTTGGTGTTGTACATCGTTGCTATAGCCGGTTTGTGGGCGTTGTGGCGAACCCGCACGCAATACGGGTTGCCTGGAGCCGGAAGGTCGTTGTGGGCAGATGTGCTGATCGGGTTCGGAGCCTGGCACGTGGCAGACGCCGTGCTGTCCCATTGGGTGTTGGGTATCCATCGCATACGCATGGATGCCGCGAATCCGCTGCTCTGGGACGTGGCGTGGCTGGCGGTATTCGGCGCCGGGGCGCTGGCTGTTGCCTTTTGGTTGCGACGGCATCGAGGAGGCGGGACGCCCCGCAACGGGCGCGCGGGCTGCACGGCGCTGTTCGCTGCCGTAGTCATCACCATGGCTTGGTCGATGCGCCCGTCTCCCGAGGCAAACGCCGTCCTAGTGATGTTCAAGCCCGGCGTGGCCGCACCGGAGGCGTTGATGGCGTTGGCGAGGATCGATGCGACGCTCTTGTGGAGCGATGCTTCCGGGCAGCTCTGGGCAGTCAGGCCGGGCGCAGGGCATCGCGCCTCGGCGCTTTACCGCCACGGAGCATGGTGGGTAAGCGGAACGCTGGTGCCGGCGGCTTGTCTCGGCTGGTTCAAGGCGTGAAGCCTACGCAGCCTGCGGCGTGGAAGGGATGGCGCATCGGCGCTTCGCGAGCGAAGGTCGATGCATTGAGCGCTCAGCGAAGGAGCTTGTCCAGCGCCTCGTCGATGGACGGGGGTTCGGATGCGCCTTTGTAGACGTCCAGCCGCCGGTAGATGTCGGCCGCCGCGAGATGAAAGCCCGGGGGCAGCCCCGCCGCTTCGAAGGTGGCGGCGATCTCTTCCATTTCGCCGACCCAGCGCCAGGCCTTCTCCGCCTTTTGGGCAACCTCTTCCGAACGGGCCGGCGTCTGCGGGCTCGATTGGTGCCATTCGGCCAGCAGCGCGGCTTCTACGCCCTGGTGGCGGGCCAGCGCCCGGATGCCCGCGAGCAAAGCCGTCGACCCCTTGCTCCAGGCGGCATAACAGATCTTGAGCGCCGAGGCGGCGCCCGGCGGGCCGTCTAGCGCGATGGCGCCCAGGGCGCTGCCGGCGAACAGCGCGGCGGCTTCGGCTGCGCGGTTCCCGGAAAGATAAAGGCGCGTGGTGCCGGGCTTGCGCGGCGGAAGGCCAATGATGCCGCCATCCACGAAATCTGCACCGGCGGCGCGTACCGTTTCTTCGATCTCGCGGGCCGTAGCGGGAGAGACGGCATTGGCATCGATGAACAGGCCCCCGTATTTGTGCTCGGCCACGGCTTGTGCCAGCTCGAGCGCATTGTGCGGGGGACAGACCGAAATGGCGATCTCTGCTTCGCCCAGCGCTATCTCGAGGCTGAGCGCGTCTTCCAAACCGGCCTCGCGCGCGCGGGCGGCGCTCGCGGCGCTGCGGCCGGCGGAACACCAGAGCACGCGGTGCCCGCGTGATACCAGGCAGGCGCCCAGGGCCGCGCCCATGGCGCCGGGGTGAAGGAGAGCGATGGTACGACTCGACATGGCAGGTCCTCGATGCAGGGAAAGCAGGCGAGACGCCGTTGGACGGGATGGCTGACATGTTACCGCCGGAAGGCCCTGCGCGGCGGCCGGTCGCTAAAATGGGGCGGTTCCTTTGCCAGTGAGGGTCCGCCATGAACGACTCCCAGCACAAACTATCCATGACGATTCTCATGACGCCCGACATGGCGAACTTCTCGGGCAATGTTCACGGCGGCACCATTCTCAAGTACCTGGACCAGGTCGCCTACGCCTGCGCCAGTCGCTATGCGGGATGCTACGTCGTGACGCTGTCGGTGGACCAGGTCGTGTTCCGCCAACCCATACACGTCGGCGAGCTGGTGACCTTCTACGCCTCGGTCAATTACACCGGCCGGACTTCCATGGAGATCGGGATCAAGGTCGTGACGGAAGACATCCGGACCAAGACCGTGCGCCACGCCAACAGCTGCTACTTCACCATGGTGGCGGTCGACGATGCAGGCGTCCCGGTGCCGGTACCGCCGCTAGAACCCCAGACCGAAGAAGAGCGCCAGCGTTTCGAGGCTGCCCAGCTGCGGCGCCAGTTGCGGCAGGAAATGGAGAAGCGGCACCAGGCGATCAAGGTGCGCACCGGGGGGTAGGGGCTTTCCCTGCGCTGCGGCTGCACGTCACCGTCGAGCCCCGAAGCGCCGCATTCAGCGCCATTTGGAGCGCCTGCCGGAATCCCCTACTATTTTCTCCTTCGAGGGTTCGTCTTGTTGGAGAAATTCATGGCTTATCGCGCGCTCGGCACTACCGGACTGCAGGTATTTCCCATCGCTTTCGGCGGCAATGTGTTCGGCTGGACGCTCGACGAGGCCGCCTCCTTCCGCATCCTGGATTCGCTGGTGGCCCGGGGGATGAATTTCATCGATACCGCAGACACCTATTCGCGCTGGGTGCCTGGCAACCAGGGCGGCGAATCGGAAACCATCATTGGCAATTGGCTCCGGCGCAGCGGCAAGCGTAGCGAAGTGATCATCGCGACCAAAGTGGGCAAGCCGGTGGAAGGTAGCGCCGGAGGGTTGTCGGCGGCCTACATCGAAAAGGCGGTGGAAGGTTCGCTGCGTCGCCTGCAGACGGACTACATCGACCTCTACCAGGCCCACGAGGACGACCAGAGCGTCCCGCTGGAGGAAACGTTGGAAGCCTTCGACAAGCTGGTACGGGCCGGCAAGGTCCGCGCCATCGGGGCTTCCAACTATGGGGCCGCACGCTTCCAGCAAGCGTTGGACGTGAGCCGGGCGAACGGCTGGGCCGCCTACGCCACCCTGCAGCCCGAGTACAACCTGGTCGAACGCCAGGCGTTCGAAACCGAGCTCGCGCCGGTGGCCCTGAAAAACCATGTCGCTGTCATCAATTACTATGCGCTGGCGAGTGGTTTCCTCAGCGGCAAGTACCGGACGGCGGCCGACCTGGAGGGCAAGGCCCGGGGCAGCAAGGTCGGTGCCTATTTGAACGATCGCGGGGCCCGCATCCTGGCGGCCCTGGATGAGGTGGCTGCGCAATATCGTTCCACCCCCGCCACGGTCGCCCTGGCCTGGCTGCTCCACCAACCCGCGGTCACTGCCCCCATCGCGAGCGCCACATCGGAGGCGCAACTCGACTCGCTCGAGGCCGCTGCTTCACTCAAGCTGGAGCAGGACGCCCTGGACCTGCTGACCCAAGCCAGCGCTTATTAATCCATTCGCCTGCCTTTCTTCCACGCTTGGAAAGCCCTGCCGGCGCGGCAGGGCTTTTTGTTTTCGGCCGCGGCGCCTTCGCCACGCTTGCGCCCATGCGTTATGTATTGTTTGCGAAATACAAAGTCAACGAAACGCATACTGGCGGGGTCATTTTTTCGCGGGGATGCTATGGTAGACCGTGCGCGCGAATCGGCCAGGGGCGTCGCCTCGGCCCCACTATGCGACCTAGGCTTGATCGCCGAAAATGTGGTGGATACGCATCAACTCTCGCCGGAGGCGTATGTAGGCCACGTCGATGCGGATCTGCCCCGCCATCCTTTGCTCGTGCGAGGGCATGCGGATGACGTGGCGTCGCTCGTTGCATCTGCGATCGAGTGTGTTGCACGCTGGCCCGGTGTAAACCGGCGCATCGTGGTGAGCGCCCGCCTGGTTGGCGAGCGGGTAGAGCTGTTGGTCGTGCACGGCAGTACGGCGAGCGTTCATCCAAGCGTTCCCATGAGCCTGGACGAATTGGGCCGGTGCGGCGACGCCTCATTTGAGAGCCTGCGGCAGCACATAGTTGCGTTGCTGATGAGGCTCGGAGCCACCTTGGTCGCTGGCCGCGACGCTGCGCTCGATGGGTTGGCCTTGTCTATCGTTTTCCCCGGTGTTTCCGGAGCGCCCTTGCATCGCCCCTATCGGAAAGCTTCCGGCGGTCGGCCTTCCTAGTCATGGTTCAGCGTGCAGCCGCCGTTTGCAGGACGGCGGCGGGGGCCTTGCGCCGTTACGCCTGGATGGGCGTGAAATTCAGGCAGTTCTCGGCGCGCCATCCGTAGAGCCATTGCACGGCGTCGTAGTACTGGTCCTGCGTGCGGCCGGCCCACAGGGAATTGCGCACCAGCCGTTCGATGCCCTTCGCGTGGTAAAGCGTGCCCATGGCGCGGGTAGAAAGTACGACGCGCGCAGTACGCGTGATGCGCGAGTTTTCATAGAGGCGGAACGCGGCTTCGAGGTCGCCATCGCAATGACGCACTGCCGCGCCAAGCGTGGCCGCATCTTCGAGCGCCATGCACGCCCCTTGCGCCAGGTATTGCGTCATGGGGTGCGCGGCATCGCCTAGGACCGTGGCCCGGCCGCGGCCCCAGCGCAATTGGGGGTCGCGGTCGGCGGTTGACCAGCGCTTCCACGAAGTGGGGCGGTGGAGCATCTGGTGCGGGCGGGGGTGGATGCCTTCGAAATAGGAAAGCACCTCCTCCTTGCTGCCTTCCCGCACGCCCCAGACTTCCGGCTCGCGACTGTGGAAGGTGACGACGAGGTTGTACTGCGCGCCCGCGCGCAGCGGGTAATGCACCAGGTGGCAGTTCGGACCTGCCCAGAGGACGGGCGCATTGATCTTGAGGTCTGCAGGCATGTCCGCTTCGTCCACCACCGCGCGGTAGACGACGTGGCCGGTGACCTTGGCCTCATCGCCGATCAGGATTTCGCGGATGACCGATTTGACGCCGTCCGCGCCCACGACCGCGTCGGCCGTATGGCGTTCCCCGCGCTGGTCAATGACGGTGGCCTGGCCGTCGCCGAGTTCCAGTGCCTGCACCCGGGTCGAGGTCTTGAACCGGATGAGCGGATGGACTTGCACGGCTTCCAGGATAGAGAGGTGGATGTCGGCCCGGTGGATGACGGCGTAAGGATTGCCGAAGCGCTTGCGGAACGCGTCGCCGACTTCGAAGCTGCCGACTTCCGTGGCGTCCACGGCGTCCATCATGATCAACCGTTCGGTGAAGACTGCGCGCCGGCGGGCCGCTTCGCCGACGCCGAGCGCGTCCAGCGCTGCGAATGCGTTGGGGCCGAGTTGGATGCCGGCCCCGATTTCACCGATGGTCGGGGCCTGCTCCAGCAGCTCCACCGCGACGCCTTCCTTGGCAAGCGCCAATGCCGCGGCCAGGCCGCCGATGCCCCCGCCCACCACGATGGCGGCAGCTTTGGGTTGAGTCGTCATTCTCTGTCTCCCTCGTGCCTCATGAATGGCGGCCATCTTAGTGAGCGTGCTCGCTTGACTCCATGGAAGCCTATCGATAGTCTCCATCGAAAAAATCGATTTGAATGGTGGTCATAGTTGGAGAATATCGATATCAAGCTGCTCCGGGTGTTCGATGAAATCCGGCGCACGGGAAGCGTCTCGCGGGCGGCCGAACGCATGGGCATGAGCCAGTCCACCATGAGTTTTTTCCTGGCCAGGCTGCGGGAGCTGTTCGATGATCCGCTTTTCGTGCGCACGCCTGGGGGCATGGAACCCACGCCGCGCGCCCTCGAACTGGAGGACCGCATCAGCGCCGCGCTGGCCGCCATGCAGGCCTTGCTGGAGCCGCCTGTCTTCCGGCCCGAGGCCTCGGAGCGCGTTTTCCGGCTTAGCATGACCGACATCAGCCACATCGTGCTGCTGCCGCGCATCGTCACTCACCTGCGCAAGGTGGCCCCGGCCGTGCGCATCGAGGTCCAGCGCATCAATGCCGAGACGCCGGCGCGAATGACGAGGGGCGAGGCGGATCTTTCGATCGGATTCATGCCGCAGTTGGATGCCGGTTTCTATCGCCAACGACTGTTCGAACAGGATTTCGTCTGCGTCGCCAGTCCGCGGCACCCGCGTGTCGGCAAGCGCCTTGCGCGTGCCGACTTCGCGCGCGAGGACCACGTCGACGTTTCCCCATCCACCACCAGTCAATTGATCGTCGAGCAGGCGATACGGCGCGCCGGGCTGTCCCGCCGGGTGGTGCTGCATTTGCCGAGTTATCTCGGCTTGGCAGCGGTGATCTCCCAGACTGACCTGATCGCCACCGTGCCGCGGCTGCTGGGAGAGATCGTCGCGCGCCAGGAAGGGCTGCGCATGTATCCGCCGCCGCTACCGATCGAACGTTATGGGGTCAACCAGTACTGGCACGCCCGGTACCACCGTGATCCCGGGCATGTTTGGCTGCGGCAAACGCTGGCCGATCTATTCCTGGAGAGCGGCGCGTTGCGCGCCAGGCGCGCTTAGCGTGGCGCTTGCTCGATCTTCTCGGCGTAAGGGTTCAGCATGACCACGGGCGACGTCGCCACTGCCACGCAGGGCAGGATGAATCCTTCTCGTTTTTCGTCGGCGCTCAGCCCGGGCCATTCGACGAGATAGCGCACGCTGCCGCTTTCCATTCGGGAGAAGCACGTGCGGCAGGTGCCATTGCGGCATAGCGTGGGTAGCCGAATCCCGGCGCGGCGCGCGGCCTGGAACAAGGATTCGTCATGCCTGGCGGTGAACGTCCAATGCTGCGGAACCAGCGTGACCAGGTAGCACGGCGGTTCGAAGTCGGGCGAAGCGGGACGGGGTGTGACGGACACGGTCTGGACGGGGAAGGGCGCCTGGGGG
>NZ_JADGHH010000135.1 GCF_019689535.1 Pigmentiphaga sp.
TTGCAATCCCCATGCCGGGCGAGGTGAGGAGGTCGTTTCTTCTAACCTATTGATTTAGTTAAAGAAAATTTTTTCAGGCCGGCTTCATTCCATGCCGGATGTGCGGATTTCCGCCCAATGGCAAGAAGGGAGTGCGATAATTCGCACAACGGCCTCTCCGAGATGTCTTCCTTTTCCACTCCTTTTTCTCCTAGCGTTCCCGCGCCCACCTTGGCGGGCCACCGCCGCGCGTGGATCCTTTTTGCGCTTGCGGGCGCTGCGGTCTTGCTCGTTGCCTTGTGGGGCGCCGGGCACGTCGGTCGCAAGCAGGCGCATGCCGACCTATTGGACGACGCGAGCGCTGCCGCTGCCCTCAAGGTCACGCTGTTGACGAGCGAGCTCGACAAGCAGCGTTCGCTTCCTTTCGTGCTGGCGCAGGATTCCGAAGTGAAAGGTGCGCTGCTGTCTGGCGATCCGGCAGGCTATCAGGCGTTGAACTTGAAGTTCGAGGCCCTGAGCCGGGACACGGGGGCTGCCGTCATCTATTTGCTCGACCTGAGCGGGACGGGCGTAGCCGCCAGTAACTGGAATCTGCCGGCGAGTTTCGTCGGTTCGAATTTCGCCTTCCGCCCTTATTTCCAGGGAGCTGTCCACGCGGGCCGCTCCGAGTACTTCGCCTTGGGCAATGTCAGCAATGAGCCCGGCCTGTATCTCGCGCGCCGGCTCGAGCAAGACGGCCGCCCGCTGGGCGTGATCGTGGTCAAGGTCGAGTTCGGCACGGTCGAAGCGGGCTGGCGCAAATTCCCGGCGCCTGTATTCGTCACCGACGAGCGCGGCGTGGTGTTGTTGTCGTCTGTCGAATCATGGCGCTTCCTGACTGAAAGGCCGCTTTCTCCCGAAGAGCGGGAGGCGCTGCGGACGAGCCTGCAATTCGGCGACGCGCCGTTGACGCCGCTGCCCCTCCGCCCGGACTCGGCCGGCCGGGTGACGGTGCAGCTTCCAGGGCGCGACGAAGAACCCTTCCTCCACGTGCAGGCCCCGGTACCGGGGGAGCCATGGCAATTCCATCTCCTGAGCGCGACGGGCGAGGCCACCGAGCGCGCCGTGGCGGATGCCCGCCTGAAGGCCGCGCTGGCCGTGCTATGCACGCTGCTTGCGGCGGGCATTTGGATGCACAGGCGGCATCGCATCCAGGATCGCGTGCGCGCGCAGGAAGCCATACGCCAGGAGTTGGAGTCCCGCGTGGCGGCGCGCACGCGGGAGCTGCGCGAGGCCAATGCACAATTGCGTGCCGAGATGGAAGACCGGCAGCGGGCCGAGGCCGAGCTGCACTCGTTGCAGGAGGAGCTCGTCCAAGCCAACAAACTGGCTTTCCTGGGGCAAATCACCGCCGGCGTCGCGCACGAAATCAACCAACCGGTGGCGGCCATCCGGAGCTATGCCGACAATTCGGCGGTGTTCCTGGAGCGAGGCGTCCTGGATCGCGTGCGCGGCAACATGGCTGCGATCGCTGCGCTGACTGAGCGGATAGGCGTCATCACCAACGAGCTCCGCACTTTTTCCCGCAAGAGCGCCCCGGTGGCGGACGGCCGCGTTCCGGTGGAGGTCGCCATCGACGGCGCGCTGACCTTGGTGGGGTTTCAGTTGCGCCGTCGCGGCATCGCGCTTCACCGCTCGGCGTCCGAGCCTGGGCTGGCCGTGAAGGCGGAGCGGGTTCGCCTCGAGCAAGTGCTGGTGAATCTCCTGCAGAACGCGATCGATGCGCTTGAGCAGGCTGCGGAGCCCCGGATCACGGTGAGCGCCTATCGGGATGGTTCCCGCGTCGCACTCGTCGTGGCCGACAACGGCCCGGGCCTTCCCGAGAGCATCACGGCATCGCTGTTCACGCCTTTCCAGACGACTAAGCCGCGCGGCCTAGGCTTGGGCCTGGTGATCAGCCGGGACATCGTGGCCGATTTCGGCGGCTCGCTGTCGGTCCAGTCCCAGCCCGGATGCGGCGCCCGTTTCACCATTCACCTTCCCGAGGCCACCTCGTGAACGCCGATCGTTCCTCCGTTCCCCCGAAGCCGTCTACCGCTCCCGTCAACCGCGTACTGTTCGTGGATGACGACCCCGCCATGCGCGCGGCCAATTTGCAGACGCTGGAGTTGGCCGGGTTCGACGTGGAGGCCGCCGGCGGGGCAGCCGAGGCGCTGGAGCGGGTATCGGCCGATTTCCCAGG
This sequence comes from Pigmentiphaga sp., assembly GCF_019689535.1. GTDB lineage: Bacteria > Pseudomonadota > Gammaproteobacteria > Burkholderiales > Burkholderiaceae_B > Pigmentiphaga. Next base: position 2,201 of record NZ_JADGHH010000135.1, read on the forward strand.
GGTGGTGGTGACCGACGTGCGCATGCCCGTCATGGACGGCCTGGAGTTGTTTCGCCGCCTGCGCGAAAAGGATCCCGACCTGCCAGTGATTTTCATTACCGGCCACGGCGATGTGGACATGGCCGTGGCGGCCATGCACGACGGCGCCTACGACTTTCTCGCCAAGCCCTATCCGGCCGAGCGGCTGGCGACGACGGTGCGCAACGCGCTGGACAAGCGCCGCCTGGTACTGGACAACCGCCGGCTTACGCGGCTCGCGCAGGAAGCGGGCGAGAACTTGCCCTTGATCGGCGAAGCACCCGCCATGCAGCGTCTGCGCAAGACCCTGCGGCACCTGGCGACTGCGGACGTAGACGTGCTGGTGCTAGGCGAGACCGGCGCTGGCAAGGAAGTCGTCGCCCAGGCGCTGCATGCCTGGGGCGCGCGCCACGCTCATCCTTTCGTCGCGCTCAATTGCGGGGCGTTGCCCGATACGGTCCTGGAAAGCGAACTGTTCGGCCACGAGGCCGGGGCCTTCACCGGCGCACAGCGGCGGCGGGTTGGCCGCATCGAGTACTCGAGCGGCGGGACGCTGTTCCTCGATGAAATCGAGAGCATGCCCCTGTCGGCCCAGGTCAAGCTCTTGCGCGTGCTGGAAACGCGAACCGTTTCGCCACTCGGGACGAACGAAGTGCGGCCCGTGGACTTGCGCGTCGTGGCCGCGACCAAGGTGGACCTCAGCGATCCTGCCCAGCGCGGTACGTTCCGGGCAGACTTGTTTCATCGACTGAACGTCGTGACGGTCAGGGTGCCGCCCTTGCGGGAGCGCAGGGAGGACGTCCCGCTCTTGTTCGCCTATTTCGCGTCCCAGGCCGCTGCGCGCTTCAAGATGGAGCCGCCGGCGGTCACGCCCGCCGTCCGTCATCATCTACGCACGCATGCCTGGCCCGGCAACGTGCGCGAACTCATGCACTACGCAGAGCGCGTGGTGCTGGGCATCGAGGAAACGGGAGAGGACGATGCGCCGCAGCAGGCTTCCCTGCCTGAGCGGGTGGAGCGCTATGAGGCGGAACTGATACGGGAAGCGTTGGCGCGGCACCGGGGCGACGTCAAAGCCACCTTGCAGGCCCTGGGCATCCCGCGCAAGACTTTCTACGACAAGCTGCAGCGGCACGGGATCGACAGGAGCGCCTTCGTGCCACGGGAAGGCTGAGGGGAGATTGCGGCCCCGGCCGGAGCCGCAAGATGCGAAAGATCAGCCTATGCCGGGGACGACCGTCGAGAACCCGGCGTCGACGTGCGTCACCTCGCCCGTGATGCCCGCTGCGAGGTCCGAGAGCAGGAAAGCCGCCACATTGCCGACGTCGTCGATGGTGACGTTGCGGCGCAGGGGGGCGTAGGTTTCCACGAAATTCAGGATCTTGGAGAAATCCTTGATGCCGCTTGCCGCCAGCGTCTTGATGGGGCCGGCCGAGATGGCGTTGGCGCGGATGCCGCGGGGGCCGAGCGAAGAGGCGAGGTAGCGGGTGGCGGCCTCGAGCGCGGCCTTGGCCACGCCCATGGTGTTGTAGTTGTCTACCACGCGCTCCGCGCCGAGGTAGCTCAGCGTCAGCACCGCGCCCGGGCCCTTGCCCTCGGGACCTTGCAGCAGGGGCAACGCAGCCTTGGCCATGGCGGGGAAGCTATAGGCCGAGATGTCGTGGGCGATGCGGAAATTCTCGCGCGTGAGGCCGTCGAGGAAGTCGCCGGCAATCGCTTCGCGCGGCGCGAAGCCGATGGCGTGCACCAGGCCGTCGAGCTTGTTCCAGGTCTTGCCGAGCTCCGCGAATGCGGCTTCGATCTGGGCGTCTTCCGCGACGTCGCAGGGGAAGACCAACTGGCTGTCGAATTCGGCTGCAAACTCGGTGATGCGATCCTTGAAGCGTTCGCCCACGTAGGTGAACGCGAGTTCCGCGCCTTCGCGGCGGCAAGCCTTGGCGATACCGTAGGCAATGGAGCGATTGGACAGCACCCCGGTGACCAGGATGCGTTTACCGGCGAGAAAGCCCATGTTCGGAGGGTTCCTGTGAAACGAGTAATCAATAGCGAGAGTATACGGCCCGCCCGCACGCTGCTGCGTGCCGGCGGGTGCCTCCGCCTCACCCCCTGACGCCCGTGCCGGGTATTTGCAGGGTTTGGCCGACGTTCAGCGAGGAGCCCTTGATCCGGTTCAGCGAGCGCAGCTGATTGACCGAGGTGCCGTATTTGCGGGCGATGGAGCTGAGCGTTTCTCCCTTGCGGACCTTGTGCGTGCGCACGTTCGCCTTCGCCGCCCGGCTCCCGGTGGCAGACGCCCGCATGGGGGTCGGGCCGGTGCTCGCCACCAGCGTCGGTTCGGCCTGTTTGCCGGTCGGGACCATCAGGATGTCGCCCGCGCCGATTTTCGAGCGCGAGCCCAGGCCATTGGCCCGGCGCAGGGTGGCGACCGAGGTGCCGTATTTCTTTGCCACGCTGGCCAAGGTTTCGCCGCGCTGCAGCTTATGGGTATGCCAGGACGACAGCGCGCCGTTGTACGCCCGGAGGTTGGCCTCGAAAATGCCGATGCGGTCAGCCGGCAGCAGCAGCGTCGGCTCGTCGCTGCCGAGGATGACGCCGCGGTTGAACGAGGGATTGAGCGCCTTGAATTCTTCCAGCGGCATTTCCGCGAGCTGCGCGGCGAGCTTGACGTCGATGTTCCGGCTCTTGGTGATGGTGACGAAGTACGGCTGGTTCTCGATCGCCGGGAGCGAGATCTGGTAGGCCTCGGGATCGGAGATGATGTTCTTGATGGCCTGCAGCTTCGGGATGTAGTTGCGCGTTTCGTCGGGCATGTCGAGCGACAGGTAGTCGGTCGGCAGCCCGCGCGCGGCGTTCTTCTCCATGGCGCGCTTGACCGACCCTTCGCCCCAGTTGTAGGAGGCGAGCGCCAGGTGCCAATCGCCGTGGAAGTCGAACAGGTACTGCAGATAGTCCATGGCCGCCTTCGTGGAGGCGATGGGGTCCCGGCGCTCGTCGCGCCACCAGTCCTGCTTCAGGTTGAAGCCGCGTCCTGTAGCCGGGATGAATTGCCACAGGCCCGAGGCCTGCGACCGCGACAGCGCCCAAGGGTCGTAGGAGCTTTCCACGAAAGGCAGCAGCGCGAGCTCCGTGGGCATGCCCCGCTGGTCGATTTCTTCGACGATGTAATAGAGGTATTTGCCGGCGCGTTCGGCCGAGCGCCGCAAGTAATCGGGGCGCGACGCATAGAAGTTCTCCCACTCTTTGACCAGCGGGGTATCGATGTTCGGCACCGCGAAGCTGCGGCGGATGCGGGTCCAGATGTCAGGCGGCTGGACCGTCAGGTCGACCGTGGCGGGCTGCAGTCCTTCATCGCTGGAGGCGCGGGCCAGCGGAGCGTCGATGCGGCGTCCCGTCCCATGCGCCGCATCCGCCGCGCGGGCGGTGCGTTGGGACGAAAATCCCGCCGGCGCGGGCTGGTGCGCGGCAGCATCGATCGCGCCGGGCTGGGCGACCGGCGCCTGGCCGGCGGTGCCGGAAGCTGCCGGGCCCTGCACCGAGGCGCAACCGGCCAGGGCCATCACGCACCCGGCGAGCAGGGGACTGAGCGAAGAGGCTGGACGGCCAAGAAGGACGCCCGCCCGCAGATTCCATAGGCCGCGGGGGCGCAATTGCATGTTGATGTTGTCCTTGACCACGTGCCTCGCTTGGCCTCGTCAACGGGGAGACGGGGCCAGGGGAGACAGTTTCAAAAAATTAAGGAGCCGCAGGCTCTTCCAGGTTGGCCAGGAGGCCTCCGGCCACGGGAATGATGGGGTATTTAGCGCGGCATAGTACGAACCGGCAGCAGCCCTCGTCAACCCGTTTTTACAACTTCACGGCTTTTGGCAGCGATTGCAAACAGATGGGAGCAAGATGCGCACAGCTCTACCGGAAATGGTTTTTCCACTCGCGGAGCGCAGCGAAGACCTCCACCTCATCCGCCAGCGGCTTGCCGGCGTGGGCCGCCGCCGCCGCCGCGACCTGGGGATGCGCCGTGCGCAGGAAGGGGTTGACCTGCCGTTCGAGACCCAAGGTCGTGGGAACGGTGGGCTGGTCGCGATCCCGCATTTGGCCGGCCTGCTCATGCCATTCGCGAAGTGCGGCGTTGTCCGGCTCGACGGCGCGCGCCCAGGCCAGGTTGGACAGCGTATATTCGTGCGCGCAGTAGACGCGGGTCTCGTCCGGCAGCGCGGCCAGCTTCGCGAGCGATTCATGCATTTGCCGCGGCGTGCCCTCGAACAGGCGTCCGCAACCCGAGGCGAACAGCGTGTCGCCGCAGAATACGAGCGGCTCGACGCCTCCCGCCCGCCCGGCGTACGCGATGTGGCCTGCCGTGTGGCCAGGCACGTCGAGGACTTCCAGGTCCAGGTCCAGCTCGGGCAGGGTCACGCGGTCGCCCTGGGAGAGCCGGCGGTCGCAATGGGGCAGCTTCTCGCTAGCCGGGCCGAATACGGTGGCACCGGTTCGTTCGACCAACTCCAGGACTCCACCGACATGGTCCTTGTGGTGATGAGTCAGTAGAATGGCACGAAGCTGCACCCGCTGCTGCTGCAGCGCCGCCATGACAGGCGCGGCGTCGCCCGGATCCACGACGGCCGCCAGCGTACCTTGCCTGACCAGCCACAGATAATTGTCATTGAAGGCAGGGATACCGCTAATTCCCGCTCTCGTCCCGGCATCGTGGATGCCGGCCGAATGCTTGCTTTCTTTCACCGAGTCTTTCATTTCGATGCTGCCGTCTGACGTCCAGGACACTCCGATTGTAGAACTAGCTGCGTGGTTGGCGACCGACCCCGGCCGCCATGCCCTGGCTTGGGAGCAGGAGCGCCTCGACGAGGCAGTCTCCGACGTGTTTGGCTTCCATGCCATGCAGGCGGGATTGGCCGAGCTGGATGCCTTGCGCGCCAATCGCATGCCGTTCAAGGGGTACGTCGCCGGGGCCATGCCGACCGAGGTCCAGCGACAGCGCTGGAACGCTTTCGTGGTTGCCGACGTGGAGGCCTTGCCGTTCGATACGCAAAGCTTGGACCTGCTGGTGTTGCCCCACACCCTCGAGTGTTCGTCCGATCCGCACCAAGTCCTGCGGGAGGCTGAACGCGTGCTCATCCCGGAAGGCCGCCTGGTGATCACCGGATTCAACCCCTGGAGCCTGTGGGGTGCCGGGCGCATGCTCGGGCGCGGCCGTCCATTCTTGCCGGCCGGCGTGCAGCCGTTGTCGCCGGTGCGTTTGAAGGATTGGCTGAAGCTTTTGTCGTTCGAAGTGGAAAGCGGCCGCTTCGGGGTATATGCGCCGCCGTGCCGGACGGACAAATGGCTGCGCCGATACGCTTTCATGGAGCGCGCGGGAGAGCGATGGTGGCCCGTTTGCGGTGGGCTTTACGTCGTTTCCGCCGTCAAGCGCACCGTTGGCATGCGCCTCATCGGGCCAGCTTGGAAAACCCACAAGGCGCCGCGGCGGGCGGCGGTGGCAGCGGCCCGCAGGCAGGCGAGCGCCGAAAAAAGCCGTCTGCCGTAGCTCCCGCAAAAGACTGTCGTCTGGTCCCGGTGCGGTCCTGCCGAACTTGTTCCAGATGGCAAGCAGCGACTCCCGGGACCGGACGGAAGGGGCGCCGCTTAGCGCTGCTGGGCGTTGGCGGCCAGCGCGAGCGTTTCTGCGCGTCGCTGCAGCCACCACGCGTAGTTGCGAGGGAGCAGGTTGTGCGGGTTGGGTACGCCCAGCGTGGCTGCCGCATGCACGGCCCAGTTCGGGTCCCACATCATTTCGCGCGCCAGCGCAACGAAGTCGCAATCGCCCGCTTGCAAATAGCCTTCGGCTTGCTCGGCTTCGCGGATCAGGCCCACGGCCATGGTCCGGATGCCAACCTCCCTGCGGATGCGGCTCGCGAACGGGACGTGATAGCCCGGCACGCGAGGCACGACGTGCAGGGTGAGCGGACCTTCGATGCCGCCCGAGGAGCAGTCGAAAACGTCTACGCCGCGCTCCTTCAGGCGGGCGGCCAATACCACCGTGTCATCCATGCTCCAGATGCCGCCCCGTCCGTCCACGCACGAACCGCGGAAAAACAGGGGCCGGTCGGCCGGCCAGACGGCGCGTACGGCTTCGACGAGCTCCAGGCAGAAGCGCATGCGTCCTTCAATGTCGCCGCCGTATCCGTCAGTGCGATGGTTGGTGATGGGGGACAGGAACTGCTGGATGATGTAACCGTGCGCGCCGTGGATCTCGCAGATGTCGAAGCCGGCATCGAGGGAGCGCTTGGCAGCGTCGACGTGCAGCTGGATCACGTAGCGGATGTCGTCGTGGTCCATTTCCTTGGGAACCATGGCCCCTTCCTTGAAGGGTATGGGGCTGGGCGCCAGGCCCGCCCAGGGCGGACGGCCCACTTTCGCATCCTCAGGGCCCAGCGGCGCGAAGCCGTCCCAAGGTGCGCGCGTGGCGACTTTGCGGCCCGCGTGTCCCAACTGGATGGCGGAGGCCGCGCCTTGGCTGCGGATGAAGTCAGTGATGCGGCGCCAAGCCTTGGCCTGGGCGTCGGTGTAGATGCCCGGGCAATCGTAGGTCTTGCGAGAGCGTTCCGAAACCGAAGTTTCCTCGCAGAAGATGATGCCCGCGCCGCCGGTCGCGAATTTGCCCAAGTGGACCAGGTGCCAGTCGGTGGGGCAGCCGTCCACGGCACTGTATTGGGACATGGGAGAGACGACGACGCGGTTCTTCACGGTCAGCCCGCGCAAGGTGATCGGCTGGAACATCAAGGGAAGCTTGGCGGTGTCATTCGCGGTGTCGGTCATGATGGGTTCACTCATGGAAGGGGGTGGGGCCAGCAAGCGCTCAGCGCTTGAGAAGACGGGAAAGAACGTTGGCCAAGGTCTTGTCGAGGTGATCGGCCATGGCCTGCCGCGCGCGTGCGGCGTCACCGGCGGACAGGGCCTCCAGCAACGCCAGGTGCTGGGCCACGGAGGCACGGAAGTCCTGTGGCGCCGGAGGCGTTGCGAACAGCATGGACTTGCGGCGCAGCTCCTCGATCAGCTTGGCCATGGTTTCGTTGCCGCACGCGGCGCAAATGGTGCGATGTAGTTCGAGGTCGAGCGACACGCGCTCATGGTTGTCGGGGTGTTCCTCTTCGGCCAGCTGGGTCAGGCGTTGGCGCAGGTCGTCGACCGTGGCGGGATCGATGGAGCCCGCAGCGAGCGCGGCCGCCTCTGCCTCGAGTACCTTGCGGATCTTGAGCAGGTCGAGGAATTCTTCGAGCGTGATGCGGCGCACCTCCAGCACGCCGCGATTGCGGCGGATGAAGCCTTCTCCCTCGAGCCGTCGCAATGCTTCACGCAGCGGCGTGCGCGACACGCCCAGCTGCAGCGAAAGCTGGCGCTCTGATATCGGCGTGCCGAGCGGGATCTCATGCTTGAGGACCATGTCGTAGAGTTGCGCATGGACTCGTTCGACCAGCCCTCCCGGCTCTGGGGCGGCAGGGGCGCTTGCGTCGAGCGTCTCGGGTTCCTGTACCG
>NZ_JADGHH010000136.1 GCF_019689535.1 Pigmentiphaga sp.
TTTTTGGGGGGATTTCAGGGTCAACTAGAGTAAACCCTGATTGAGAAAAAGGGGTTGGGTTGTCCCCGCCAGGGTTGTTGGTTGAATCCAACACTCACTGGATCTTGGCCTTTTCGCGCAGGCTGTTTTGGAAGTCGCGCAGCTTGGCCTGGCGCAGGGATTCCTCGATTTGCGGACGCAGTTGCTCGACCGAGGGGAACTGCACCGGGCGGACGTCGTCCAGGCGGATCACATGCCAGCCGAACTGGGTCTGGACGGGGTTCTCGGTGGTTTGCCCCTTGTTCAGCGAGGCCAGGGCGTCGGCAAACGGCTTCACGTAGGTCGCGGCGGGCGCCCAGTCGAGGCTGCCGCCGTTGGAGGCGGAGCCGGGATCCTTGGACTGCTTGGCGAGCTCTTCGAATTTCGCCCCTTTCTTGAGCTGGGCGATGATGTCGCGGGCCTGGGCCTCGGTTTCGACCAGGATGTGCCGCGCTTGGTATTCATTGTCGCCCTGGGCACCCTTGACCCGGTCGTACTCGGCCTGGATTTCTTGGTCGGTCACGGGGTTCTTGGCGAGGAAATCGTTGAACAGGCCGCGGATCAGGACGCTCTGCCGGGTCAGGTCGAGCTCGGTCTGGACGTCCGGCTGCTTGGCGATGCCGCGTTTGTCGGCCTCCTGCAGGAAGATTTCGCGATTGATGAGCTCTTCACGGATCTGTTCGCGCAGTTGGGGAGAATCGGGCTGCCCTTGCTTGGTCAACAGATTGACGAATTGATCCACGCGCGACGACGGGATGGCCTTGCCGTTGACTACGGCGGCATTCTGCGCAAAAACCGGAGCGGCCACGGTCAGCGCGGCAGCCATCATCAAAACACGCTTCATGTATGGAAGTCCTTGAGTGAAGGTAGAAAGAGTCTGAGATCGGGGCGGTAGGGACCGCCCTCAAGGGGTTGGTGCGGAGTCTTCTTCTGGAGTCAGTGCCTGGATGGCCAACGCATGGATCTGCGAGGGCATCAGGTCTGCCAATCGATCATACACCAGCCTATGGCGGGCCAGCCTGTTCAGGCCCGCGAACCGGGACGACACGATGCGTAGGCGGAAATGCCCGCCTCCGGCCGCCGCGCCGGCATGGCCTGCATGCAGGTGCGATTCGTCCCGTATGTCGAGCTCGGCCGGCGCAAGCGCTTGCAGGCGCTCCCGGATGAGGTCGATGCGTGCCTGGCTCATGACCGCCCGGCTCCGGCGTCGGTTTCGCGCTTGGCAATCTCTCGGATCGGCTCTTCGGGCTGCTTGATGTGGCGTCCGAGGTAGATCGATTGCAGCACGATGAACACGAGCAGCAACCCGAAGATGCCGAAAACCTTGAAGCTGACCCAGGTCTCGGTGGGCCAGGAGTACGCGACGTAGAGGTTGAGCGCGCCAACGGCGGCGAAGAATGCCGTCCATGCAAGGTTGAGCCGGTTCCAGATGGGATCGGGCAGCTGGATCTGCTTGCCGAGCATGCTGCGCAGGAAATTGCGCTTGAGCAGCCATTGGCCGCCGGCAAGCACGACCGCGAATAGCCAGTACAGCACGGTGGGCTTCCACTTGATGAAGACCTCGTCGTGCAGGAATAGGGTCGCTCCGCCGAACACCACGATGATCGCGAGGTTGATCCAGTGCATGGGCTCGGTTTTCCTGCGCCGGACCAGCAGCCAGGCGATTTGCAGCACGCTGGCCGCCATCGCGACTCCTGTCGCCACGTAAATGTCGGCGAACTTGTAGGCAGCAAAGAAAAGCAGCAGCGGAAAAAGGTCGAAAAGTAATTTCATCGAATTGCAGTGGCGAGGGAGATTCGTTCCCGGCCGGTCCGGGTCAGGGGTTGGAGGAAGGGTCGTCGAAAGGCTCGAACTTCAACGATACCGAGTTGATGCAGTAGCGCAGCCCGGTCGGGGGCGGCCCGTCTTCGAAAACGTGCCCCAGGTGCGAGTCGCAGACGTTGCACAGGATTTCCGTGCGAACCATGCCGTGGCTGGTGTCGAGCTCTTCACGCACGTTGTCGGGGTCGATGGGCGCGAAATAGCTGGGCCAGCCGCACCCCGACTCGAATTTTGTGTCGGAGGCGAAGAGGGGGGTGCCGCAGGCGACACAGCGATAGATGCCCGGCTCGTAGTGATTCCAGTACTCGCCGGTGAAGGCGCGTTCAGTGGCTTTTTCCCGTGCGACGGCGTATTGCATCGGAGTGAGCAGGGTGCGCCATTCGGCGTCGGATTTCTTGACTTTGGGCCTGTCGGACATGGTTTACCTCATGAAGAACAGCTGACTTGAATGGAGCTCGCCCAGTCGGGCGGAAGGCGGGCGTAAGCCTCGTAGCCGGGCCGTTCGGTATAAGGGTCCCGCAGCACTGCCAGCAAGCGGTCGATTTCGCCCGGGTCGCGTTCCTTCGCCGCTCGAATGGCAAGCTCGGCCAGGTGGTTGCGCAGCACGTACAGCGGATTGACGCGATGCATGGCGGCCCTGCGCTCGGCATCGGGCCGGCCGTCGCGCCGTATCCTGTCGCGGTAGCGCGCGAGCCATGCCCGGGCCGCTTCGCGGTCGATGAAGAGGTCTTCGAATGTTTCGTTGCCCGGCGCCGGGGCGGCCGCGCCTGCATCGGCGGCGACTTCGCCCAGGCGCCGGAAGCTAAGCGTGAAATCGGCGCGGTCGTGGTGCATGATCGACCACAACCCGTTGAGCAGTTCTTCATCTCCGGGCTGCCACTGCCGGAAGCCCAGCTTGGCCGCCATCCTGCGGTGGTAGGCGTCGAGGAACGCGGGCTCGAAGCATGCGAGCGCAGCGCGCAGCGCGGCTTCGTCCTGCACTAGGGGCAGGAGCGCGCCCGCGAGCCGGTACAGGTTCCAATGCGCGACGGCCGGCTGGGCGTCCCACGCGTAGCGGCCGGCCGTATCGGAATGGTTGCATATGTGGTGCGCGTCGAAACCATCCATGAAGCCAAACGGGCCGTAGTCGAGCGTCAGGCCCAGTATGGACATGTTGTCGGTGTTCATGACGCCGTGGCAGAAGCCCACCGACTGCCAGCCGGCCATGAGTTCCGCCGTCTTGCGCGTCACGGCCGCCAAGAGGCGCAGATAGGGGCCGGCCTGCGTTTCCGCTTCGCCGGCGGGCGTGGCACCGCATTCGGGATAGAAGCGGTCGATGACATAGCCGGCCAGCACTTGCAGTAGGTCCGGCCGCTGCCGGCTGGCCCAGTGTTCGAAGGAGCCGAACCGGACGAAGCTGGGAGACATGCGGGTGACGATGGCCGCAGTCTCTACGGTCTCGCGGATGACCGGATCGTCGGATGCGACCAGCGCAAGGGCTCGCGTGGTGGGGATGCCGAGCCCGTGCATCGCTTCGGACGCCAGGTATTCGCGCACGGACGATCGCAGGACCGCCCGGCCGTCTCCCATGCGAGAGTAGGGCGTCGTGCCCGATCCTTTGAGCTGGAGTTCCCAGTTGCCGCTGGGGCCCTGGACCTCGCCTAGGAGCAAGGCCCGCCCGTCGCCGAGCTGTCCTGCCCAGACGCCGAACTGATGGCCGCTATAGACGGCCGCGAGGGAAGTACCGCCGGGCAGGGGGCGGGTGCCCGAAAAAACGGCCAGGAATTCCGGCGTGGACAAAGCCTCGGGTGCAAGCCCGATCAGCGCGGCCGCATCCGGATTGGCATGCACCAGCCATGGGTCGCCGAGCGGCTGTGGCGACACCCGGGAATAGAACGCATCCGGCAGCGCTGCGAAAGAGTTATCGGTGCGTAGGGAGTCGAGTGTGCTGGCGAGCTTCAAAACGGTTGCCTTGGAAGGTAATCGGCATCACGCCGGCTATCGATCAAGGTTAACCTATTTGCCGTCGTTTCTCGTTTCGTTTTCCTTCTCTCCATGCTATCCGGTCAGACCGGCGCGGCGTCCAGGGAGTTCATGGTTTGGATTGGCTGATCGTTTCGCTGCTCAACGGCGTCTGTTACGGACTCTTGCTATTCATGCTATCGGCCGGGCTGACGCTGATTTTCAGCATGATGGGCGTCATCAATTTCGCGCATGCCAGCTTTTACATGCTGGGCGCCTACTTCGCATACGCCGCGGCCGGTGCGCTGGGGGCGGCACATGTCTCCCCCGGCGCGGCCTTCTGGATCGCGCTGTTCATCGCGCCGGTGCTGACCGGGGCGGCCGGCGCGGCGGTGGAACGGTTCGCCTTGCGGCGGTTGCGCCCGCGCGGGCACGTGGCAGAGTTGCTGTTCACGTTTGCGCTGGCCTATGTGATCGTGGAATTGGTCCAGTTGGCATGGGGCCGTTCCCCTGTGCCGTACCGTATTCCCGATGCGTTGGCCGAACCGATCTTTCTCCTCGGCGGTCACGCGTTTCCCAAGCATCGGCTGCTCATCGCCGCCGCGGCAGGCGCCATGCTGGCCGCGTTGTGGTGGGGCGTCAGGCACACACGCATCGGCTTGGTCATGCAGGCCGCGATCAGTCATCCGGACATGGCGCAGGCCTTGGGGCATGACGTACCTCGCATATACGTATGGGTGTTTGCCGCCGGCTGCGCGCTGGCGGGCATGGCCGGTGCCATTGGCGGCAGCATATTCGTGACCGATCCAGGCATGGCGCAAGCGTTGGGGCCCATCGTGTTCGTCATCACCGTGGTCGGCGGCCTGGGGTCGCTCACCGGCGCCTTTGTCGCCAGTCTGCTGATCGGCCTCTTGCAAACTTTCGCCGCCGGCGCGGATTGGTCGCTGGCAGACGTGGCCGCATGGCTAGGCGCGGCGCCGGCCGACGCACAGGCGTTGGCGGCGTGGCCGTTGTCGCGGATCGCGCCGGTGCTGCCCTATCTGTTGATGGTCGCCGTCCTCATCGCGCGGCCGCGGGGGCTCATGGGCGTGCGCGAAACATGATGCGAGGCCGGGTAAACCTGTGCGCCGACCGCATATGGGGGACGGCGCTGGCGGCCTTGCTGGCCTTCGCGCCGCTGCTGCTGGGCAGCCGGTTCCAGCTGGGGCTGATGTCGCAAATGTGCGCGATGGCGGTCTTTGCCCTGTCTTATAACTTGTTGCTCGGACAGACCGGCATGCTGTCCTTCGGGCACGCCGTCTATGCCGGGCTGGGCGGTTTCGCGGTCGTGCACCTGTTGCGCGCCATGGAAACCGGCGCCTTCACGCTGCCCGTGGCCATGCTGCCGCTTGCGGGCGGCCTGGCGAGCGCTGCATTCGCTGCGTTGATCGGCCATCCAACCACTCGGCGCGGCGGCACGCCGTTTGCGATGATTTCTTTGGCAATCGGCGAGCTCGTCCATGCGGCGGCGGCCATGCTGCCAGAATGGTTCGGCGGGGAAGGCGGATTGACCGCCGACCGCACCGCCGGCCCGGCTTTATTCAGAGGCATGGAGGCCGTGTTCAGCCTGGGACCGGACACGAACATCTATTACCTGACGGCATTTTGGACGGTGGCCAGCGCGATCGCGATGCGCGCCCTGGGGCGCACGCCGCTCTTGATGCTAGCCAATGCCGTGCGCGACAACCCCCAGCGGGTCGCGTTCGTCGGACAGAATCCCCATCTCGTGAGATATGGGATGCTGGTCCTGGCGGCGTTTTTTGCGGGCATCGCGGGTGCGCTCTGGGCGCTCAACTTCGAGATCGCGAGCGTAGACGGCCTGGGCATGGAACGCTCGGCCATCGTGTTGCTGGCGGTCGTCGTCGGCGGCAGCGGTTTCTTCCTGGGGCCCGTCCTCGGTGCCGTGGTTGTCACGTTGTTTTCGGTGGCATTGTCGCGCTACACGGGGGCATGGCAGCTCTATCTCGGGCTGGCGTTCGCCGCAACCGTGCTATTCGCGCCGCATGGGCTGGCAGGTGCGGTCCATGGACTGGCGCGGCGTATCGCAGGCAAGGGGGCAGCGGCCGTCGTGCGCGGATCCGGCTGGGGAGCAGTGGGAACCCTGGCGTTGGCGCTGGGGCTGTGCTGGGCCGTGGAGCTCGCCTACGCTGCCGTCCATGCCCAGGCGGAGGCTGCGTCGCCGGCTTCGCCCATGCACTGGATGCTAGACCCGTCCGCGGCGGGCGCGTGGGCCGGGGCTGCGTGCCTGTCCCTGGGCGGCGCAGCCTGCCTGGCCTACCGTCGCACGCGCTCGTCCGCCGCGCAGGGAGCGCGCGATGGCTGAGACGCTGGTGCGCGGAAAAGGCGTCGACGCGTTAGTGCTGGCGGATATCGGCAAGCGTTATGGCGACGCGTGCATTCTCGATGGCGTGAGTTTGTCCGTCGCCGCCGGTGAAGTGCATGCGCTGATCGGTCCCAACGGCGCCGGCAAGTCCACGCTGTTCAACGTCATCTCGGGGCTGACGGCACCGTCGTCCGGCACGGTACGCTTGTATGGGCGTGACACGACCGGGCTGCCGCCCCATCGCATGGCGCGCCTGGGCTTGTCCCGGAGTTTCCAGGTCGCCAATGTGTTCCCGCGCCTGTCGGTCTTCGACAATTTGCGTTGCGCCGCCATGCGCGCGTCCGGGCTTGGCTATGTCTGGTGGCGCCCACTGCGAACCGCCACGCGTCTTGCCGAGCGGGCGCACGCCGTCATGGCCCAAGTGGGGCTTGCGCAGCGGGCTGGCGTCGAGGCTGGAGCCTTGAGCTACGCCGAGCAGCGGGCGTTGGAGCTGGGCATGGTCCTGGCAGCGGATGCGCGCGTGCTGCTGCTCGATGAACCTACGGCAGGCATGAACCGCGCCGAGTCCCGGCGCATGGTGGAGTTGATACGAACCGCCTGCCGGGGCCGGACGGTGCTCATCGTGGAGCACGACATGGAAGTGGTGTTCGGTTTGTCGGACAGGATATCCGTCCTGGTGCGCGGAGAGTTGATTGCAACCGGGGCGCCGGCCGACATCCGCGAGGATGACCGGGTGCGTCGCGCCTATCTCGGCCGAAGTCTGCAGGGATGATGAGCGAAACGTTGTTGGACATCCGCAATGCCCAGGCTTGGTATGGGCGCGCCCACGTGCTGCGAGGCGTGGACCTGCGCATCGGGGCGGGGGAGATCGTCGCCGTGCTCGGGCGCAACGGCGCTGGCCGTTCGACCTTGGCGCGCGCGATCATGGGGTTGGTGCGGCGGGAGGGGACTTTCCTTTGGCGCGGGCGCGACCTCGTCACGCTGAAAACCTTTGAAATCGCGCGGCTTGGCATAGGTTACGTGCCGGAGAGCCGCGATGTGTTTCCGAACTTGAGCGTGGAGCAGAATCTGCTTCTCGGCCAGAAAGGCGCCCGGCCGGGGCGTTGGCGCAAGGAAGACGTCTACGCGCTCTTCCCCGTCCTCGCACAGCGTGCCCGGGTGCCTGCGCAGCGTTTGTCGGGCGGGGAGCAGCAGATGCTGGCGTTGGGACGCGCGCTGATGGGAGACCCGGAACTCATCGTGGTCGACGAGCCGGCCGAGGGGCTGGCACCCCAGGTGGTGTTCCAGTTGGCTGGGCTCTTTCGGGACTTGCGCGGCCGTGGCGTGGCGATGCTGTTGATCGAGCAGAAACTGGAGCTGGCGCTGGAAGTTGCCGACCGGGCCTGTGTGCTGGGCCATGGCGAGGTGGTGTTCGATGGAACGCCGGCCGACCTGCGGGCGCGGCCGGACGTGCAGCGCGAGTGGCTCGAGCCTTAGCCGCCGGCCGTTGCCCACGCGGCGGGCGAGGCGCCCAGCGGGCCGGCCGGAATACACCATGCCATGTCTGCACCGGCAATCTCGAGCGGTACTTTGACCCGGCGCGCGCGGCCCCAGGCCGTCGTCTCGGAGGGCATGGTGCAATCCTCGCGCGTTTCAGGGGCCAGTGCGTCGGCATCGTCGGGCTGCGTGCGTTGCACCAGCAGCGCGGCGGTGCGTGCTAGCGATGCGCGGGCTTCACCGCCTGTTCCGCTGCGTACCCGGTCGACCAAGCCCCGCACGACGGCCGCGGCCATCATGTAACCAGTGGCATGGTCGAGCGCCTGCACCGGCAACGGGGTCGGCTTGGATTGGCCGAGCTGCCGCATGCCGGCGTCGGCGATGCCACAGCTCATCTGCACCAGGCTGTCGAATCCCCGCCGCGTTTTCCAGGGCCCCGTCCAACCATACGCGTCGAGCGAGACGTCCACCAGCGCCGGATTGATGCGCCGCCGCTGTTCGGCATCAAAGCCTAGTGCGGGCAAGGCGTCAGGGCGATAGCCGTGCACGAGCACGTCGGCGTCCCGCAGCAATTGGCGAAACGTGCGGCGTCCTTCCGTGCTGCGCAGGTCGAGCCGTGCGCAGCGCTTGCCCACCGTCAGCTCGGGAGCAAGGGATGGTTCGTCCCATCCCGGCGGGTCGAGCCGCAACACTTCGGCGCCATAGCCGGCCAGGAAACGAGTCGCGACGGGGCCGGCGAGCACGCGCGTCATGTCGAGCACGCGCAAGCCTTCCAGCGGGCGATCGCGGGAAACCGGCCAGGAAGGTTTGTCTGCCGCCGGGGCGGCGACGCGCCAGACCAGCGGCTCGGCGGCCACGGCGACGCCTTGGGGATGCATGGACCATTCGGCCAGGCTGCGCATCTGGGCCGCGCATCCATGCTGTTCGACAACGGCGTTTTCCAAGTCTAGCGCTTTCCACTTCTTGACTGCCTCGGCCACGCTGGTTCGGTCGGGGCCGCAGTCCAGCACGCGCAGGGCGGCCGCGCGATGGTGGGGAGCGTTGGTGTGCAGGCGGATCCAGCCGTCGGCCGCCTCGTAGTCTCCCGCGATGGGATCCCAGGCCGGCGGTAGTTTCCAGCCGACCGGCCGCAAAGAAGTACCGAACCAGAACGATGCGAGGCGGCGGTCGACGCGCACGCCGGGAAACTCGCCATGGCGCAGCGCAAGCAGTTCTGCGACGGCCAATCCGGCGGCGGCAATGGACGCGGCGGCCAGGTCGGTGACGGGAAAGACGGACGGCAGGCTGCCCGTGCCGTGGAAGGCCACGTTGTCGGGCAGGGACGGCTGCCCGCCCAACGCATTCCAGATGGCGCGCAGGTAATCGAGGCAGGCCGAAGTCGCCGGGGTTCGGTCCGCCGCCATGTCACAGCACCTCGGCCGCGTAGTCGGCCAGCCTGGACCGCTCGCCCCGCTGCAGCGTGACGTGGCCAGAATGGGGCCATCCCTTGAAGCGGTCGACCACGTAGGTCAGTCCCGAACTGCTCTCGGTGAGGTAGGGCGTGTCGATTTGCGCGATGTTGCCCAGGCATACCACCTTGGTGCCCGGGCCGGCGCGAGTGATCAAGGTTTTCATCTGCTTGGGCGTGAGGTTCTGGGCCTCATCGATGATGAGGAACTTGTTGAGGAACGTGCGGCCGCGCATGAAGTTGAGCGACTTGACCTTGACCCGTGAGCGGATCAGGTCCATGGTGGCTGCGCGGCCCCAGTCGCCGCCGTGCCCGGCTTCGCCGTCTCCCATGTTGAGCACGTCCAGATTGTCTTCGAGCGCTCCCATCCACGGCAGCATTTTCTCTTCTTCCGTCCCGGGCAGGAACCCGATGTCTTCGCCTACCGGGACGGTGACGCGCGTCATGATGATCTCTGTATAGCGCTTGGTCTCGAGCACCTGCGTCAGGCCCGCTGCCAGCGCCAAGAGTGTCTTGCCCGTGCCGGCTTGGCCCAGGAGAGACA
>NZ_JADGHH010000007.1 GCF_019689535.1 Pigmentiphaga sp.
AGCAAACCCCACACTGAAACCCAAAGACAAGGACGGCTGCGCCGTCCGCGCTATCCTTCCCCGCCCTGAACGGCGGGGCTTGTCGCGCACCGGGTCAATGGGAACTAGCCCGCCCGGCAGCGAAGCGCCTGCTATGCTTGCGGCTCCAGTGAGTTTTACAGCGAGGAATTTCCATGAGCATCGAGCGCTTCAGCGTTGGCAAACGCATGTCTGAAATGGTCGTCCACGGCGGCGTCGCCTACCTGGCCGGCCAGGTAGCAGAGGATCCCAGCCAGGATGTCGCGGGCCAGACCCGCCAGGTGCTGGCTGCCATCGACAAGCTGCTGGCTGCCGCCGGCACCGACAAGACGCGCATCTTGCGCGCGCAGATCTTCCTGGCCGACATCAACGACTTCGCCGCGATGAACTCGGTGTGGGACGCCTGGGTACCTGCCGGCCACACGCCCGCCCGCGCCACGGTCGAAGCCAAGCTGGCAGCACCGGAATACAAGGTCGAGATCGTCGTCACCGCGGCGGTCTGACGCTCCTAGGCGGCCTCAGCGCGGGAGGGCCAAGCCTGCGCCCAGCGGGTCTTGCCGGTAGTAATGCGCCAGCAAGGCGTACCATTCGGGCATCTCTTGCCGCAGTGGCTCCGGGTGTACGAAGAACGCCTCGGAGCTGACTGCGAAGAATTCGGCCTCGTCCGTGGCGGCATACGGATCCAGCGGCAATTGGGCGTACCACGGGTCGGCTTCCGCCGATTCGGGATCCACGTCCGGAGGTATCGCCGCCTCGACCGCGTCCAGGCGCTCCAGCAGCGCGTCGAAACTCCGTTCCAGCACGCTGCGCCACAGCCTGGGCTTGATTTCCGGGTGCGCGTGCAGGCTGGGCATGCCGTCGGCCGCGCCGTCGTACAAATCAAGCTTGTGCGCAAATTCGTGTATGACCACGTTGAAGCCGGGCGGGCGCTCCTCGCCCGGCCCCGCATCTTCCCATGACAGCACTACGGGCCCGCCGTCCCAGGCTTCGCCCGCCGCTTCCTCGACGTATTCGTGCACCACGCCGTCCTCGTCGACGTCTGTGCGCGGAATGAGGAATCCTCCCGGATAGACGATGATTTCAGACCAGCCTTCATAAAGGCCGGGATCCAGGTTCAGGATGGGCAGGCAGGCCTGCACGGCGATCGAGAGACGGATGGAGTCCGTCAAGACCTGTCCGCCGGCTCCGGTCATGGCTTTGCTGGCGAGAAACCAGGCGACCCGTTCACGCAATGCCTCGCGCTCGTTCTCTGTAAGCCGTGCCAGGAAAGAATGCGAGGTCAGCGTATCGGCCCATAGCCCGGCATCGATGCGCGCCTGTATTTTCGCCACGCGGCTTTTCGAGGCGCCGCGGGCAAACAGCCATCCCAACATACAGTCCGTCCAGGGTGGAGAAGCCGTTAGCGTACCGCGTCCACGCACGATGCGCAGGCCGGTCCGGCCTGCTTTCCCGGCGCGAAGCACTGGCTCGGGCCTTTCGCGCGGCTACTCCTCCTTGGCGGGGCGCCAGGCGGTGAAGCGGGCTTCCATCCATACGACCGCTGCGTATAGCAGCAGCCCCAACGCAGCCAAAATGAACAGCGCGGCAAACACCCGTACCGTGTCAAACATGCCCTGCGCGCTCATGATGACGTAGCCCAGTCCCCGCTGCGAGGATACGAACTCGCCCACGATCGCGCCCACCAGTGCGAGCGAAATGGCGATTTTCATTCCACTCAGGATGGAGGGGAGGGCGCACGGCAGGTTGACTTTGGTGAATACCTGCCACCAAGACCCGCGCAGGACGTGCGCGAGGTCGGCGACGTCCGGGGGCACCGAGCGCAGGCCGTGCACGGTGTCCACGATGATGGCGAAGACGGCGATCAGGAATGCGATCGCGATCTTCGGTTCGGTGCCCGTTCCCATCCAGATCACGAATAGCGGCGCGATCGCGACTTTGGGTACGTTATTGAGCGCCACGATGAGCGGATGCAGGTAGCGCTCGAACAGCCGGGAGCTCACCAGGATGGCGGCGATCAACACGCCCAACACCACCGACAGGGCGAATCCGGCCAACGTGGTCATCAAGGTGAACAGGGAATGGTCCAGGTACCAGTCATGGGCATCGATGATTTCAGCGAGGATCTGGGTGGGCAGAGGCAGCACGACGGGCTTGACCTCCAGCCAACGGCCGAGTACTTCCCAGGCAATGAGGAAAAGCAGGCCAGAAAGGGAGCCGGCGGCGATGGCGTGGGCGTGGCGGGCTCCCTTCATGCCTTGCCCTCCATGAGGTTGCCGCTTGCGGGTGCGTTGTCCCGTTCCTTGAAAATACCCATTTGCTGGAACAGGTCCCGGATCTCGGCGACGTAGTCGCCGAACGCTTTCGTTTCGCGAATCGACAAAGGCCGCGGGCGGGGCAGGTCGATCCGCAAAGTGCGGGCGATGCGTCCCGGACGTGGCGAGAAAACCATGACTTCGTCTCCCAGGAAAACGGCTTCGGCAATGCCGTGCGTGACGAACAGCACGGTGTTGCGCGTGGACATCCAGATCCGTTGCAGCTCGATGTTCATCTGGTCGCGCGTAATCGCGTCCAGCGCGCCGAACGGTTCGTCCATCAGCAGCAGGTCAGGATCGTCGATCAGCGCCCGGCATATTGCCGCGCGCTGCCGCATGCCGCCCGACAGTTGGTGCGGATAGCGGTCGGCGAAGTCCGCCAGCCCGGTCATGGCCAGCAGCTCCTCGACTTTGTCGCGGTACTGCGCTAGCGGCTTGCGGGCGAACTCCACGGGCAGGAGGAGGTTGCGGCGGATGTTGCGCCATTCCAGCAACGCGTCGCGCTGGAACACGAATCCTATGCCCTCCGGCGGGCCGTTCACCTCGCGTCCGCGCACGCGTAGGCTGCCGCTGGTAATGCGCTCGATGCCGCCGACGCAGCGAAGAAAGGTGCTTTTGCCGCAGCCGCTGGGGCCGAGGATGCTGATGAAGCGGCCGGCGGGAATGTCAACGTCAACGCGTTCGAGCGCCGTAACACCATGTTTGCCGGGAAAAACTTTTCGAACTGCTTGGGCCTCGATGATCGAGCGGCCGTTCACTGATGAGTCCTCCTATCGGTCGTGCGTTTCAACTGGGTACGGGGGGAAGCGGGCCGCAGGCGGCGTTTCCCCCCGGTGGGCCGATCATCGGGCGGGGAGCTGGACGTAGAACGACGAACCGGGGTTCGTCGAACCGATCAGGCCGACGGAAGAGAGGGTCTTGACGGCGTTGTCCCACTCTTCCGGGATGAGGGAGCCGACGGGCGTGGCGGGAGAGATGGCAAGGAAAGACTCCAGCGCATCGATCTGCCCCCGCAGCACGCTCGCATCCAGTCGCGCCTGGCGCCGTTCGGCCAGGATCGCTTGGACTGCCTCGTCCTGGTGGCCGTCGTAGATGTATTTCCACGCCCGGGTGACTACGGCGGCAAAGCGTGCGAGGACTTCCGGGCGTTGCTTGAGCTTGGATTCACTGGCGAAGAGCCCGAAGCTCGGCATGTGCAGGCCGTAATCAGCGAACGGGATGCCGATGGAGGGGCGCTTGGCCGACACCGCAGGCAAGAAGAAGGGGATCGTCGAGAAGGCGGCGTCCGTGCGACCGACGGCGTAGGTCGTGGCCTTGCTGGCCGCATCGACGTTGACTAGCTCCACGTCTTTGCGCTGCACGCCTCCGGCCGCCAAGAAGGCGTCGATGAACGGCGCCTCGAGCGAACCGGCGGTATAGGCGACGCGCTTGCCCTTGAGCTGCGCAGGACCCTTGATGCCGCTGTCGGACGGCACCAGCATGCCGACGTCGCTGCGGCGAGCGTAGACGGCGAGGGCCTTCACCGGCAGCCCCTTGTCGCGCGCGATCATCATGCTGGCGAGCGCAGCATGGCCCACGTCGAACTGGTCGTTGCTGCCTACCAATTGCACGGTCGCCACCGAGCCGTTGCCGTCTTCGAGCGAGACGTCCAGGCCGGCCTCGTCGAACCACTTTTTCTGCTTGGCCAGGTGGAAGGGCGCATGAACGCCCCATGGCGTCCAGTCCAGCTTGACTTTGACGGCATCCGCCGCCGAAGAAGGTACGGCGAAGATGGCGGAGCAGAGCAAGCTCGCGCCCAAACCGAATTTCACTAGCTTCTCAACGCGATGAACAGTCATGGTCGGCCTCGATGTGAGGTGAAGGGTCAACGGCAAAAAAGCAAACAACATGCCATTAGTTAGTATGCTGATCATATTTATTCAGCCTACTGCATAATTTGACGAAGGTTGATGCGGGGAAACGCGAGGTTTCTTGCGGAGAGGAGGAGGCGGGATGGGATCCCGCGGGTCGGCACCAGCTTGGTGAGGCCGCGCGCCCGCGGTGCACGGGCCTGCTGACGATGCGATCAGCGAGAGCGACCGGTCGGAGCGTTTAGGGCGATAATCCAGGATTGGGCGCGCCAGCGATGGCTGCCCTGGGGGCTGTGGCGCCGCCGGGAAAGCGGGGCGCATCCCAACATACAATCTCCGCTTGGCGGCTTGCCCGCCGGAGCATGGCGCCGACGTCGAGCCAGGCCGGTGCAAAGTGTACGACCATGAACGAATCCCCTCGCGCTTCCGACCCGTTGTCGGCGATTTTCAGCCCTGACTGGCAGCAGGCGGCCCATGCCGGCTTGTCGGAGCAGGCGTCCCAGGAATTGAGCAGGGCGCTTGAATGGTCGCTCCCGCGCTATGCGCGCGAGCCCGCGATCGCCGATGGGGAAGGCTGGGCCGAGCATGCCGCCGGGGTGGTGACGGTTCTCGCCGGCCTGCAGGTAGACGGGCACACCCGCATGGCGGCGCTGCTGGCGTATGCCGTGGACGATCACGAGATCAACCCCCATCATTCGAATAAAGACGCCGTCACGGTGCAGTTCGGTGCCGAGGTCGCGCGCCTGGTGCATGGCTATCGCGCGCTCATCAGGTTGGGCCAGGTCACGCGCGATGCGAGCGACGCATCGGCCGGCAGCGGTGCGCAGGCGGAGATGCTGCGCAAGATGCTCCTCGCGATGGCGGCCGACCTGCGCATCGTGTTGATGCGCCTGGCTTCGCGGCTGCAGACGCTGCGCTGGCATGCCCAGCGCAAGGTGCCGCTACCCGAGGCCCTGGGCCGGGAGACCCTCGAACTCTACGCACCCTTGGCCAATCGCCTGGGCATCTGGCAGATCAAGTGGGAAATGGAAGATCTCGCTTTCCGTTTCCTCGAGCCGGCGCGCTACAAGGAAATCGCTGGCCTGCTGGAGGAAAAGCGCGTCGAACGCGAAGCCTTCATCGCAGACGCCATCGCGCGCGTGCGCCAGGCGCTGGAAAACGCGGGAATTTCCGCTGAAGTCACGGGGCGGCCCAAGCACATCTACAGCATCTGGAACAAGATGCGCAACCGGCGGCTGGATTTCGCCGATCTTTACGACCTGCGCGCATTGCGCATCATCGTGGACGACATCCGCACCTGCTATACGGTGCTCGGCTTGGTCCACCATTTGTGGACCCCGGTGCCCAACGAGTTCGACGACTACATTTCCCGCCCCAAGCCCAATGGCTACCGGTCGCTGCACACGGTGGTCTACGACCATGACGGACGCCCGTTCGAGGTCCAGATACGCACGCGCGAAATGCACCAGTTCGCCGAGTTCGGCATGGCGGCGCATTGGCGCTACAAGGAAGCGGGCGCCAAGGGCGGACAGGTGAGCGCCGACTCCGAGTACGACCGCAAGCTGAGCTGGATACGGCAGCTGCTCGCGTGGAAGGCGGACGTGCAGGTGGACGACCAGCTCGGGCAGACAGCGCTCAATTCGCTCTCGGACAACATCTACGTGCTGACGCCGCAGGCGCGCGTCATCGAATTGCCGCCCGGCGCGACGCCAGTGGATTTCGCCTACCAGGTGCACACCGACCTCGGCCACCGTTGCCGGGGCGCGCGCGTGGATGGCGTGATGGTGCCCCTGAACACGCGCCTGGTCACGGGCCAGACGGTGGAGATCATCGCAGCCAAATCCGGCGGGCCGTCGCGCGATTGGCTCAACCCGCAGCTGGGATATCTCGCCAGCCAGCGGTCGCGCGCCAAAGTGCGCGCCTGGTTCAATGCCATCGACATCCAAGAGCGCATCGCCCAGGGCCAGGCCATGCTCGAAAAAGAGCTGCAGCGGCTGGGCAAGACCGCCACCAATCTCGAATTGCTGGCGCAGCAGCTGGGATTCGCGTGCACGGAGGATTTGTACGTCGCGCTGGCCAAGGACGAGTTCAGCCTGCGCCAGGTTGCGGCCGCCTTTGAGGCTCCGCCCGAAGATGCTGCGCCGGACCTATCCGCACTGACGCGCGACAGCCGCCCCGAGAGCGCGGTGCACGCGGGCAAGAGCGGCGTCCTGGTGGTGGGCGTGGATTCGCTGCTGACGCAATTGGCCAAGTGCTGCCGGCCGGCGCCGCCCGACCTCATCTCGGGATTCGTGACCCGCGGGCGCGGCGTGTCCATCCATCGCTGCGATTGCAAGAGTTTCCGCGAGCTGGCCAAGCGCGAGCCCGAGCGGGTGATCGACGTCGCCTGGGGAGACACCCGGGATGCGGTCTATCCGGTGGACATCGTCGTGCTCGCCAATGACCGCCACGGCCTGCTGCGCGACATTTCCGAAGTCTTTGCGCGCCAGCGCATCAATGTCATCGGCGTCAACACGCAAAGCCGGCAAGCCATCGCCCGCATGGTGTTCACGGCCGAGGTAGGCAACGGCGACCACCTCGCCCGGGCGCTGGCCGGCATACGCGAAGTTCCCGGCGTGCTGGAAGCAGATCGACGCTAACCGGGCTCCGCGCCCGTGACGAGTTCGCGGGGGGCGTTGCGGGCGAGCCGGTAGGCAACCCAGTCATCGTGGTCGATGGGCACCGCCTCGCCCACCAAGCCGGGGTTGATGGGGTAATACTGGCAGTGCAGGCTGCGCTCGCCGATCCACAGGTCGATTCCGCGGCGGACGAACAGCGTGTCTTGGGCCGGGTCGTATTCCTCGACTTCGTCCATTGCGGCCAGCAGTGCTTCGTCCACCGCGTAGACTTCGCCCCGCACGCGTCGGCCAGGTGCGGCCTGTTCGATAAGCCCGGGCCAATCCCCGAAATCCACCATCCGGCCGGGCACGGACGACATGCCGAGGTAGGCCGGGGCGGGCAATCCTCGGCGTTGCGCGAGGCGGTAAATGTCGTTGATTTCGCCGCGCCTCAATGTGCCGTAGACGAAAACGTAGTGCATGGTCAGGGCTTTTTCGAAGTGGGAGGGCCGATGGGGCGCCCGGCGAGGCAGAGTTCGCCGGTTTGCAGCGCGTCGAGCGTGCGCAGGGCTTCCTCGGGGTTGCGGCCCACTCTCAGATTATTGACCGAGATGTGTTGGATGGTGTTGTCCGGATCCACCAGGAACGTGGCGCGCAACGCCACGCCTTCGGTGCGGTCGCGGATGCCGAGTTGGTCCACCAGCGCGCCGGCGCTGTCCGCAAACTGGTAATGATTGAGCCGGGAAAGCGCAGGATTTTCGCGCCGCCAAGCGAGCTTGGCATATTCGCTGTCGAGCGAGCCTCCCAGCAAGACGGCGCCGCGTTCGGAAAACTGGTCGGCCAGCGCCGCGAAGGCGGCGATTTCACTGGCGCAGACCGCTGAAAAATCTTTGGCGGTGAAATAAATGACCTTCCATTTGCCTGGGAACGATGTCTCGCTCAGGGTCTCGAAGGCCGAGGCGCCGTTCTCTTCTGGCTCGTTGAATCCCGGCTTGACGCCGTGGACCTTGAAGGGTTCGAGCTTCGTACCGACGGTTTTCATGATCGTTCCTCGCAGTGTGGCCGGGCGCGCTAGCGGCCGGCTAGGGCCGGACCGCTACTTGGCGTCGGCGGATTTTTGTGAGGAAGCCGGCAGGGTGATGCGGGCAGTCAGGCCGCCGCCCTCCCGGTTAATCAGGTTCAGGGTACCACCGGCGCGCTGCAACAGTCTCTTGACGATGGCCAGCCCCAGCCCCGCGCCGCCCGCATTGGTGCGTGCGTCCGAGCCGCGCGTGAACGGCCGCAGCAGTCGCGGCACATCCTCGGGCTTGACGCCCGGCCCGTGGTCCGATACCTCGATCAGTATGTTGTTGCCCTGTTGGCGGACCGTCAATTCGATATGAGGAGGCTCGCCGGGCTTGTGTCCGTAGCGGCGGGCGTTTTCGAGCAGGTTGCTGACGGCGCGCTGCAGGTCGGCCGAGGCGATGCGCGCCCACAGGTTGGGCGTGATACTGGCTTGCAGCGAGCCGCCCAGCGTCTCCGTGTGGCTGCACTCGCGCTCGACCAATTCGGCGATCAATTCCGACACATTGTGATTGCGGTCCGGCGCGCTCGCCGGCCGGGCGTATTCCATGAATTGGCCGATGGTGCGGTCGATCTGGGCGAGATCTTCGTCCACGGCCGCGCGCGCGGCTTCCGAAACGCCGCTTAGTTCGATTTCCAGGCGCAGCCTCGCAAGTGGCGTGCGCAGGTCGTGCGAGATCCCGGCCAGCATCAGGGCGCGGTCGGCTTCGGCACGGTCAAGCTCTTCCACCATGCGGTTGAAGTTGGTGTTGACCCGGCGAATCTCTTCGGGCCCGGTCTCGGGCAGCGGAGGCGGCGTCTCGCCGCGCGACAGTGCGAGCGTCGCCCGGGAAAGGCGCGACAGGGGCCGGTTGACGAAGCCCACGATGACCGCGGCGCCCAGCAGCGACAGGAGCAGGGCGGCCGCACCCCAGCCCAGCCATTCCACTCCGGGCACCCGTTCCGCCCGGTCGCGTTCGACGACCATCCAGTAGTCGTCATCGTCGATGGAGAAACTGACCCACAGGCCGGGAATGCGGTTGACCTCCCAGGCGACGATGGTCTCCGGCCCCAGGCGCGCGATGATCTGCTCTTCCACGCGCTGCAGGACCTGCCTGTCGGGCAGCCGCACGGTGACGTCGTCTTTCTCGTGCGGGTAGATTTGAATGCCCTCGTTGGTGGCCAAGTCGAGCAGCAGGTACCGCCGCTCCTGCGGCGCCGAGTGGATCAGGGCTGCACGGGTAATGTTGACGACGGTGACGATTTGCTGGGCGACTTGTTGCGCCCGGGGCTCTATCTCCATGCTCCGGAAAGCCTGCAGCCATGCGGCCAGGCTCGCCGTCATGAGCACGGTGAGCAAAAGAAAGGTCCGGCTGAACAAACCCAGCCTGGACGCAACGCGCAGGGCGACCGACATGGATGCCTAGGAGCGGATCAACTGCCCCCGTCTGGTACGAACACGTAGCCGAGGCCCCATACGGTCTGGATGAACACCGGCTTGGCAGGATCCGGTTCGATCAGCTTGCGCAGCCGCGAGATCTGGACGTCCAGGCTCCGGTCGAACGCTTCATATTCGCGGCCGCGGGCCAGCTCCATCAGCTTGTCGCGGGAGAGCGGGATCTTGGGATGCCGCGCGAACACCTTGAGCACGGAGAACTCGCCCGTGGTGAGCGCAACCGGTTCGTTGTCGCGGGTCAGCGTGCGGGTCGCCAGGTTCAGCACGTAAGGGCCGAACGTGACCGACTCGTTGTCCTGGCTCGGCGCGCCGGGGTGCTCGTCCGGTCCGCGGCGGCGGAGCACCGCGTTGACGCGCGCGAGCAGCTCGCGCGGATTGAACGGCTTGGGCAGGTAGTCGTCCGCCCCCATCTCGAGGCCGACGATGCGGTCGACGTCTTCGGCCTTGGCCGTGAGCATGATGATGGGCGTACTGTCCCGCGCCCCCCGCAGCCGACGGCAGATCGACAGGCCGTCTTCGCCAGGAAGCATCAGATCTAGCACGAGCAGGTCGAACCTCTCGCGCTGCCAGAGTTTGTTCATCGTCTGGGCGTTTTCGGCAACCCAGACGGAGAAACCTTGCTCGGCGAGGTAGCGGCGCAGCAGATCGCGTAGCCGCACGTCGTCGTCGACGACAAGGATTTTTTTGGGGGCGTTGGCTAGTGACATGGCGCGAATGTAACGGAGGCTCCCCGATCAATCCAGGGAGGGACATTGGTTGTTACATAAATGGTCGGTTGGACACTTCCGCGTCTATGATGATGTCATGCGTCCATCGTATGATTAGTACGTGAACAAAATATCCGATTCCACGCGTACTGCCAGTTTCACGACGCTAGCGCTCGGCGGATTGGCGGTCATGATAACGGCCTTGGCGGCTGCTGCGGCCTACGGACAGGTCCGTGAGCGCTTCGCGCGCACGCCCGCCCTGGAATCCGGCCGGCGCATTTCCGGAACCATGGTGAGCCAGGTCGAGAACGCCGTCAAGGAGGCGAGCGGCCAGGTGAGCGCGTCGCAGGCGCAGGGCACGTCCGGCGTGCTGCGCGCCTCGATGGATCCTTGGGCCGGGCCCGTCGCTGCGGATGAGCGGCTGCAGTTGCCGCGGAGGCTGTCCTCGGAGGAGCGCCTTCTGCTGCGCCAGGAGATCCAGCGCGCCACCGAGGAAGTGTACGGGCCGTATCGCCGGCAGAAAAACTGAGCTCCCGCCTGGTCGCCGTCGCCGGCCGGGCTTGGGCTCACCTTGGCCTGCAGGCGATGCCGCCCGTGGTGCTTGCGCCTGGGCTGTCACGTTCACCCGGGGCGATGCCGGCTTGCTTCTGGACTTACAATCGCAAGCCATGGCGCTGCATATTCTTTCCCTCGAAACTTCTTCTGCCTGTTGCGGTGTCGCGCTCTTGCGCGCGGACGAGACAGGCGCCGTCGACCTCTACTGCCGGGAGCACGTGGGCGTGCAGGAGCATTCGGCCAGGCTATTGCCCATGGTGGAAGAGGTCTTGGCGGAGGCTGGCATCGCCCGCTCGGCCCTGGATGCCATAGCGTTCGGCCAAGGGCCCGGGGGCTTCACCGGCTTGCGGGTGGCATGCGGCGTTGCACAGGGGCTAGGGTTTTCCCTCGGCCGGCCGCTGGTGCCAGTGGTGTCGCATGCGGCCGTGGCCGAGCAGGTCGAGGATGATGCCGGGCGCGCCTTGGTCGTGGCGATGGATGCGCGCATGGAGGAAATTTACCTGGCCGCATACCGGAAACGGGACGAAGGCCGGCTGGAAACCCTGATCGCCCCTCAATTGATGGCTTGCGCCGGGCTCGAGTCCTGGATTCGCGCGCAAATCGCGCAGCTGGCCGACGGTGCGTCGCTGCTGCTGTGCGGTGATGGGGCCTGCGCCTATCCGCACGCTTTTTCGAGTTTTGCCTTGCATGAGCGGGGCGCACCCGAGCGGCCCACGGCGGCTTCGGTTGCCCGGCTGGCGCACGCGGCATTTCTGCGCAACGAGACCGTCGCACCGGAGCTGGCGGCGCCGCTGTACGTGCGCGATAAAGTGGCCTTCACGACCGTGGAACGCCAGGCCGGGGCGGGCGGCAACCCGCGCGTTTCGGCGCCGGCGGGGCAACCATGAACGCGGTGCGCGGCGAGGTCGACGTGGCGAGAATCCTCGCCGATTGGGCGCAGGCATGCCGGCCCATGGATGAGGCGGACCTGGACCAGGTCGATGCCGTCGAACGGCAGATCTATTCGTTTCCCTGGACGCGCGGCAATTTCGCCGACTCCCTGCGCTCGGGCTATGACGCGTGGGTGGTACACGACGGCACGCGATTGCTGGGTTATTGCGTCACCATGCTGGTGTTGGACGAAGCGCACCTGCTCAACATCAGCGTCGCGCCGGCCGCCCAGGGCTTCGGGCTTGGCCGCCGGCTGCTGGGATGGGTGGAACAGCGCGCCGTTGCGCAGCATGCGCGCAGCCTGCTGCTCGAGGTGCGTCCATCCAACCTCATCGCCAAGGGCATGTACGAGCGCGCCGGCTTCGAGCGCATCGGCGTGCGGCGCGGATACTATCCCGCGGCGCGCGGCAGGGAGGACGCCATCGTGATGCGCAAGATGCTCGCTGCGCCGGACGGAGGGCCCGCACATGGCTGAGCGCAGCCCGAGCGGGATGAGCCCGGTCCGCCGGGCGTGGTTGCGCGAACTCGGCATCGAGCGGCTGTGGAACCTGCCCGGGCCCGTACTACAGGCGCCGGTCCCGGGAATTGTCCAGGCAGGCGTGCAGGACGATGCAGGCGCCGTGCAAGGCGCCGAATCGCCCATGCGGGACGTTGCGGCTCCCGTCCTGAGGACAGAGGCTGAGGCGGCCGAGGCGCCTGCCGAAGCGCCGGCGCCTGTGGCACTCGATCCGGAGCAGGCATGGGCGGCCCTGGAAGAGGAAGTTCGGCATTGCACGGCCTGCGGGCTGTGCCAAGGGCGCACCCAGACGGTTTTCGGCACCGGGCCGCGACACGCGCGCTGGATGCTGATCGGCGAAGCGCCCGGCGAGCAGGAAGACAAGCAAGGCGCTCCGTTCGTGGGCCGTTCGGGCAAGCTGCTCGACAACATGCTCGCCGCCATTTCCAGGTCGCGGCAGGTCGACGTCTTCATCGCGAACGTCATCAAATGCCGCCCGCCAGGCAATCGCGACCCGCTTCCGGAGGAGGTGGCGCGGTGCAGTCCCTTCCTGATGCGGCAGATCGAATTGATCCAGCCCGAGTTGATCTTGGTGCTGGGGCGGTTTGCCGCCCAAACCTTGCTCGAAACGGATGCGCGCATCGGCAGTTTGCGGGGCAAGGTGCATACCTTGTCGCTGCACGGCCGCTCGGTGCCAGTGGTGGTCAGCTATCACCCCGCCTACCTGCTGCGCAGCCCCGCCGAGAAAATCAA
This sequence comes from Pigmentiphaga sp., assembly GCF_019689535.1. Classification (GTDB taxonomy): domain Bacteria; phylum Pseudomonadota; class Gammaproteobacteria; order Burkholderiales; family Burkholderiaceae_B; genus Pigmentiphaga. Next base: position 12,716 of record NZ_JADGHH010000007.1, read on the forward strand.
GGCATGGCAAGACTTGCGGCTTGCCGCGTCGGTGGGCGGCGCTTGAGGTGACCCCTTCGGCCGGCGTCGGCGCAGCTCAATCGTGCCGCAGCGCGGTGCCGTGGGCGCGGCTGCCGATGACCTGGTCGAGCTCGGGATGCTTGCGGTGATTGTGGCGGTTCCAGGCCATGATCAGTAGCATGAGGCCGGCCACCAGCGTGCCGAAGATGATGATGATGGTGTTGATGTGCATCTCCATGCCCAGCATGATCGAGTAGATGGCCACCATCAATAGGATGTTGAGTTGTTCGTTGAAGTTCTGCACCGCGATGGAGTGTCCGGCGGACAGCAGGACGTGGCCACGGTGCTGGAGCAGGGCATTCATGGGCACGACGAAGAACCCGCCCAAGGCCCCGATCGCGATGAGCAGCGTATAGACGAACCACGGCTCATAGGCGAGCGGCATCAGCATCACGACCAGGCCCATGGCCACGCCCATGGGCAGAACCGCCAGTGCGTGGCGCAGCGGGACTCTGCCGGCCAGCACCGCGCCCAGTATGGTGCCGATGGAGGCAACGCCCATCAGGATCGACGCCCGGTTCAGCGGCAGGTCGAGCTGGACCCGGCCCCATTCGATCACGATCAATTGCAGCGTCGCGCCCGCTCCCCAGAAAAGCGTGGTGACCGCGAGGGAGATTTGCCCGAGCTTGTCGCGCCACAAGGTGGCGACGAAACAGCTGAACGTCGTGAGCAGTTTGACCGGGTTGCGTTGCTGTCGGGGATAGGTGACCCCGGTGGAGGGGATGAGCAGGTTGAAGAAGGCCGCGACGAGGTAGATCAGGGCAATCGCCATGATGGCCGCCTCGGCCGGCGTCTGCAGCCTGGGGCCCAGCACGTTCGCTTCGAGCGAGAGCAGCCAGGCCGACACCGTGGGGCTGATCAGCGCACCGCCAAGGACCACTCCCAGGATGATGGAGACGACGGTGAGCCCCTCGATCCAACTATTGCCCTTGACCAGTTGTTCGGGAGGCAGCAGCTCGGTGATGATGCCGTACTTGGCGGGTGAATAGGCGGCCGCGCCGATGCCTACCAGCGCGTAGGCGGCACAGACGGTGTAGACCTGGTGCGTGGGCGCGAGCCCAAGGCTCGCGTGCCCGAACATCAATAGGCAGCCGATGATCTTCACCGCATTGGTGGCGAACATCACCTTGCCTTTGGGAAAAGAGTCGGCGAAAGCTCCGACGAAAGCGGCCAGCAGGACGTAGGCGAGGGCGAACGACCACTTGATCATGGGCGTCATCCAGTCGGGCCCTTCCAATTGCTGGATCAACGCGATGGCGGCGATGAAAAGCGCATTGTCGGCGAGCGACGAAAAGAACTGCGCTGCCATGATCAGGTAAAAGCCGCGTTTCATCGGTGGGGGAGACTCGTGTGCCTGTGAGTGGATCCAAAAGTGCCGCACTCAGGGGGCACTGCGGCAGGATGCGTGGCGCGCATCGTAGCGCACGATTTATAGCATGCGGATAAGGGACGCCTTCGATTGCGTCCCGCGCGATCCGATGGTACTTACCCGCGGATGTTGCTGCTTTGAGGGAATTCCTGGAGATGGACGGCCGGTTGAGGCTCCCATCCCGGCTTGCGGTGCTCGGCGATGACGTTGGTGAAGATGCCGCCGCGCACGTACCACTTGGCCGTGATGCGCATGAAGCGGGGCGACAGTGCGCGCACGAGGTCGTCCAGGATTTCGTTGGTCACGGCTTCGTGGAATTTGCCTTCGTTGCGGAAGCTCCAGGTGTAGAGCTTGAGGCTCTTGAGCTCGACGCAGAGCTGGTCCGGAATATAGTCGATCACCAGCACGGCAAAGTCCGGCTGGCCGGTCATCGGGCACAGGCAGGTGAATTCTGGCACCTCGATATGGATCTGGAAATCCCTCCCGGGGCTGGGATTGGCGAAGGTGTCGAGATTCTTGCTGGGTTGAGAAGGCATGTGCTTGCGTCTATACGTAACGAAAGTGAAAAAAAGGCCGCGGCGGCGGCGCCACGCGTATCCTGCCGATGCCCCTTTGGTATTATACGAAGCATTGAATCGGCCGCCCGCGCGGTCCCATGCGCGCGCTTGCCGGCAGGGCGGCGCAGGTGGCCAGGCATAGCAGCCGCCACGGCGCCCAGGGCCGGCATGCGGTGGCGCCGGCCCGTTCGCCCGCCTGTTTTGGTGTCGTCTATCGATTCCTTTCCCAGCCCCTTTTAATCGAAGCTTTGTTTCCCGGTGCGACTTACCCAGATCAAACTCGCAGGTTTCAAGTCGTTCGTCGACCCGACGTCCATCCATGTGCCGAGCCAGCTGGTCGGGGTGGTGGGGCCCAACGGCTGCGGAAAGTCCAACATCATCGATGCCGTGCGCTGGGTCCTGGGCGAATCCAAGGCCTCCGAACTGCGTGGCGAGTCCATGCAGGACGTCATCTTCAACGGCTCGGTCAACCGCAAGCCGGCGGCGCGCGCATCGGTGGAGCTGGTGTTCGACAACTCCGAAGGGCGGGCCGCAGGCCAGTGGAGCCAGTACAGCGAAATCGCCGTCAAGCGGGTACTGACCCGCGACGGCACGAGCAGCTATTTCATCAATAACCAGCAGGTTCGCCGCCGCGACATCCACGACATCTTCCTGGGCACCGGGCTCGGCGCCCGCGGCTACGCCATCATCGGCCAGGGCATGATTTCCCGCATCATCGAGGCGCGCCCCGAAGAATTGCGGGTATTCCTCGAAGAGGCCGCAGGGGTGTCGCGTTACAAGGAGCGGCGCCGGGAAACCGAAAACCGCCTCTCCGACACCCGGGAGAACATGACCCGCGTGGAAGACATCCTGCGCGAGCTGGCCACGCAGCTCGAAAAACTCGAAGCCCAGGCCGAGGTCGCCCAGCGCTACAAGAGCCTGCAGGCCGAGAGCGAGCAGAAGCAGCGGTTCCTCTGGCTGCTCAAGAAGCGCGAAGCCGATGCCGACCGGGCGCAATATGCGCTGGCCATCGAGCAGGCCCAGGCGGACCTGGAAGGCGCGACCGCGAATTTGCGCAAGCTCGAGGCCGAGCTCGAGGGCACGCGCCAGGCGCACTATGCCGCCAGCGACGCCGTGCACGCCGCCCAGGGCAGCCTGTACGAGGCGAACGCCGAGGTGAGCCGGCTCGAGGCCGAAATCAAGTACGTGGTCGAGGCGCGCAACCGCATGCAGGCCCAGCTGGCCCAGCTGCAGCAGCAGATCGCGCAGTGGAGCGAGCAGCATGAGACGGGGGGCGAGCAGCTCGCCCAGGCCGAGGAGGACTTGGCCGTGGGCGAGGCGCGCGCCGAAGAGGCGCGCGTGGTTGCCGAAGAGGCCCAGGCCCAGCTGCCTGACATCGAAGCCAAGGTTCGCGATGCGGCCGCGGGGCTTTCCGAGCTGCGCAGCGCCTTGTCGCTGGTGGAGCAAAACCTTGCGCTGACCGCCCAAGAGCAACGCGAAGCCGATCGCCAGCTCCAGGCGCTGGCGCAGCGCCGGGAACGGCTGGAAGCCGAGGAGCGCAATTTGCAGCGCCCCGATCCGGCGCGGCTGGAGCAGCTCACCGGAGACCTCGCCGATACCGAGCAGCGCGTCGCTCAGGCGCAGCAGGAGCTCTCGGCCCTGGAAGAACAGCTGCCCGTGGTCGATGCCGCGCGCCGCCAGGCCCAGGAAACGGCGCAGAAGGAAGCGGCTGCCGTGTCCCAGATCGAGGCGCGACTCTCGGCCCTGACGCGCCTCCAACAAGACGTCCAGAAACAGGGGGCGCTGCATCCCTGGCTGGAAAAGCACGAACTGACCCAGCTTGGCCGCCTGTGGCAAAAGCTGCACATCGAGCAGGGCTGGGAAACCGCGCTGGAAGCCGTATTGCGCGAGCGCCTGGGCGCCCTGGAGGTCAGCAACCTCGACTGGGCCAAGGCGTTCTTCAACGACGCGCCGCCGGCCCGGCTCGCTTTCTACCAGTTGCCGCCCGCGTCCGCGCCGGCGGCGGCCCCCGCCGCGCTCACGTCGCTGGCCTCGCTGCTGCGCATCAGCGATCCCGGCCTGCGCGCGCTGATGAACGATTGGCTGCGCGACGTGTACGTCGCCACTGACGCATCGCAGGCGCTGGCCGGGCGTGCCCAATTGCCCGAGGGCGGCTATTTCGTCGTCAAGGAAGGCCACCTCGTTGGCCGGAACTGCGTGCGTTTCTACGCTCCCGATTCGGAGCAGGCCGGCATGCTGGCCCGCCAGCAGGAGATCGAGAACCTCCAGCGCCAGGTGAAGGCCCAGCAGCTCATCGCTGATGAGGCACGCTCGGCTGCCGCGAGGGCCGAAGCCGCCTATCAGCAGGTGGCCCAAGCCTTGCCCGCCTCGCGCCAGCGCCTGGCCGAGGTCACGCAACGCCTGCATGCCATCCAGCTCGAGCACACCCGCCTCGCCCAACAAGCGGCGCAGATGGAAGAACGTGCCGCCCGCATCCAGGAAGAGCGCGCGGAGTTGGAAGCCCAGGAAGAAGAGATCCGCATCCGCAAGGAAGAGGCGGAAGCCCGCTTCGAGACCCTGGATGCCGAACTGGGCGAAAAACAGTCCGCCTTCGAAGAGGCGCAAATGGCGCAAGAGCAGCGCGAACTCGAGGTCCAGCGCGCGCGCGAGCGCCTGCGCGAGCTCGAACGCGCCGCCCAGGAGGCCAGTTTCGCCGAGCGCGGCCTGCGCGCCCGCATCGATGAGCTGCGCCGCAACATGCAACTCGCCAGCGAGCAAAGCCAGCGGGCGGCGGCCGAAGCCGAGCGGGTGCAGCAGGAACTGCAGGTGCTGGACGACGCCGCGGCGCAGGCCGGCTTGCAGGCTGCGCTCGAACTGCGCAGCGAGCGCGAGAAGGTACTCAACCTCGCCCGCATCGAAATGGATACGCTGGCCGCTCAGCTTCGTGAGGCCGATGAGCGCCGCATGACGCTGGAGCGTTCGCTCGAACCCCTGCGCAGCCGCATTACCGAACTGCAGCTCAAGGAGCAGGCCGCGCGGCTGGCCCAGGAGCAGTACGCCGAGCAGCTGGCAGGCGAGGAGCTGGACCTGGCGGCCTTGGGCGAACAGCTCGACGCGCTTCCCAAGGAGTGGCAGCGCCCGTCGTGGCTGCAATCGGAGCTGCAGCGCCTCTCGCGCGAGATCGATGCCCTGGGGGCGGTCAACCTGGCCGCGCTCGATGAATTGAACGCCGCACGCGAGCGCAAGACCTATCTCGATTCCCAGCATGCCGACCTGCAGGCGGCCATCGATACGCTGGAAGACGCGATCCGCAAGATCGACCGAGAGACCCGCCAATTGCTGCAGGAAACGTTCGACACCGTCAACCGCCACTTTGGAGAACTGTTCCCCTCGCTGTTCGGCGGTGGGGAGGCCAAGCTGGTGATGACCGGCGAAGAAATCCTCGATGCGGGGGTCCAGGTCATGGCCCAGCCCCCAGGCAAGCGCAATAGCACCATCCACCTGCTATCCGGTGGTGAAAAGGCCTTGACGGCGACTGCGCTGGTGTTCGCGATGTTCAAGCTCAACCCGGCGCCGTTCTGCCTGCTCGACGAAGTCGATGCACCGCTGGACGATGCCAATACCGAGCGCTATGCCAATCTGGTTCGCCGCATGAGCGAGCAGACGCAGTTCCTCTTCATCTCGCACAACAAGATCGCGATGGAAATGGCGCACCAGCTAGTGGGCGTGACCATGCAGGAGCAGGGCGTTTCGCGTATCGTGGCGGTCGACATCGATTCGGCCATGCAGCTTGCCGCCGAGGCCGCCTGATGAGCCGCCGGCCCAGCAGGCATCTTTTCCATCACGCCCGTCATCGGGAACACACTCATGAGTGATCTACAAATCGGTCTCATCGCCCTAGGCGTTTTGGCCATCGTCGTCGTGCTTGGACTGAATTGGTGGCAGGACCGCCGTGCCCGCAAGCAGATCCAGGACGGTTTTGCCAGCAGCGGCAAGGATCCCTTGCTCCATGGTGCAGAGCCCAGCCTGCCGTCGGGCGCGCGCAGGGAGCCTGCCCTGGGCAGCCTGGCCGGCGGCCAGGACGGCGATGCTAATGTCGTCGGCGGCATCGAGGCCCAGGCCGAATCCGTCACGGCGGATCACGACAAGGAAGAGGTTGACGAGGCCTGCGAAACCGTGATCGATGTCTCGTTCCTCGAGCCGGTGCCTGGCGAGGAGCTCGCGGCTTTTACCCAGGGCATACGCCATGCCGGCCAGAAACCGCTGCGCGTCTTTGCCGAAACCACGGACGGGCTGCATCGCGCCGCCATCCGCAACGGCGAGAACTACGCGTCGGTGCAAGTCGCCGTGCTGCTCGCCAACCGGAGTGGTCCGCTCACGGCCGGCGAATGGGCCGAGGCTCTGTCGCGCGCGCGGGTGTTGGCCGATCGCTTCGACGGCACGGTGGAGGCCACCGACACGCAGGCCGTGCTCGATTGCGCCAATAAGTTGGACGCCGTTTGCGCCGCGCTGGACGCACAGGTGGGCTTGACCTTGGTCGCCAGCAGCCGCCGCTGGTCTTCGGGGGATGTGCTGACGGCTGCGCGCGAGGCCGGCTTCTCGTCCATCCAGGACGGCCGGTTGCCGTGGGTGGACCAGGACGGTGCCGTGCGCTTCACGCTTGGCCGCAGCGACGGCGTCTCGCTGGGTTCTGCCGGGCCGGCCACCATCGGCCAGCTCAGCGTGATCCTGGACGTGCCGCGGGCGCCCGCCCACGAGCACGCATTTACCCAGATGGCGAAAGTCGCCCGCGGGTTGGCTGCCCGCCTCGAAGCCACGGTGGTGGACGACAACGGTCGTCCCCTTGCCGACGGCGCAGAGGCGGCCATCGATAAGCAGCTGCAGCTGTTGTACGCCAAGCTCGAGCAGTCCGGCCTGAAGGCCGGTTCGGTGCGGGCGCTGCGGGTATTCGGCTAAGGCGGGTGCCGGGGCTTCGATGACGTCTGATATCGACCGGGAAAACGAGGCCAAGCGCCGCGCTGCCGAGCTGCGGCAGGAGTTGGCCCTCCACAACCACCGCTACTACGTGCTCGACGATCCGCTGATCAGCGACGCCGAATACGATGCGCTGTTCGCGGAACTGGTCAAGCTCGAACAAGAGTTCCCGCTGCTGGCCACGCCGGATTCCCCCACCCAGCGCGTGGGGGGCGCGCCGCTCGCCGCCTTCGGCACGGTGCGCCATGCCGTGCCCATGCTCTCGTTGAACAACGCCTTCGATGAGGAAGACGTCGTCGCGTTCGATAGGCGCGTGCGGGAAGGGCTGGAGACCGACGCCGAAATCGAGTATGCGTGCGAGCTGAAACTGGACGGCCTGGCCGTGAGCCTGCGCTATGAGCAGGGCCGGTTCGTGCGTGCCGCCACGCGGGGCGACGGCCAGGTCGGCGAGGACATCACGGCCAACATCCGCACGATACGCTCGATTCCGCTGACGCTCATGGGGCCGGTGCCGGAAGTGCTGGAAGTGCGCGGCGAGGTCTTGCTGTTCCGCAAGGACTTCGAGCGGCTCAACGATGCGCAGCGGGAGGCGGGGGAGAAGGTCTTCATCAACCCCCGCAATGCCGCGGCAGGCAGCCTGCGCCAGCTGGACCCTCGCATCACCGCCAAGCGGCCGCTGCGGTTCTTTGCCTATGGCTGGGGCGAGATACGCGGCAGCCTGCCAGGTGCCGGGCAGGCCGATGCCGACGCGCCGCCGTTCGATACGCACATGCGCATGCTGGACTGGTTGCAGGAACTGGGCCTGCCGGTCAACCGCGAGCGGCGCCTCGCCAAGGGTGCGGCGGGACTCCTCGAGTTCTATCGCCGCGTGGAAGGGCTGCGCCCCTCGCTGCCTTACGACATCGACGGGGTGGTGTACAAAGTCAACGCCATCGGGTCGCAGCGCAGACTGGGCTTCGTCTCCCGCGCGCCGCGCTTTGCGGTGGCCCATAAATTCGCGGCCGAAGAAGCTACGACCGAGTTGCTTGACATCGAGGTCCAGGTGGGGCGGACCGGCGCGATCACCCCCGTGGCGCGGCTCAAGCCCGTGTTCGTGGGCGGCGTGACCGTCACCAACGCAACGCTGCACAACGAGGATGAAATCGAGCGCAAAGACGTGCGCATCGGCGACACCGTGGTCGTGCGGCGGGCCGGAGACGTGATCCCCGAGGTCGTCACCCCGGTGCTCGACAAACGGCCCCCCCACGCGCGCAAGTTCGTCATGCCGACGCATTGCCCCGTCTGCGGGTCGGCCATCGAGCGGCCGGAGGACGAGAGCATTGCGCGCTGCACGGGCGGCCTCTTTTGTGCTGCGCAGCGCAAGCAGGCGCTGTGGCATGCCGCCCAGCGGCGGGCCTTGGACATCGAGGGCCTGGGCGAGAAGCTGATCGACCAGCTGGTCGAGCGCGGCCGCGTGCGCACGTTGGCGGATCTCTATACCTTGACCGAAGAGGAATTGGCCGGGCTGGACCGGATGGCCCAGAAGTCGGCACGCAACTTGGTCGAGGCCATCCGTGCCAGCCGCACGCCGCCGCTGGCGCGGTTCCTGTTCGCGCTCGGCATCCGGCACGTGGGGGAATCGACGGCGCGCGACCTGGCGCGCCATTTCGGAAGCCTGGAGGCGGTGATGAACGCCAGCGAAGCGGAACTGCTCGCGGTGCCCGACGTTGGGCCCGTCGTGGCCGCCTCCATCTACCGCTTCTTTGCCGAGCCGCATAACCGGGAGGTCGTGGAGGCGCTGTTGCGCAACGGCGTCACGCCGGGCACCGAGGCCGTGGTCGATCGCACGGCCGGCCCTATCGCAGGCAAGATTTTCGTCCTCACGGGTACGCTGCCGACCATGACGCGCGAGGAAGCCGCCGAGCTGATTCGCGCCGCCGGAGGCAAGGTGACGGGCTCGGTTTCCAAGCGGACGCACTATGTCGTCGCCGGCGCCGATGCGGGCAGCAAGCTCGCCAAGGCGCAGGAGCTGGGCATCGCGGTGCTCGACGAAGACGGCCTGAAAGCGTTGTTGCAGTCGTGAAAGAGCGGGTGGAGCGCCCGCAAGAGGTATAGCATGCAGGCAATCATCGGGGGAACGGGGCTTTACCAGCTGACGGGGCTCGTCGTGACGCGTCGGCAGGTCGTGCGGACCCCTTACGGCGAACCTTCGGGGGCGCTGACCTACGGTCGCATCGATGGCGGGCCGGAAATCGTCTTCCTGGCGCGCCACGGCTACGGCCATACCCTGGCTCCCCATCGCATCAACTATCGCGCGAATATCTGGGCGCTGCACGAGGTCGGCGTGCGACGCGTCGTGTCCGTCGCCACGGTGGGCGGCATCGCCCCCCATTTGTCCGCGGGGGCGATCGTCGTGCCGGACCAGATCATCGACTACACCACGGACCGGCCGCGTACCTTCTTCGACGGGGAAGACCAGCCCGTCACCCACGTTGACATGACCCAGCCCTATGGGGCCGCCATGCGCCGTGACCTGCTCGCGGCGGCGCAGGCTTGCGGCATCGAGGTGGTCGACGGCGGTGTCTACGGCTGCACGCCCGGGCCGCGCCTGGAAACCGCCGCCGAGATCCGCCGCATGGCGCGCGACGGCTGCGACATGGTCGGCATGACCGGCATGCCGGAAGCGGCACTGGCGCGCGAACTGGAATTGGACTATGCGGCACTATGCCTGGTTACCAACGACGCCGCCGGCAAAGGGGCGAGCGTGGACCAGATTTCGGTGGAAGGCATGCACGTGGTGGTCGAAGACAGCATGAAAAACGTGCATCGCATCCTGGCAGAGCTGGTGAGCGGCCGCTGTTCGGCCAGCGGGGGAGCCTAGCACGCCGGCCCGGCGGGGCCGGCGGTTACCGCATTAGTTCAACAGGCCTTCGGCCTTGAGGGCGGCCTGCACGGCGGGACGCTGGGCGATGCGCTCGCGGAAGGCGACGATCGACGGCCAGCGCGAGAGGTCGATGTTCAGGCGGGGCGCCCAGCCCGTGGTCACGAACAGGTAGATGTCGGCCACCGAGAAGCCGCTGGGCAGCAGGTATTCGCGCTTGGACAGCTGGCTTTCGACGTAATCCAGCCGGGTCGCCAGGATCTGCTTGAAGACCTCCTTGGCGTCGTCAGAAATCGGCTTGAACATCGGCGAGAAGCCTTTGTGGATTTCGGTGGAGATGAAGACTAGCCAGCTTTGCAGCTCATAGCGCTCGGGGCTGGCGGGCGGCGGCGCCAGCTTGCGCTCGGGCACGCGGTCGGCGAGGTATTGCAGCAGGACGGCCAGCTCGGTCATGACCACGCCGGGGCTCACCTCCAGCGCGGGGACGTAGCCCTTGGGATTGATCTGGCGATAGTCCTGGCCGCTCTCGGTGACCTTGGCCTTGAGGTCGACTTTCTCCCAGGTGAAGTCGATGCCGGCTTCGCGCAGTGTGATGTGTGGCGCTTGGGAGCAAGCGCCGGGCGTGTAGTAGAGCTTCATGGTGTCGTGGTTCTCCTCGTGGAAAGCGCCTATTCTCTCACTGCCGCACGGCAAGTGTGTGTCGCGGACACAACCGGGCCCGGCGCTTCCTCACCGCATGGCATGTGGCCGCAAGGACCCCTCGAGCTCGGATTCGTCGTACAACTCCACCGGCACCGGGTCCACTTTCCAAATCTTTTCTGCATACTCCCGTATGCTGCGGTCCGACGAGAACTTGCCCGAGCGCGCCGTATTCAGGATCGACATGCGCGTCCAGGCGTCCGTGTCGCGGTAGGCCTGCGCTACCAGGTCCTGGCACTCGATGTAAGACTGGTAGTCGGCCAGCAGCATGTACGGATCGTGGTACAGCAGGTTGTCCACCAGCGGGCGGAATAGACCGGCGTCGCCGCGGGAAAAGAATCCGCTGCGGATCAGGTCGATGCAGGTGCGCAGCTCGCTGTGGCTGTGGTAGTAGTCGGAGGGCTGGTAGCCAGCGTCCCGGAGCGCCTGCACTTCTTCGGCGGTATGCCCGAACAGGAAAAAGTTCTCCGGGCCGACCTGCTCGCGCAGTTCGATGTTGGCCCCGTCCATGGTGCCGATGGTCAACGCGCCGTTCATCGCAAACTTCATGTTGCCCGTCCCGGAGGCCTCCTTGCCTGCCAGCGAAATCTGTTCCGAGAGGTCGGCGGCGGGGTAGATGCACTGGCCGAGCGTGACGTTGAAGTTGGGGATGAAGACCACCTTGAGCAGGTCGTGTACGTCGGGATCGTGATTGATGACGTCGCCCACGGAAGTAATGAGCTTGATCATCAATTTGGCCATGTGGTAACCGGGCGCGGCTTTTCCACCGAAGATGAAAGTGCGCGGCTGCAGGTCCCGCGCGCGCCCGGACTTCAGGCGATGGTATAGCGTCACGATGTGCAGCACGGCCAGGTGCTGGCGCTTGTACTCGTGGATGCGCTTGACCAGCACGTCGAACATGGAATCCGGGTTGACCTGCACGCCCGTCCGCCGCTGGATCAGCGCGGCAAGGTCCGCCTTGTTGGCCCGCTTGACGGCACGCCACGCTTGGCGGAACGACTCATCGTCGATGTGATTTTCGATCTGCCGGATGCGCGGGAGGTCCGTCACCCAGGCGTCGCCGATGGTGCGGGTCACCAGCTCCGTCAGCCGCGGGTTGCTCAGCACGAGCCAGCGGCGGGGCGTCACGCCGTTGGTGATGTTATGGAACTTCTCCGGCCACATCTCGTAGAAGTCCTTGAGCACGCCTTTCTTGAGCAGTTCCGAATGCAGTTCCGCGACGCCGTTGATGGCATGGCTGCCCACGCAGGCCAGGTGCGCCATGCGCACGTAGCGCTCGCCAGTCTCGTCGATCAGCGAGAGCCGCGCGATGCGCGATTCATCCCCCAGGAAGTGAATGCGCACGTCATTGAGGAAGCGCGCATTGATCTCGTAGATGATTTCCAGGTGGCGCGGCAGGATGCGCTGGAATAGCGGCAAGGGCCAGCGTTCCAGGGCCTCCGGCAGCAGGGTATGGTTGGTGTAGGAAAAGGTGCGCGTGGTGATGTTCCAGGCTTGCTCCCAAGGCAGCAGGTGCTCGTCGACCAGCAGCCGCATGAGTTCGGCGATGGCGATGGCGGGATGGGTGTCGTTGAGCTGGATGGCGAATTTCTCGTGGAAGGTCGTGATCGAGCCGCCGCGCACGAGGTGGATGCGGATCATGTCTTGCAACGAACACGACACGAAGAAGTATTGCTGCTCCAGCCGCAGTTCCTTGCCCTGCGTGGTTTCGTCGTTGGGGTAGAGCACCTTGGTCAGGTTTTCGGACGTGACCTTCTTGCTGACGGCGCCCAGGTAGTCCCCCCGGTTGAATACGGAGAAATCGAACGATTCCGTTGCCTCCGCGCGCCATAGCCGCAGGGTATTGGTGGTGTTGACGTGGTAGCCCGGGATGGGCGAATCGTACGGGACGCCGACCACGGTTTTCTCGGGCACCCAGCGGACGCGGAAATGGCCGGCGTCGTCGGTGTATTGCTCGGTATGGCCTCCCAATTTGATCTCCACCGCCCATTCGGCGCGCTGGATCTCCCAAGGGTTGCCATAGCGCAGCCATTTGTCGGTCTTTTCGACCTGCCAGCCGTCGATGATGGCTTGGAAGAAAATGCCGTACTCGTAGCGAATCCCGTAGCCGAACGCCGGGATCTGCTGGGTCGCCAGCGAATCCAGGAAGCACGCGGCCAGCCGGCCCAGGCCGCCGTTGCCCAGTCCCGGCTCTTCTTCCTGGCGCAGGATCTCGTTGTAGTCGAGTTCCAGCTCCTCGAGCGCCTCGCGCACGCGGTCGGCCAAGCCGAGGTTGATGAGGTGGTTGCCCAGGTGCGGGCCCATCAGGAACTCTGCCGACAGATAAGCCACCATGCGCGGCGCCGTTCGGTTGTACTGCGCCGTGCTGCTGATCCAGCGGTGCAGGCTGCGGTCCCGTATGGTGTGGGCCAGGGCGACGTAAAAGTCGTTCTTGCCCGAGATCTTGGGAAACTTGCCTATCGTGTAGAACAGGTGGTCGAAAAAGGCGCGCTTGAGGCTTTCTTTGGAAAAGGAAGTCCGATCGTCGTCGGGGGGCGATTGCGGTGCGGATGCGGACACGTGCTGGGCTCCCATTGTTGCGGCGCTCCGCGGCGCGGGGCATGCCGCCTAGCGCCGGAGCGCGGGCGAAGTGCCGCGGCGGCCCCTCGGGGCCACCGCGCCGGGCAATGCAAGCCTATTGTTGCTATCGAGCAGCGCATCGCGCAAGCCGCATTTTCAATTCGTTAAGCCTGTGTGGCCTGTGTGCGGCGGCATACGATTGGCTACTTCAGCGCCTCGAGCAGGTCCTGTTCGAACTGGATCTGGCTGCGCGAGTTGTCTAGGGCGGATCCGTCGATCAAGAAGGTGTCTTCGACGCGCTCGCCCAGGGTCATCACCTTCGCCGTCCTCAGGTTGATGCCGTGCTTGGCGAAGGTCCGGGCGATGGCGTGCAGCAGGCCGGTGCGGTCCGAGGCGGTGACGCTCAATATCCACGACTGGCCGCGCTCGTCAGGCTGTAGTTCGATGGTCGGCGTAATGGGGAACATCCGCGACTGGCGCGACTGCCGGGGCCCGAGCGGAACGGCCTGGGTGGCCGAAGTCGGGCCGCCCGCCGGCGCGGCCAGCCTTTCGGCCAGTTCGTGTTCGACCAAGCTAAGCAGCGCGCGCTGCTCGCTGGGCGTGCCCGGGGCCAGCAGGATGAAGCTGTCCAAGGCCCAGCCGTGGCGGGTCGTATAAATCCGGGCGTCCTGGATGCTGAGCCGGCGTTCGTCGAAGTAGCCGCACATGCGCGCGAAAAGATCGGGCTGGTCTTTGACGTAGACCATGACCTGCAGGCCTTCGCCTATGGTTGCCACGCGCGCCCGCACGACAGGCGTTTCGCTGTTGACCTTGTTGTACAGGTGGCGGGTCTGCCAGGCGATGTCCTGGGCTTCGTGGCGCAGGAAATAGGCCACGTCCAGCTGCTTCCAGAGGGCTTGGTGCGCATCTTCCGTGAGGCCGGCGAGCCGCAGCGCCCCCAGCGCCTCTTCCTTGCGCTTCTCCAGCACCGCACCCGGGTCCGGCACCTCGCCGCCGAGCGCCTGCCGGGTTTTCAAGTACAGGTCTTCGAGCAGCTTGCCTTTCCAGGCATTCCAGACCTTGGGGCTGGTGCCGCGGATGTCCGCCACGGTGAGCAGGTAGAGCGCCGTGAGGCGGCGCGTGTCTCCCACGAGCTGGGCGAAGTCTTGGATGACGCGCGGGTCGCTGAGGTCTTTCTTCTGGGCCACCGAGGAAAGCGTCAGGTGATGGCGGACCAGGAACTCCAGCAATTCCGCATCGGATTTCTCCAGGCCGTGCTCGCGCGCGAACTTCCGCGCTTCGACCGCGCCCAGTTCGGAGTGGTCGCCCCCGCGCCCCTTGGCGATGTCGTGGAAGAGGGCGGCCGCATACAGGATCCAATGGCGGTCGAAGTTGGCGATGAGCTGGCTGCAGAAGGGGTATTCGTGCGCGTGTTCCGGCATCGTGAAGCGGCGCAGGTTGCGCACCACCATCAGGATGTGCTGGTCCACGGTGTAGGCGTGGAAGAGGTCGTGCTGCATCTGCCCGACGATGCGGCGGAAGGGAAGCAGGTAGCGAGGCAGGATGCTGAGGTCGTTCATGCGCCGCAGTTCGTGCACGATGCCCCGCGGTTGCTGCAGGATGGACAGGAACAAGTGCCGGTTGACCGGGTTGCGGCGGAACTGGGCGTCGATGCGCCGCCGGGCGTGCCAGATGGCGCGCAGCATCCTCGCCGACATCCCCTTGAGCTCCGCATGCTGCTGCATGACCAGGAAGGCGCGCAGCAGCAGCGTGGGATTGCGTTCGAAGGCGTCGTCGCGGTACATGTCTAGCCGCTCGCGCACGATGCGGAAGTCCTCGTCGATGGGCTGGGCCTCCTCGCCCTCGCGCGGGAACAGGCGCTCCTCGAGGTTCTGGACAAGGATGGTGTTGAGCTGCGTGACCAGCTTGGCGGCCCAGTAATAGCGCTGCATCAGGACTTCGCTGGGCCGGCGGGTGCCGCCCTCGGGGATGCCATACACCTTGGCCATCGCAGGCTGGACGTCGAATACCAGCCGGTCTTCTCGCCGGCCGGTGAGTAGGTGCAGCTCGATCCGCAGGCGTTTGAAGGCTTGTTCGGCACGGCGCAGGTGGCGCGCCTCGTCAGCGGTAAGCAGCCCGGCGCGCGCGACCTGGTTCCAGGTCTTGCCGAAGCCGGCGGCGCGGGCCATCCACAGGATGACCTGCAAGTCGCGCAGCCCGCCGGGCGATTCCTTGCAGTTGGGCTCGAGGGCATACGGCGTATCGTGGTACTTGGTATGCCGCTGCTGCATCTCCAGCTGCTTGTCATGGAAGAAGGCGCATTTGTCCAGCCGCTTGCGCATGGCCGCTTCGAACTGCCGCATCAGGGCCCGGCTACCCGCCAAGAAGCGGGCTTCCAAGAGCGCCGTTTCCACGGTGATGTCCTTGTCCGCTTCCGCCATGCACTCATCGACGGTGCGCGCGCTGTGCCCGGGTTCCAGCCCGATGTCCCACAGCGCGGTGATCAACGCGCCGATGCGCGCCTCGTCTTCCTCCGTCGGCGCCTGGCGCAGCAGGATCAGCACGTCAACATCGGAATGGGGGTAGAGCTCCCCGCGGCCGTAGCCGCCCACGGCCGCCAGCGCGGCACCCTCGGGCAGGGGATGACGCTCGAGCAGGGCCACCAGGGTGCGGTCGACGATCCGCCGCAATTCCGTTAGCAGGGCGTCCGGGCGCAGGTTGGCGCGATAGTTGGCGATGGCGCGTTCGCGCGCCGCGCGCATGGCGTTGCGCAGGTCCTGGAGCCCGTCCATGGCGGGCGAAGTCAGCTGAGCGGTAGACATGGTCGCTGGCGGAAGTGGGCGTATCAGGCCGCTTGGGCGGTGACGAAGGCGGGCGGGGCCGGCATGCCGGGCGAGACGGTCAGGATCTCGTAACCGGTGTCCGTCACCAGCACGGTGTGCTCCCATTGCGCCGAAAGGCTGTGGTCGCGCGTCACGATCGTCCAGCCATCGGCCAGCTCGCGGATTTCCCGCCGGCCGGCGTTGATCATGGGTTCGATGGTGAAGATCATGCCGGCTTGCAACTCGACGCCCGTGCCGGGCTTGCCATAGTGCAGGACCTGCGGATCCTCATGGAACACCTTGCCTATGCCATGGCCGCAGAATTCCCGGACCACGCTGTAACCGTGCTTCTCCGCGTGCTTCTGGATGGCGTGGCCGATGTCTCCCAGGTGGGCGCCGGGCTTGACCTGCTCGATGCCCAGCCACATGCACTCATACGTGACCTCGGATAGCCGGCGGGCGAGGAGGGAGGGCTCGCCTACGAAGAACATCCGGCTCGTGTCGCCGTGCCAGCCGTCTTTGATGATGGTGACGTCGATGTTGAGGGAGTCCCCATTCTTGAGGACCTTGTTCCCGGGAATCCCGTGGCAGACTTGATGGTTGACCGAGGTGCAGATCGCGCCGGTGAAGGGCGGGTAGCCCGGCGGGGCATAGCCGATGGTGGCGGATTTGACGTGCAGCACGTCCGTCATGTATTCCAGGCACAATCGGTCCAGTTCCCCGGTGGTGACGCCGGGCTTGACGTACGGAGCGATGAAATCGAGGACTTTGGCGGCATCCTGGCAGGCCGCACGCATTTTTTCGATTTCCTCGGCTGTCTTGATGGTGATACTCATGCTCTCTCAGGTTTGTTGCGGTGCGGCAACCTTCCCGGTGGGAGGCGGGGAGGCGGCCCCGAGCCGTCGACGACGGTCGAATCGGCGGCCAAGCTCATTCACCGTGGTGTCATCATAGCGCTCTTGGCCGCGGCGCCGGCATCGTGAGAAACCGTGGGAAAGGCGCCGGCCCGGCGCCGATCTTTGCATCGATTTGTAACCGTTGGGTGGCGTATGCCGGGTGGCCGCGGTGCGGGCGTGGTGCCCTGGCTTGAGCAGGTGGGTCGGAAAATAGTAGAATTATAGGCTTTCTTTGATTTTGGAAGCCTTGCTTTGGCGCCTCATAGGTGTTGGCCGAGGTGTTGGCCGGTTGGCCGCGTAGGTCACCCAGCAGGCTGCTGAGGCAAGTTTTATCAACAGCGCGCCGTGTCGTCCAGGGTGCCGGGCGGAATGTTCGCCGGGTGCTGATGCGGTGCAAGACCTAACCCTCGGAGTCAATATGTCCGTTAGCATGCGCGAAATGCTGGAAGCCGGTGTCCACTTCGGCCATCAAACCCGCTTCTGGAACCCCAAGATGGCCCCCTACATCTTCGGCCATCGGAACAAAATCCACATCATCAACCTCGAGAAGACGCTGGTCATGTACCAGGAGGCGCTCAAGTTCGTGCGCCAGCTGGCTGCCCGCAACGGCACCATCCTGTTCGTCAGCACCAAGCGCGCTGCTCGCGAAATCATCGCCGAGGAAGCCCAGCGTTGCGGCATGCCTTACGTGGACAGCCGTTGGCTCGGTGGCATGTTGACCAACTTCAAGACGGTCAAGACCTCCATCAAGCGCCTGAAGGACATGGAGGCCATGCAGGCCGAAGGCGCCCTCGAGCGCATGAGCAAGAAAGAAGCGCTGATGTTCCAGCGTGAGCTCGAAAAGCTGAACAAGTCCATCGGCGGCATCAAGGACATGAACGGCCTGCCGGACGCGATCTTCATCATCGACGTCGGCTATCACAAAATTGCCGTCAGCGAAGCCAAAGCGCTTAACATTCCCGTTGTCGGCGTGGTCGACACCAACCACTCGCCCGATGGCGTGGCCCACGTCATCCCCGGCAACGACGATTCGTCCAAGGCGATCGCCCTGTACGCGCGCGGCGTCGCCGACGCTGTGCTGGAAGGTCGCGAGCAGGCCCTGCAAGGCGTGGTCGATGCGGTGTCCGAAGGCGACGACGAGTTCGTGGAAGTCGAGGAGTCTTGATCTTCCCTGCGCGTAGCGCCTAGGGGGTGGGCTTCTTCCCCCCTCTGCCGATTGTCTGAAGGGGCCTAGCGCCCCTTCTTTTTAGTCAAACCATTAATTTTCGCCGCGCTCCGGCGGCGGAAAAAGTCAGGAGTAATCATGGCCGCAATTACCGCAGCAATGGTCAAGGAACTGCGCGAGAAGACCGACGCCCCCATGATGGAGTGCAAGAAGGCGCTGACCGAGGCCGACGGCGATATGGCGAAAGCCGAGGAAATCCTGCGCGTCAAGCTGGGCAGCAAGGCCAGCAAAGCCGCCGCCCGCGTCACGGCCGAGGGGCTGGTTGCGCTGTACGTGACCGACGACGCCAAGACCGGCGTTGCCCTCGAGGTCAACAGCGAAACCGACTTCGTGGCCAAGAATGACGACTTCGTGCGCTTCACCAACGAAGTCGCCGAGCTGATCGCCAAGGCCGCGCCTGCCGACGTCGCCGCGCTGGCGGAACTGCCGTTCCGCGACGGCACGGTGGAAAGCGTGCGCACCGGCCTGGTGGGCAAGATCGGCGAGAACATCAGCATCCGCCGCTTCACGCGCATCGTCACCGAGAACAAGCTGGCCCAGTACGTGCACGGCGGCCGCATCGGCGTGCTGGTCGAGTACAGCGGCGACGACGTCCTGGGCAAGGACATCGCCATGCACGTGGCGGCGACCAAGCCCAAGGCGCTCGACGCTTCGGGCGTGTCGCAGGAAGACATCCAGCGCGAGCGCTCGGTGGCCGAACAGAAGGCGGCCGAGTCCGGCAAGCCTGCCGAGATCGTTGCCAAGATGGTCGAAGGCTCGATCCAGAAGTACCTGAAAGAGGTTACGCTGTTGTCGCAGCCGTTCGTCAAAGACGACAAGCAAACGGTGCAGCAGGTGCTCAAGGCCAAGAACACGACGGTTCACCAGTTCGTGCTGTACGTCGTCGGCGAAGGCATCGAGAAGAAGGTCACCGACTTCGCCGCCGAAGTGGCGGCCCAGGCCGCTGCGGCCAAGGGCTGATTTCTTGGCCTGTCCGTCCCGGCTAGCATAGGCGCAAGTGCCTGCCGGCCGGGGCCGGCTTGGGGAGCGGAAGGCATCTGTTCCGTTCCGGGCCAGCGAGTTTCGGGCGTCGCAGTTCGAGGCGCGGGGATGGTTCCAATCCAGCGCGCCCCAGAGGCGTCGTGCGGCCGCTGGCGGCAGTTCCCGTCCGTCGCGGTAGGCGGACGGTTTCGCATCAAGAGGAATGCCGGGCGCCCCGGGCTTCCTCCGCCCCTTGCCGGGGCGTTCGCCGATGTGCGAGCAGGGGCTGGAATGCCTGATAGGCCGATTGCGCGGGAGCATGTATGACGGTAGAAATAAACGCATCTGAAGCAAGAACGGGGGCGTACAGGCGTGTACTGCTCAAGCTGTCGGGCGAAGCCCTCATGGGCGACGATGCGTTTGGTATCAACCGCACGACCATCGGCCGCATGGTGGAAGAAATCGCCGAAGTGGCCGGCCTGGGCGTGGAACTGGCGATCGTGATCGGCGGCGGCAATATTTTCCGCGGCGTCGCGCCCGGCGCCCAAGGCATGGACCGCGCCACGGCAGATTACATGGGCATGATGGCCACCATCATGAATTCGCTGGCGCTACAGGATGCGCTCAAGCGCCGCGGCGTGGACGCACGCGTCCAGTCTGCGCTCACTATCGAGCAGGTGGTCGAGCCTTATATCCGCCCCAAGGCCCTGCGTTACCTCGAAGAGGGCAAGGTCGTCATCTTCGCGGCCGGCACGGGGAATCCGTTTTTCACCACCGATACGGCGGCCGCCCTGCGCGGCGCCGAGATCGGTGCCGAGATCGTATTGAAGGCAACCAAGGTCGACGGCATCTACACGGCGGATCCCAAGAAGGATCCCACCGCCACCCGTTACAGCCGCATCAGCTTCGACGAAGCCATCGTCCGCCGGCTGGAGGTGATGGACGCCACGGCGTTCGCCCTGTGCCGAGACCAGAAGCTGCCGATCAAGGTATTTTCGATCAACAAGCCCGGCGCCTTGCGGCGCGTCGTTTCCGGCGACGACGAGGGCACGCTGGTTCACGTTTGATCGATATTCGCATTTAGGAGACCGCAATGAGCGCTTCCGACGTCAAGAAAACCGCCGAGACGAAGATGGGCAAGTCCATCGAGACTCTCAAGGCCAGTCTGGCGAAGATCCGCACGGGCCGTGCCCATGCCGGCATCCTGGACCACATCCAGGTCGAGTATTACGGTTCCATGGTGCCGCTGAGCCAAGTCGCCAGCGTGAGCGTGCTGGACGCCCGCACCCTCAGCGTCCAGCCCTGGGAAAAGAAGATGGCCGCGGTGGTCGAAAAAGCGATCCGCGAATCCGACCTCGGCCTGAATCCGCAGTCCATGGGTGAGCTGATCCGCGTGCCGATGCCGCCGCTTACGGAAGAGCGCCGCCGCGAGCTGACCAAGGTGGTCAAGGCCGAAGGCGAGGATGCCAAGGTTGCGGTGCGCAACCTGCGGCGCGATGCCAATGAGCAGCTCAAGCGGCTGGTCAAGGAAAAGGCCATCTCCGAAGACGAAGAGCGCCGTTCGCAAGACGACGTCCAGAAGCTGACCGACCGTTTCGTGGCCGAAATTGATAAGCTGGTGGCGCAGAAAGAAGCGGAGATCATGACGGTTTAATGCCGCCCATGTTCAACCGCCGCCCCCCGGGCTTTCCATTATCCGATCAGAGGGCCCGCAGGCGGCCTACGGAGCTTATATGGTCCTAAGTTCCACCCTCGGCGTTCCTCATACCGACGCCGTGCCTAGGCACGTGGCAATCATTATGGACGGCAATGGGCGCTGGGCGACCCAGCGCTTTCTCCCGCGCGTGGCCGGTCATAAGAAAGGCGTCGATGCGGTCCGCGCCGTGGTGGAAGCCTGCGCCGTCCGGGGGGTCGAGTTCCTCACGCTGTTCGCCTTCAGTTCCGAGAATTGGCGCCGTCCGGCGGACGAAGTGTCCCTGCTGATGCACTTGTTCGTGCATGCGCTCGAGCGGGAGGTGACCCGCCTCGCGCGCAACGGCATCCGGCTGAAGGTCGTGGGCGACACCAGCGTGTTCGAGCCGCGCCTGCAGGAGCTCATTGCCGATGCCGAGGCGCGCACGCGCGACAACGACCGCCTGACGCTGACCATCGCCGCCAACTACGGCGGCCGCTGGGATATCCTCCAAGCCATGCGCCGGCTGATCACGGAACGCCCCGAGTTGGCGCAGCACCCGGAGCGCATCGACGAAGCGGCGTTGACGCCGTATCTGTCGATGTCCTATGCGCCCGAACCCGACCTGTTCATCCGCACGGGCGGCGAGCAGCGGATCTCCAACTTCCTGATCTGGCAGCTCGCGTATACGGAGCTCTATTTCACCGACTGCTACTGGCCCGACTTCGACGCCGAACAGCTCGATTTGGCCTGCAAGTCCTATCGCAACCGCGAACGCCGTTTCGGGCGCACCAGCGCGCAGGTGCGTGCGCCCGAGGCCGCCGCGACGACGTCCACGCCGAACGGCAACGGCTGACCTTCATGCTCGGACAACGCATCGCCACCGCCGCCGTCCTGCTGCTCATCCTGGTTGGCGCGCTGTCGCTTTCCGACCCACGGCCCTTCGAGCTGCTCATGGCGCTGTTCGTGGGCTGCGCCTTGTGGGAATGGTGGCGGCTCACGCTTGCCCGCCGGGGGGAGGCCGCTGGCCCCTGCGTGCCGGCGATCCTGGCCGGCGCAGCGCTCGGCACGGCGTTGGCTGCCTGGCGCGGGCTCGGCGGTGGCGGCGATCTCACCGCCGATGCCGGCGGGGCTGCCTGGATCGGGCTTTGGGTCGCGGTTTCCCTAGTCTGGGTTTTCGTGCTGGTGCCCATGCTGTTTCGCGCCAACGCGCAGGCCGAGCCCCGGAACCCGTGGCTCACGGCGCTGGCGCCGTTCGCCCTGCTGGCGGCCTGGTCAGCCTTGGCCACGGCTTTCGGGCGCGGCGTCGTGTTCCTGTTGACCCTCATGGCGCTGGTGTGGGTGGCCGACATCGCTGCCTATTTCGTCGGGCGAGCGCTCGGCAAGCACAAGCTGGCGCCCCATATCAGCCCGGGCAAGACCCGCGAGGGAGCGGTCGGCGGAATCGTGTGCGCCGTGGGGTTCGTGTTGGCCTGCGCCGTCTTTCCCGGCACCTTCGGGGCGGCACTGGTGGCGCGCTGGGGGTGG
>NZ_JADGHH010000137.1 GCF_019689535.1 Pigmentiphaga sp.
GCGCGGGGCTGGGCACGGGCACGGGATCGGGGTCCGGCTTGTCGGAGGTGGGTTCACCCAATTCATCCAGTGCCGGAGGGGCCAGTTCAACCTGCGGGAATCCGGTGCGCGCCGTCGGATCGGGCACGACCCTGGCGGACGCGGCTGCTGCATCGGCTGCGGGCTCTATCTCGACCAAGGGCGTACCTTCGCTGACCTTGTCGCCGATCTTGACCTTCACTGCCTTGACCACCCCGCCCTGGGAGGCCGGGATTTCCATCGAGGACTTGTCGGACTCGACCGTCACCAAGCTCTGCTCTGCCTGGATCGAGTCGCCCACCGACACGAGGATCTCGATGACCTCGACGTCCTTGAAGTCGCCGATGTCGGGTACCTTGAGTTCGATCGCCATCGTTGCTCCTTACAGCAGGATGCGGCGGTAGTCCGCCAGCACCCCGGCCAGATAGGCATTGAAGCGGGCGGCCGCGGCGCCGTCGATGACGCGGTGGTCGTACGACAGGGACAGGGGCAGCGTCAGGCGCGGCACGAATTGCTTGCCATCCCAGACGGGTTTCATGAACGAGCGGCTCACGCCCAAGATGGCGACTTCGGGGGCGTTGATGATGGGCGTGAAATGCGTGCCGCCGATGCCGCCCAGCGACGAGATCGAGAAGCAGCCGCCCTGCATCTCCGATGGCGAGAGCTTGCCGTCGCGCGCCTTCTTGGCCAGATCCGCGGTTTCCTTGGCCAGTTCCAGGACGCCCTTCTTGTCGGCGTCGCGGATGACCGGTACCACCAGCCCATTGGGCGTATCGGCCGCAAACCCAATGTGGTAGTACTTCTTCAGGATCAGGTTTTCGCCGTCGAGCGAGGCATTGAACTCGGGGAATTTCTTCAGCGCCGAGACCACGGCCTTGACCAGGAAGGCAAGCATGGTGACCTTGACGCCTGCTTTCTCGTTTTCCTTGTTGAGCTGGACGCGGAATGCCTCCAGGTCGGTGATGTCTGCATCCTCGTTATTGGTGACGTGCGGAATCATCACCCAGTTGCGATGCAGGTTGGCGCCGGAGATTTTCTTGATGCGCGACAGCGGCTGGGCTTCGATTTCGCCGAATTTGGCGAAATCCACCTTGGGCCACGGCAGCAGGTCCAGGCCACCGCCCGCCGCGGCCGGCGCGGCGGAAGCCCCCGCACCAGCCAGCGCCTGCTTGACGAAGTTGCGCACGTCGTCCGGCGTAATGCGGCCCTTGGGCCCGGTGGGCGTCACCTTGGTCAAGTCCACGCCCAGCTCGCGCGCAAACTTGCGCACCGAGGGCGAGGCGTGCGGCTTGACGCCCCGCCGTTCGCCCTCCGCATCGGCAGGAACGGGGGGCTGGCGCCTGGCGGCAGGGGCAGGCGCCGAGGCCTGCGGGGCGGAAGCCGGCGCGGCAGCCGCCTGCGCAGCCGGCGCCTCGGCCTTGGCAGGCGCGCTTTCTGCGGGCGCTGCGCCAGCGTCCGACTTCACTTTCACGAGCGGGCTGCCTTCGGAGACCTTGTCGCCCACCTTGACCAGCACTTCCAGCACCTCACCGGCCGCGGAGCTGGGGATTTCCATCGAGGACTTGTCAGACTCGACCGTCACCAAGCTCTGCTCAGCGGCGACCCGGTCCCCAGCCTTGACCAGCACTTCGATGACCTCGACGTCCTTGAAGTCACCGATGTCAGGAACGGTCACGACTTGCTCGGCCCCTTGTCCGGCGGAAGAGGCAGGCTGCGGGGCGGGCTGCTCGGCCGCAGCGGCCTTCGGAGCAACCTGCGCAGCGGGCGCGGCGGCCTGTGGAACTTGTTCCTCCTTGTCCGCTGCCCCTTCCTCGCCGGCGGCTTCTATCTCGACCAGGGGCGTGCCTTCGCTGACCTTGTCGCCGATCTTGACCTTCACGGCCTTGACCACCCCGCCCTGGGAGGCCGGGATCTCCATGGACGACTTGTCCGATTCGACGGTGACCAGGCTCTGCTCGGGCTTGATGGTGTCGCCGACCGAGACCAGGATTTCGATCACTTCGACATCGCTGAAGTCGCCGATGTCGGGGACTTTCAGCTCGATCACATTACTCATTCTGTAGTCTCCAGAAAGCCGGACCCCGCCGGGCGCGCCGCTGCCGCCGCGGGCGGGCGCGCGCCGGCCGGGCGGACAAGATAGGGCTGGGCCCTATCTTAACCATCCCGGCCGTCTATCAGGCGTATTGAGGGTTGGCTTTCTCGGGGTTGATGCCGTACTTCTTGATGGCCTCGGCCACCTTCTTCGCGGGGATCTTGCCTTCGTCGGCCAGGCCCTTGAGGGCGGCCAGGGTGACGAAATAGCGGTCCACTTCGAAGTGATGGCGCAGCTTGGAGCGGAAATCCGAGCGGCCGAATCCGTCGGTGCCGAGCACGTTGTAGGTGCGGCCCTTCGGAATGAAGGGACGGATCTGGTCGGCGAACGCCTTCATATAGTCGGTGGACGCAACGATCGGACCCTCGGTCTTCTCCAGCAGCTCGGTCACATACGCCACCTGCGGCTTTTTCTCCGTGGGATGCAGCAGGTTGTAACGCTCGACGTCCAAGCCGTTGCGGCGCAGTTCCGTGAAGCTGGTCACGCTCCAGACATCGGCGGCGACGCCCCAGTCCTTCTCGAGCAGCTCCTGCGCGGCGATTACTTCCCGCAGGATGGTGCCGGACCCCAGCAGCTGGACGCGCTGCTCGGCCTTGGCCTCGCTCTTCTTGAATAGGTACATGCCGCGGATGATGCCCTCTTCGTCGCCGGCCTTCAGGCCCGGCTGGGCATAGTTCTCGTTCATGACCGTGATGTAGTAGAAGACATTTTCCTGGTCTTCCACCATGCGCTTGAGGCCGTGCTGGATGATCACCGCCAGCTCGTGCGCGAAGGTCGGGTCGTACGACACGCAGTTCGGGATGGTCGCCGAGATCAAATGGCTATGGCCGTCCTCATGCTGCAGGCCCTCGCCGTTGAGCGTCGTGCGCCCCGCCGTGCCGCCCAACATGAAGCCGCGGGCCTGCATGTCGCCGGCGGCCCAGGCCAGGTCACCGATGCGCTGGAAGCCGAACATCGAGTAATAGATGTAGAACGGCACCATGATGCGGTTGTTGCTCGAGTACGAGGTCGCCGCGGCGATCCAGGAACTCATCGCGCCCGCCTCGTTGATGCCCTCTTCCAGGATCTGGCCGTCGGACGCCTCGCGGTAGTACATGACCTGGCCCTTGTCGACCGGCACGTACTTCTGGCCTTCGGGCGCGTAGATGCCGATCTGGCGGAACAGGCCCTCCATGCCGAAGGTACGCGACTCGTCGGGAACGATAGGCACGACGCGCGGCCCCAGGGTCTTGTCGCGCAACAGCTGCGTCAGGATGCGCACGAAAGCCTGCGTAGTCGAGATTTCGCGGCCCTCGGCCGTCGGATCCAGCACCGCCTGGAAGGCCGACAGCGGCGGCACCGGCAGGTGCTCGTCGGCCTTCTGGCGGCGCTTGGGCAGGTAGCCGCCCAGCGCCTGGCGGCGTTCGTGCAGGTACTTCATTTCCGGCGCGTCGTCGGCCGGCTTGTAATACGGTACCTCTTCGAGCTTGTCGTCCGGAATGGGGATATTGAACCGATCGCGATAAGCCCGGATGATCTCGTTGTCCAGCTTCTTCTGCTGGTGAGCGGGGTTGCGCGATTCGCCGGCCGCGCCCATGCCATAACCCTTGATGGTCTTGGCCAAAATGACGGTCGGGCGGCCCACGGACTTCTGGGCGGCGTCGAAGGCGGCATAAACCTTGTGCGGATCATGGCCGCCGCGGTTCAGGCGCCAGATGTCTTCGTCGCTCATGCGGCTGACCATCTCCAGCAGCTTGGGATGCTTGCCGAAGAACTTCTCCCGCACGAACGCGCCGTCGTTCGCCTTGTAGGCTTGGTATTCGCCGTCGACGGTCTCTTCCATGATCTGGCGCAGGATGCCTTCCTTGTCGCGCGCCAGGAGCGGATCCCAGTAGCCACCCCAGATCAGCTTGATGACGTTCCAGCCGCTGCCGCGGAACTCGCCTTCCAGCTCCTGGATGATCTTGCCATTGCCGCGCACCGGGCCGTCCAGGCGCTGCAGGTTGCAGTTGATCACGAACACCAGGTTGTCGAGCTTCTCGCGCGAGGCCAGGCTGATGGCGCCAAGCGACTCGGGCTCATCCATTTCGCCGTCGCCGCAGAACACCCACACCTTGCGCTTGCTGGTATCGGCAATGCCGCGGGCGTGCAGGTATTTCAGGAAGCGTGCCTGGTAGATGGCCATCAGGGGGCCCAGGCCCATGGAAACGGTCGGGAACTGCCAGAAGTCGGGCATCAGCTTCGGATGCGGGTAGGACGAGAGGCCCTTACCGTCGACTTCCTGGCGGAAATGGTCGAGCTGTTCCTCGGTCAGGCGCCCTTCCAGGTACGCGCGCGCATAAACGCCCGGCGAGGAGTGGCCTTGGAAATAGACCAGGTCACCGCCGTGGTCGGCAGTCTCGGCATGCCAAAAATGATTCTGGCCGGTTTCGATCATGGTCGCCAGCGAGGCGAACGATGCAATGTGCCCGCCCAGGTCGCCACCATCTGGCGGATGCAGGCGGTTCGCCCTGACCACCATCGCCATCGCATTCCAGCGGATGTAGGAGCGGATGCGGTTTTCCAGGTCCAGCTTGCCCGGATGCGGCGGCTCCATGTGGGGAGGAATGGTGTTGACGTACGCCGTATTGGGCGAGAACGGGATGTATGCGCCAGAACGCCGGGCCAGGTCGATCAGGCGTTCCAGCAGATAATGGGCACGCTCAGGGCCTGCGCGGTCCAGGACCGCTTCCAGGGCGTCGAGCCATTCTTGGGTTTCCAGGGTATCTTCGTCGTTGGCAGCGTTTACGCCGGCCCCGACCTGAGGAAGAGCGGACATGCCTGTCTCCTGAGTCTCTGACATCCAGACGGCTCGTAGCCATCCAAAGGGTTAGTCGCTGTTGGCGGCCTTCGCCTATGTAAAACTAGGGCCCTGTTGCAACTGCGGCGCGATTCTAGAAGGCGGAGAGCCTTCGATGCAATAAAAATTTCGCGTTACGATATCATTTACCACGATATGAAATCTAGCACGGATCCGGAATAAAAGCATTCTGCACTGCAATAAACCACCTAACGGATTCCTACGCGCACGCATGTGCGTAAACTTTCTCCATGTCTACCGTTCATCCTTCCAATATTCCGGCGCCGTTCAAGGATCTCGGGCGCCTGCGCCGCCGCAGCTGGTATTGGCTGACGCCCGCCATCGCCTTGGGCCTGTTCGTCTGCGTCATGGGCTCCATCCTCTGGTGGCTGGACGCGCGCGACGACGCCCAACGCTACGGCACCCTCGTGCGCGACGTCGACTGGGCGCAGCAATCGATGCGCCTGCGCATGCTGGCCGCGCGCGACCGCATCGGCGCGCTCGGGCGCGACCTGGTGCGCAATGGAATGGCGGAGAGCCGCTTCCTGGACGACGCAAAGGAGATCCTGGTCGAACACCCGGAAATCATCCACGTGGCCTGGATCAACGCCGACCGGCAAGCGGTATGGGTTTCTTCGCCGGATAGCCGCGCCGGCCAAAGTTTTCGGATGAGCGCGCCAGGGGCCGCCGAGCCCGAGGCCTTCCGGGCGTTCGAAATCGCGCGGGACGAACACCGCCCCGCCTATTCCCGCCCCTATCGCGGGCAATACAACGAGGTCTACCTGGACCTCTACGTGCCGGTTTTCCAGGAGGAGCGTTTCCTGGGCACGCTGGCCACCGTGTACTCGGTGGATGGCATGCTGCAGCACCTCATTCCCCAGGAAACGGCGCGCAAGTACAAGGTCACCATCCTCGACGCCAATGACATGCCGCTGGTCTCCTCGTCGTCGCGGGCGGACAAAGGCGCCATCAACTCCTATGAAGTGCCGCTGGACCCGCCGGGCAACGGCATGATGCTGAGCGCCAGGGGCTACCGCACGCAGACCGATACCTCGCAGACCATGCTGGTCTGGGTGGTGGTGTCGCTCTCGGCGGTCATTATCTGGAGCCTGCTCGCGCTGTGGCGCCACACCCGGTTCCGCTCCCAGGCGGAACAGGCCCTGATCGCCGAAACCGCGTTCCGGCGGGCCATGGAAAACTCGATGCTGACCGGCATGCGCGTGTTGGACATGGAAGGCCGCATCACCTACGTGAACCCGGCCTTTTGCAGGATGATAGGCTGGGACGAGGCGGACCTGCTCGGCCGCATGCCCCCCTATCCCTATTGGCCCCAGGGCGACCATGCCGCCCAGTGGCGCAATACCGAGATGCTCCTGTCGGGCAACGCGCCCAGCAGCGGCTTCGAGATGGAAGCCCAGCGCCGCGACGGCTCCATCTTCTATGCGCGCATGTACGTCTCGCCGCTGCTCGACCAGCGCGGCGTGCAGACCGGCTGGATGACCTCGATGACCGACATCACCGAGCCCAAGCGCATCCGCGAGGCCCTGGCCGCGGCGCACGAACGCTTCATGACGGTGCTCGAAGGCCTGGACGATGCCATCTCCGTCACGGCCGAGACACCCAAAGGGTCGGAGCTCCTCTTCGCCAACAAAACCTACCGGCGCGTGCTGGGCTCGCAGGCCACCGGCCACGACGAGCTATCCGCCGGCCGGCGCGGCCGCTTTACCGACGAGGCGATCGAGGTCTACTCCCCGTCCACGCACCGTTGGTTCGAAGTCCGGCACCGCATGCTGCAGTGGGTGGACGGCCGGCGCGTGCGGATGCAGGTGGCGCGCGACATCACCGAGCGGCGCGCCGCCGAAGAAGCCTCGCGGGCGCAGCAGGAAAAGATCCAGCTCACCAGCCGCCTCATCACGATGGGGGAAATGGCCTCCTCGCTCGCCCATGAGCTGAACCAGCCGCTCACCGCGATCAACAACTACAGCATGGGCGTAGTGGCGCTGGTCCGCGCGGGAGACACCGACCCCGCCAAATTGCTGCCTGCCCTGGAAAAAACCACCGCACAGGCCCAGCGTGCGGGTATGATCATCCGCCGCATCCGCGAATTCGTGAAGCGTAGCGAACCCAAGCGACAGCGGGTAAGCTTGCCCACGATCGTGGATAATGCGGTCGGTTTCGCCGGGATCGAGTCCCGGACCCGGCGAATCGATATCATTCAAAAAATACCCGAACAGTTGCCGGACGTTCTCGCTGATCCTATCCTCATCGAGCAGGTGGTGCTGAACCTGCTCAAGAATGGCCTCGAAGCCATGCAGGACTCGGAGAAGCGGGAGCTGCTGGTGGAAGCGAACGTGCGCGACGACATGGTGGAAGTGGCGGTGATCGATAGCGGCCATGGCTTGGCCGACCCCGATCGGCTGTTCGAGCCTTTCTACAGCACGAAATCGGAAGGCATGGGCATGGGCCTGAACATCTGTCGCACGATCATCGAGTTCCATCACGGCCGGCTGTGGGCCGAGCCCAATCCTTCCGGAGGTACCATTTTCAGGTTTACGCTTCCGTTGATACGTCCGACGCAGCCGACCGGCTCGGCCCCCGAACTGGAATCCGCCCCCAAGGAGCTTCCCTAATGAGCACTACGCCCCAGTCCAGCACGGTCTTCATTGTCGATGACGACGAAGCCGTGCGCGATTCTCTCCGCTGGCTGCTGGAGGCCAACGGCTATCGAGTACGGGCCTATGAAAGCGCGGAACGTTTCCTGGCCGAATACGATCCCGAAGTGATCGGTGTGCTAATCGCCGACGTTCGGATGCCCGGAATGACGGGGCTGGAGCTCCAGGAACAATTGATCGCGCGCAAGGCCACGATCCCCATCGTGTTCGTGACGGGCCACGGCGACGTCCCCATGGCAGTCTCCACCATGAAGAAGGGCGCGGTCGACTTCCTCGAGAAGCCGTTCAACGAGGCAGACCTGCGCCAAATCATCGCCAACATGCTGGAACAGGCGCATGCGCGTGCGGCCGACGAAGCGACCCGCCGCAACAACGAAGCGCTGCTCGCGCGGCTGACGGTGCGCGAGCAGCAAGTCCTCGAGCGCATCGTGGCCGGCCGGCTGAACAAGCAGATTGCCGACGACCTCGGGATCAGCATCAAGACGGTCGAGGCCCACCGTGCCAACATCATGGAAAAGCTGCAGGTCACCACGGTCGCCGACCTAATGAAAGTGGCGCTGCACCACCGGCCGCAGGCCTAGGCCTCGCTCCCCGTCGACGGAACGCATGCCGGACGGGCCAACTGCCGGCCCTCCCTACATTCTGACTGACATCCCATGACCCGGCGCGGCGCATCCGCGCCGCTCGGGCGGCCTCGCGCCTGGCCGCAGGGGCGAGACCGCGCAGCCGCAGCGCCTGGTTGCGCCGCGGGTACGCGTAGGCCGCCCCTCCCCTTGCGCTAAAATCATCCCAGACGCGCCGCGTCCCTGTTTCCTCCACTCTTCCCCCTACCGCCATGCCCGCACGCCTGATAAACGGCAACGAACTTTCCAAGCAGATCCGCTCCGACATCGCCCGGCGAGCCGCCGAGCTCACTGAGCAAGGCACGCGCCCCGGTCTGGCGGTGATCCTGGTGGGAGACGACCCGGCCTCGCATGTGTACGTCCGGAACAAGGTCAAGGCGTGCCACGATGCCGGTTTTCATTCCGTACTCGAGAAATACGAAGCCTCGATGAGCGAGGCCGAGCTGTTGGCCCGGATCGACCAGCTCAATCGTGACCCGTCCATCCACGGCATCCTGGTGCAAATGCCGCTGCCCAAGCACATCGACCCACACAAGGTGATCGAGGCGATTTCCACCAGCAAGGATGTGGACGGATACTCCGTGCTCAGCGCAGGCGAACTGATGGCCGGACTTCCCGGATTCCGCCCTTGCACGCCCTACGGCTGCATGAAACTGATCGAAAGCACGGGCTATGACCTGCGCGGCAAGCATGCGGTGGTCATCGGACGCAGCAACACCGTGGGCAAGCCCATGGCCCTGCTTCTGCTGCAGGCCAACGCCACGGTCACCATTTGCCACAGCGCCACGCCAGACCTCGCCTACCACACGCGCCAGGCCGACGTCATCGTGGCGGCCGTGGGCCGCCGCAACACGGTCACGGGTGATATGGTCAAGCCCGGGGCCGTGGTGATCGACGTCGGCATCAACCGTGACGAAAACGGCAAACTCTGCGGCGACGTCGACTTTGCCAGCGTCTCTGAAGTTGCCGGCTGGATCACCCCCGTGCCAGGTGGCGTCGGCCCGATGACCATCACCATGCTACTGGCCAACACCTTGGAGTCGGCCGAACGCGTGGCCGCCACGCGCGGCTGAGCTTCTCGCGCCTTGCGCCCGGCGGGCGCGGCGCCGGATCCCGGCGCCTCTTTCCGGCGGCCGGCTTTGCCCCCGGCACACTGGATTTCGCCGAGAATATCCCCACATAGGTTTCAGGCAGCGTCCGCCGAACACGCGGAGGCCATGTGGCCTGCCGTGCTTGCGGCCTGCCCGAACCATCGTCTTTCGGAGTCACCTCTATGACGCAAAGCCCTGCCCAGCATCCTGCCGACCTCGCCGACAACCCGCTGATGGACTTATCGGGCCTGGCC
>NZ_JADGHH010000138.1 GCF_019689535.1 Pigmentiphaga sp.
AGGCAATGTGGAACGCATTGCCCGTGGCCGAGAGCACGACGCGGTAAATATTGCCGAGGTGTTCGCCGCTGACGAGCTGCACCCAGGAACCGAGGGCATGCGGCCTTCCGAGATACTCCTCCCAGTAGCCGGCCAGCCTGTCGCCGATCACGGGCAAGGCCGTCACCCACTGCGGGACGGGCAACCCGTCGCGGTTCGCCTCGAGCAGCCAGCGGATCAAGTTGCTGGCCTCCTGGATGGCATAAGAGACGCCGAAGGCAAAAGGCACGATCAGGCCGACCACGATGACGAGCAGCGCCGTGCTGGCGGCCAGCGCCCGACGCCCCCCGCACACGTGCACCCACCGCCGGTACAACGGCCAGCTCGCAAAGCCGATGATCAGCGCGGCCAACCCCGGCACGAGAAATCCGCTGAAGAAATAAGCGCCGGCCAGCAACATCAAGACCAGCAGCCAGCGCGCGACGAGGCGGGCAGAAAAGACGGGAGGCGTCATGAAAGGCGGATCGAGGGACAAATACCGAATAATGTCGCCGACAACTGTACCAGCTGCGCGGAGCGTTGCGGGCGAAAGAACGATTGCCTCGTCTCCCGATCCCGGATGCGGCGCCGGCCCCGGGCCCGCAAGCCGTCAAAGCTTGCGAGACCCGATCACCGCCTCGGCAACCTGCCGGGGCACTTCGGCGTAGTGCTTGAACTCCATGGTGTAAGTCGCGCGGCCCTGAGTCAGCGACCGCAGGACGGTGGAGTAGCCGAACATTTCCGCAAGCGGCACTTCGGCATGCACGACCTTGCCACCGCCTGCGATGTCTTCCATCCCCTGCACCATGCCGCGACGGGACGACAGGTCTCCCATCACGTTGCCCATGAATTCCTCCGGCGTCTCGACCTCGACGCGCATCATGGGTTCGAGCAGCACGGGGTTGGCCCGGCGCATCGCCTCCTTGAACGCCATCGACGCCGCCGTGCGGAACGCGTTCTCGCTCGAATCCACGTCGTGATAGGAACCGAAGGTCAAGGTCACTTTCACGTCCACCACGGGATAGCCGGCCAGCACGCCGGAAGCCAGGGTGTCCTGGATGCCCTTGTCGACCGCGGGAATGTATTCGCGCGGCACGACGCCGCCCTTGATGGCGTCCACGAATTCATAGCCCGTGCCCGGGGGCTGCGGCTCCACCGTGATCACGACGTGGCCGTATTGTCCGCGGCCGCCCGACTGCTTGATGAACTTGCCTTCCACGTCCCGTACCGTGGACTTGATGGTTTCGCGGTAGGCGACTTGCGGCTTGCCGACTTTTGCCTCGACGCCGAACTCGCGTCGCATGCGGTCGACGATGATCTCCAGGTGCAGTTCGCCCATGCCCGAGATGATGGTCTGCCCCGATTCTTCGTCGGTCCGGACGCGGAAAGAGGGATCCTCCTGCGCAAGCCGGCTCAGGGCCAGGCCCATCTTCTCCTGGTCGGCCTGGGTCTTGGGCTCCACCGCCTGGGAAATGACTGGCTCGGGGAACGCCATGCGCTCCAAAATGATGGGATGGTCCGGATCGCACAGGGTATCGCCGGTCGTCGCCTCCTTCACGCCCACGGCCGCCGCGATGTCACCGGCATAGACTTCCTTGATTTCCCGGCGCTCGTTGGCGTGCATCTG
The DNA here is from genome assembly GCF_019689535.1 of Pigmentiphaga sp. Taxonomy (GTDB): domain Bacteria; phylum Pseudomonadota; class Gammaproteobacteria; order Burkholderiales; family Burkholderiaceae_B; genus Pigmentiphaga. The sequence continues at coordinate 1,646 of NZ_JADGHH010000138.1, forward strand.
CACGATGCGGCCGATCCGCTCCCGCTTGCCCTTCACGGGATTGAAGATGGTGTCGCCCGACCGCACGACACCGGAATACACCCGGAAGTAGATCAATTGACCGACGAACGGGTCGGTCATGATCTTGAACGCCAGCGCGGAAAACGGCTCGTCGTCGGAAGGATGGCGTTCGGCCTCGCGCTCGCCCAGGTCGACGCCCTTGATGGCGGGCACGTCCACCGGCGAGGGAAGATAGTCGATGATGGCGTCGAGCATTGCCTGTACGCCTTTGTTCTTGAAGGCGCTGCCGCACAGCATGGGTACGATTTCACCCGCCACGGTGCGCTTGCGCAGCCCGCGCTTGATTTCTTCTTCGGTGAGGGGCTCCCCGCCGAGGTACTTGTCCATCAGCGCCTCCTCGGCCTCGGCCGCCTCGGCCACCATTTTGTCCCGCCACTCTTCGGCGGTTGCCAGCAGCTCTGCAGGGATGTCCCGATATTCGAAGCGCACGCCTTGGCTGGCCTCGTCCCAGATGATGGCCTTCATCTTGACGAGGTCGACGACGCCCTCGAAGTGGTCTTCGGCGCCCACCGGGATCTGTATTGGCACGGCACGCCCTTTCAGCCGCTCCACGATCTGCCGCTGCACGCGGAAGAAATCGGCGCCGACGCGGTCCATCTTATTGACGAATGCAATGCGCGGCACGCCGTACTTGTTGGCCTGGCGCCAGACGGTCTCGGATTGCGGCTGCACGCCGCCGACCGAATCGTAGACCATGCAGGCGCCGTCGAGGACACGCATGGAGCGCTCCACTTCGATGGTGAAGTCGACGTGCCCAGGGGTGTCGATGATGTTGATGCGATGTTCGGGGTAATTGCCGGCCATGCCCCGCCAAAACGCGGTGGTGGCCGCCGACGTGATCGTGATGCCGCGCTCCTGCTCTTGCTCCATCCAGTCCATGGTAGCGTTGCCGTCATGGACTTCCCCGATTTTGTGGTTGACCCCGGTATAGAACAGGATGCGCTCGGTGGTCGTGGTCTTGCCTGCATCGATGTGGGCACTGATGCCGATGTTTCGGTAGCGCTCGATTGGGGTCTTGCGGGCCATGGCGATCTCGTCGAAAGGTGACAAACGAAATGCGAACCGCGCCGGTTGAAGAGAAGCCGGCTCAAAACCAAGAAAAACGAGTTTGCACGATTTCGCCCCGGCCGGGAAAAGCGCGCGCCTGGGCTCCCTGCCCGCCGGGGCGACCTCGTATCAACTTGCATTGGCCCAAATATGGGCGCATTCCCAAAAATCAAGCCTCCCGCCTGGTTCCCCCAGGGCTGGGGGCCCGGTGCCGCGGGCCATTCCCGCCCCTTCAGGCCAGGTACGCCTAGGTGGCGGTCGGGCCGGGTGCGTAAGCGGAACGCTTTTCCGGAGCCCGCATTTGGGCGGATACTGTAGACGTCGCGACACGGACCTCCCGCGGCCGCTCGCCCGGGTTCCAACCGTCAACGAAGGAAGAAGAGGAAGGAGATACGCATGAACACCGTACGAAAATGGGTAGGAGCCGTCCTCGCCGCCGCGCCGCTCCTCGCCATGGCCGCGCCCGCCAAGGTGATGGCCCCTGGCGGCCCGGGCGGTGGCTATGACGGCGCCGCGCGCATTCCGCTCCAGGTCATGCAGCAGACCGGCATCTTCACGGATGGATTCCAGGTCACGAACCGGGGCGGGGCGGGCGGCACGATCGGGCTCGCCGAGTTTTTCCGCACCAGCAAGGGCGACGACAACGCCATCATGTCCATCGGCGCGATCCTCGTCGGCGCCATCATCACCAACAAATCCCCCGTCACCCTGGACCAAGCCACGCCCCTGGTGCGCCTGACCGACGACGCCGGCGCGATCGCGGTGGCCGCCAACTCACCCATCAAGACCATCGCCGATGCCATCCAGGCCCTGAAGGCCAACCCCGGAGGCACGGCCGTGGCCGGCGGCTCCATTGGCGGCACCGACCATGTCACTGCCGCCCTCCTCGCCAAGGCGGTCGGCCTGCCTCCCACCAAGGTCAACTACCTGCCCTACACCAGCGGCGCGGAGGTCGTCACGTCCCTGGCGAGCGGCCAGGCGAAAATCGGCATCTCCGGGATTTCGGAGCTGAAGAACTTCGCCGACCAGGGCCGCATCCGCCTTATCGCCGTTTCGTCCGAGAAGCGCCTGCCCGGCATCGACGTGCCCACGCTCAAGGAGAGCGGTTTCGACGTCGTCATCGGCAACTGGCGCGGCATCATCGGCCCACCGGGGATGAGCCAGGCCGGCCGCGAGATGTGGCTGCAACGCTATGCCAAGCTGCACGCCACCCCCGAGTGGAAGAAGACCCTCGCCGACAATGGCTGGGACGACGCCTACCTTGCCGGCGACGATTTCGCCGCGTTTCTCGAGAAAGAAAAAGCGCGCCAGGCCGAAGTGCTGAAGTCCGTCGGGCTGGTCAAGTAGCGGCCCGACTGAAAGTCCGGGGCGAGGCGCTCGCCCCTTGGAGGCTACGCATGGGTACTCCCCCCAGAAAACCCTGGTGGCTGGGCCTGGCCATCGCAGGCGTCGGCGCGACCTGGGTCTACCAAGGCAGCACGCTGCCCCAGCTGGGCGGCTACGCGGCGCTCGGCCCTGGCTTTTTCGTCAGCGCCGTGGGTGCCGTCCTAATGTTGCTGGGCGTCCTGCTGCTGGTCCAGATCGCCCGGGGCGAAACCTTTTCCCCGCAACAAGCCGAAGACGCGGCAACCGAGGCCGGTGCCTCGTGGCCCGCCCTGCTCTGGGCGGCTGCAGGCGCCGCCTTGCCGCTGCTCACCATGAAACCTCTCGGTTTCCCGTTGACCGCGATGGGCTCGTTCGCCCTGGTCACGCGGGCGTTCGGGTCGCGGCGCGTGCTGTTCGACTGCGCGGTGGGCCTGGCGCTCGGGGCGATCTGCTGGCTCGGCTTTTCGCGACTGGGCGTCGACCTCGGCGGCGCCTTTCCCCTTGTCGGGTGGTGACCGATGGAAGCCCTTCAATCCCTGCTTTCGGGCTTTGGGGTCGCGTTGCAGCCCGTCAACCTGTTCTGGGCCTTCCTCGGCTCGGCGCTCGGCACCGCCATCGGCGTGCTGCCCGGCATCGGCCCGGCGCTCACCATCGCCCTGCTGCTGCCGGTCACGGTCCAAATCGCGCCGACCTCCGCCTTCATCATGTTCGCCGGCATCCTCTACGGCGCCATGTACGGCGGCTCGACGACGTCCATCCTGCTCAATGCGCCGGGCGAAAGCGGGTCCATGATGACCGCGCTCGAGGGAAATAAGATGGCGCGGGCCGGACGGGGCGCGGCCGCGCTCGCCACTGCGGCCATCGGTTCCTTCGTCGCCGGCACGCTCGCCACCCTGGCCCTGAGCTTCGTGGCGCCCGCCATCGCCGAACTGGCCTTCGTGCTTGGGCCGGCAGACTACTTCGCGCTCATGGTGCTGGCCTTCACCTCCGTCTCGGTCGTGCTCGGTGCCTCGCGCGTGCGCGGCTTCACCTCGCTTTTCCTCGGGCTGTCGATGGGCGTAGTGGGCATAGACGGCCAGACCGGCCAGGCCCGGCTGACGTTCGGCTCGGCCGACCTGCTCGACGGCATCGAACTGACCGTCGTGCTGGTCTCGCTCTTCGCCGTGGGCGAAATCCTGTACGTCGCAAGCCGCTACGCCAAGGCACCGCCGCGCATCAACCCGCTCGCGGGCGGCACATGGATGACCGGGCAGGATTGGAAGCGCTCCTGGAAACCCTGGCTGCGCGGCACGGCGCTGGGCTTTCCCATCGGCGCGCTGCCCACCGGCGGGACCGAAATCCCGACCTTCCTCTCCTACGCCATCGAGCGCAAGCTGAGCAAACACCCCGAAGAGTTCGGCCACGGCGCGATCGAGGGGGTGGCAGGCCCCGAGGCGGCAAACAACGCCGCGGCCGCGGGGGTCCTGGTGCCCCTGCTGACGCTGGGCCTGCCTACCTCGGCCACCGCGGCCGTCCTGCTTGCGGCCTTCCAGAGCTATGGCTTGCAACCCGGGCCGTTCCTCTTCGCCAACAGCGGCGAGTTGGTGTGGGGCCTGATCGCTTCGCTCTACATTGGCAACCTGATGCTGCTGGTGTTGAACCTGCCGCTCGTCGGCATGTGGGTGCGGTTGCTGCTCATCCCCCGCCCCTACCTGTACGCGGGCATCCTGGTTTTCGCCCTGGTCGGCATCTGGGGAGTGGCCAACTCGTGGACCGACCTGGCGCTGATGTTCGGCATCGGACTCATGGGCTACGCGATGCGGGTCTACGACTTCCCCATCGCGCCCGTCCTGATCGGCCTCATCCTCGGACCCATGGCGGAGACGCAGCTGCGGCGCGCCCTGGCGGTGGGCGAAGGCGACCCGCTCATCCTGGTCTCGACGCCGGTATCGGCCACGCTGTTCGCCCTGGCCCTCGCAGCGCTCGTGCTGCCCTGGCTGCTCCGGCGGCTCAAGCGCGCGGCATGACGTGGGCCGGTGCAGCCGCTCGCGCAGGCCAATGCCTGGTCAATGGGGATCGGGGCCGGCGGGCACCCGTGCGCGCGATTGTTCTAGCTTGCGGCGGATTTCCTCCTCCCCATAGGGGCGCGGATCCTTGACACGCAAGCTTTCCGCCCACTCGCGGGAGAAGTCCCGCTGCAGCCAGCGGTTCACCGCCGCCGTGACCAGCATGGCCAGCGCCGCGCCGGCCGCCGCCAGCAGCATGTCTTTGTGCGCGTCCCAAACGTCGCCCTGGGTGCCCAGGTACGCGACGCCCAGGTCGCCGCCGAAGAGCTCGGCCGCCGCCCACTCGAAGAGCTCAAACATGGCCGAGGTTGCCAGCGTGAACTCCAGCGGCAGGAAGTATCCCCAGAAACCCTTGGCGTCCGCCACGCGCAGAAATACCTCTCGGATCGGATACGCGAGCAGCAGCCCATACGAAAAGTGCACAGCGCGATCGAAATGGTTGCGCTCCCAGCCCCAGAGACTGTTGAAGCTGCTGCCGGCCAAGGCCTGCCACCAAGCGTCATAGGGCACCTTGGCATAGGTATAGTGGGCACCGATGGCGTGCAGGCACAAGAAAATGAAAATCAGCGTGTAGGACAAGCGCGAGAACCGGAAATGCCGCCAAGACAGCGCAAGGCCGGCACAGAACACGACCACCAGCACGTTCTCCAGCGCCCAATCGCCGCGATCGAGTGGGCGAATGGCGAGTGCGAGCCAAATGAGCGCGTAGGCCGCCGCGAGCGCCTGCACATAGCGGCGATACCCCGCGCCCAAGCCCATTTCCATGCGTCCTGCGTCAGCCATGTCCAGTTTTCCGTTGACGTTGGCGCCCTCCGCCGCCTTCCTTTTTTCCGTCGCGGCCAGGCAATTCTTACATCTTCCGGGGTGCCCCCCATCGGACGCGGCGGGGCACATCGCTTGCTACCTCCACCGAGGCTCGCGCAGCTTAACGGAGAGATCCATGGAAGACCAAACGGACGTCGTGCCGGAGCTACCCTCGGAATGGGAAGCGGAATGGCCTGCATCGGCCGACCTCAACGTGGGGCCGGCCGAGCGCATCGGTTCAGCGGCGGGAGGCGCCCTGCTCCTAGTGTGGGGGCTGCGCCGCGGCGGCTTATTGGGCGACCTGGCGGCGGCGGCCGCCGCGGGGCTGTTCTGGCGCGCCGCGACCGGCAGGTGTCCGGTCAAACAAGCTGTCACGCCTTCGCCCCTGGAGCGCCGCATTGCCCGCGAGCAGGGCTGGATCTCTGCCGCCGCAGCGACCCATGCCATCGTCATCGACCGACCGCGCGAGGAAATCTACCGCTTCTGGCGCGACTTCTCCAACCTGCCGCGCTTCATGCAGCACATCGTCAACATCGACGTCATCACCGACATGCGCTCCAGGTGGACGGTCAAGGCGCCCTTCGGCAAGACGGTCGAATGGATCGCGCACGTGGTCGAGGACATCCCCAATGAGCGCATCGCCTGGGAGGCCGAAGCCACGGCAGACATTCCGAACACGGGCTGGGTGGAGTTCCGCAACACCGCCGACGGCAAAGGCACCACGGTGCGGGCCATGATCGCTTACCAGCCGCCGCTGGGCCAGGCCGGCCGGGTGGCCGCCCGCCTCTCGCGCGAGAACCCCTCGCGACAAATGGCCGAAGACTTGCGGCACTTAAAGCTTTACCTCGAGGCGGGTGCTGCCGCGGCACGAACCGCGGGGGAGCCACCGGCCCCGACCTCCGGTGAAACAGCGCCCGGGACGACCTGACCTGCTTCCCCCTTTCTGCCGGACCCCACGAGCTTTCCTTCCCCCAGGGAGGCTCCCGGCAGCTTAGGCGGTTCGCCCTTTCCCGAGGGGTGCGAACCGCATTCTTTTTTTTGTGCTCCTCGCCGGAATTTATTTCCAGGAGGAGACATTGTTTCACTCGCGAAACCGCAAACCCCTGTTAATCGCTTACACTACAGCGCCACGCACCCGGCGGCCGCGACGCAGTCCGCGGCTCATCCGGATCGCCGCACACCCTGCGGTGCCCGCCACGGCGCGGGTTGTACAAGCGCCGCTACTGGCTCTCTTTATTACGTATGGTTATCAAGATGTACTCGCAATTCCAGTCCGGCCGACGCGCCCTGCTCGTCGCCGCCGCCGGCGCCGCCGGTGCAGCCGCCATTTCCTCCCCCGCCATGGCCGCCGATTATCCGACGCGACCGATCACCATCGTAGTCGCCTACGGGGCGGGTGGCGATACCGACGCCATGGCGCGCCTTTTCGGCGAAAAATTGACGGAACGCCTGGGCCAACCCGTCATCGTCGAGAACCGGGCGGGTGCCAGCGGCATCATCGGCAGCAACTACGCCGCCCGCGCCAAGCCAGACGGCTATACCCTGCTGCTGGCACCGAGCACCTTCTCGATGGCGACCCACGTGGTCAAGACCAACGGCAATACCTACCATCCTGCCAACGACTTCGCCCCGATCACGCAAACGGCCGACCAGCCTTTGCTGCTGGTCGCCAGCCAGGCTTCGGGCTACACCTCGGTTGCACAGGTCATCAAGGATGCCAAGGCAGGCAAGGCGCTGACCTACGCCACCCCCGGCTCGGGCTCGCCCATGCACATCCTCGGCGAGATCTTCAACCAAGCCGCCGGCATCAAGCTCGTCCACATCCCCTACAAGGGCGTCGCCCCTGCGGTCAACGACCTGCTGGGTGGCCACGTCGCGCTGAGCTGGATGACCTTCGGCCCCGTGGAGCCGCACCTGGCCTCGGGCAAGATCCGCATCCTGGCCAATGGCGCCCAGACCCGCACTCCGCTGGCACCGGACGCGCCCTCCATGGCCGACCTGGGCTACAAGGTCAACGTTTCGGCCTGGCAAGGCCTTTACGCGCCCAAGGGCACGCCGGACGAAATCGTCCGCAAGCTCAATGCGCACATGGCCGAAATCCTCAAGATGCCCGACGTAGTCGAAAAAATGCGCGTCTTCGGCGCGTTCGCCAAAGCGAGCACGCCCGAGCAGCTGGGCAAGCTGACGGCGGACGAGCATGAATACTTCGGCAAAGTCGTCAAGGAATTCGGCATCCAAGCCGACTGAGGCAAGCCACGCCGTGACGGCGGCGGGGAACCTCCGGCGGCTCCGGCTTTCTGAAGTAGCATGAGGGTCCGCCGCTACGCCGCCTTAGCCTGCACCGTCGCGCTAGCATGCGCGGGCTACGTCGCACTCGACCGCTGGCAGCGCCAACTGATCTTCTCGGTCGAAATGGGCGAACGCTCGTGGTGGCGGGAGCCTCCGGCCGGCACGGAAATCTACGACTTGCCCGTTCCCGGCGGCGGCGCCATACGCACCTGGTACTGGCGCCACCCGGCCCCCGCCCCCCCCACCCTGCCCGGCTCTTTATAACATCAACCACGC
>NZ_JADGHH010000139.1 GCF_019689535.1 Pigmentiphaga sp.
CCATCCGCGACCTCATCCGCAACAGCCTGCGCATGCGCCCGGACCGGGTCGTGGTGGGGGAAGTGCGGGGGCCGGAAGTCATGGACATGCTGCAAGCCATGAATACGGGCCACGAAGGCTCGATGGCGACGATCCACGCCAACTCTCCGCGGGAATGCCTGTACCGGATCGAGATGCTGGCCGGATTCGCGGGCTTCCAGGGCAGCGAGGACAGCCTACGCAGGCAGATCGCGAGCGCGCTCGATTTCATCGTGCAGATCGGTCGTCTTTCCAACGGTCGGCGCCGCATTATTTCCATCTCTGAAGTGACCGGCATGGGCGACAACGTCATTGCCACCCAGGAGTTGTACCGGCACGAGAGTTTCATCGGCCCCGACGGCGAGGAAAAAGACCGGTGGGTCTCGTTGGGCATTCATCCGCACACGCCCAAGCTGGCGAAGTATCGCGATCAATTGCGCCCGATGCCGGCTCCGGAAGCGCCTGCGAGCGGCGGCGGGTTTTGGTCTCGGGGGCGTTGATGTCGGTACAGGCTCTGGTCATCCTCTGCGTTGCGCTGCTGTTGGTGGCTGCGGGGTTGTGGCTTTGGCAGCGTGCGGCCGAGCGCGGCAGGCAGCAGGCGGCGAGCGCGTTCATGGACGAGCAGCTCCATCGTTTCGATGCGGGCCATGCCGTGGTCGAGACCGCCAAAGAGCTCTATCCGCCCGTCCGTCCGAAAGGGGTCCATGGCCGCCTGCAGAACATGATGCTGCGGGCGGGCATTGTTCCGGGCCCCAAGTTCTTTGTTCCCTGGATCGCAGCCTTGGTGCTGTTGCCACTGTCGGCGGCACTCCTGGGCGGCACTGTGTCCGCGGCAGTGCTTTTTGGCATGGTGCTGGTAGCTGCCCTGTTCCAGCTCTGGTGGTGCGCAGAAAAGCGCCGCCAAAAGATGGTGCGGCAATTGCCTGGATTCATCGACGCATTGGTCCGGCTCATCACGATCGGCAATAGCCTCGGTTCGGCTTTTCATACGGCCGTCCCTTCGGTCGAGGCGCCGCTGTTGGAAGTCCTGGAGCGTGCCAATCAGCTTAACCGCGCGGGCATGGAACTGGACGCGGCGCTCGTCCACACGGCGCGCCTCTATCGTTTCTACGAGCTCGAACTGGTTGCGGCCGTGATCGGCGTGGCATTGCGTTTTGGCGGGCGCAGCGACCAGGTGCTCGAGCGGATGGCCGCTTTCATGCGCGACTTGCAACAGGCGCGGGAAGAGTTGCATGCGTTGTCGGCGGAAGTGCGCTTGTCGGCCTGGGTGCTGGCTCTGCTGCCCGCGGGCGTGGCGGGATTCATCCTGGTTTTCAACAACGACATGTTCATGGGCATGTGGACGGATCCGGTCGGGCAGAAGATGCTGGTGGGCGCCTTTGCCCTGCAATTGATCGGCTCCTTCTGGCTCTATCGCATGGCCAAATCGGTTTGATGCTATGTCTACACAACTGCTGACTGCCGCTTCCTTGCTCTTGTTTGCCGCCGCGGCGTTGCTGGTGGGGTTGGGCATCGTCGTGCGGGGCATGCGCCAGAATCGCAGCCGCCGGGTCGTGGACAGTGCCATCACGGCACGGGCCAACCCGGGGCTGGAAGATGCGCTGGCCAGCGTGGCCTCGCCTTCCCGTCGGGACCGGGTCCGCAGCATGTTCGACAATGCGGCCGAGCTCGGGGAAAAGTGGGAGCGAGGACGCCTGGGCGGCCTGCTGCTGGAGTCGGAAGACAGGCAGCTGATCGATCGATGCGGCTTTTCCGATCCCGCCCGCGCGCGGGCGCTCTACATCGTTGCGCGCGCCCTGCTGGTCGTCGCGGTTCCCGTCATCACCTGGCTCTTCGGGCACGGCAGCTTCTTGAGCACGATGTTGTCGCTGTTCGTGGGCTTTGCGCTGGGGTATCTCGCGCCCAAGTGGGCGCTGCGCTATTTCGCCTCTGTCCGCGTCCGCAAGGCGAAGGAGGAGCTGCCCCTGTTGATCGATTTATTGCGCCTGCTGCAAGGCGTGGGGCTGTCCATCGACCAGAGCCTGCATGTCGTCGTCACCGAGTTCCGGAACGTCCTGCCGGTATTGGGCGGGGAGTTGGAGATCGCCACCAACCAGTATGCGCGTGGACTCTCCCGGGAGCAGTCGCTTCAACGGCTGGCCACGGGCTTCGGCAATGAAGACCTGACGGCCCTGGCGCGCTTGATCGTGCAGGTGGACAAACACGGTGGCGCTGTGCAGGAACCTCTCAAGCTGTTCTCGGAGCGGTTGAGGGAGCAGCGCCGCATGGAGCTGAAAGAGCGCATTGGGAAACTCACCGTGAAGATGACAGGGGTCATGGTGCTGACCTTGCTGCCGGCGCTCATCATCGTGACGGGGGGCGCCGGTTTCCTGGCGGTTTTCCGTAGCCTGGCGAGAGTGGGAGGTTGAACGTGAATAAATCCAGGCCCATCGGCACTGCCGCGTTGACCAGCCTGCTCGTCATGCTCGGGGGGTGTGGCTCGACGCCGTCGGGGTATGGGGTCTCGACTCCCCAGTTCAATGACGAAGCGCTGTTGCGCCAACAGGTGGCTAACAACGAGCCGGAGGCGAACAGCCGCGGCATGTATCTCTCCTTGATCCGCGAGATGCAAGGCAAGGGGTTGTATTTTGCGTCGCTCGCGCATATCGACGCCTTCGTCCAGCGCCACGGCAGCGCGCCCGATATCGAGCTGTTGCGCGGGCACGCCTTGCGCGAGGCCGGGCAGGCCGAAGAAAGCGCGGCGGTTTATCGCAAGCTGCTCAAGACGGAAGTCGGCGCGGCGGCGGCCCAAGGGCTGGGGCTGCTTGCCGGCGGGCGCGGAGACTATGCCGGTGCCGTTGCGTCGCTGCGCGAGGCCGCTCGCCTCGATCCGACCAACGCATTGATCGTGAGTGATCTGGGCTATGCCTTGCTGCGCAGTGGGGATGTCGCCGGTGCGCGCCTTCCGCTCGCGCAGGCCGCGGAGTTGGCCCCGGACAATCCGAAGATCCTCGGCAACCTGGCGCTGTTGATGTTGGTGTCGGGTGACGCGGCGCGCGCAGAAACCGTCATGAACAAGGCCGGGCTTTCGGCGGATGCCCGCGCGACGGTGCGCAAGATGGCGGGCGACATCGTGCAGGAGCACGCAAGCATGCGGTTGGCGGCGTCAACTTCAGGAGCTCCTGCGCCAGTGGCCGCGCGCACGGGCCCAGCTGCTGCATCGAGCGTGGTCCGGCCGGTCGAGGCTAGTACCGCGCCCCAGATGGCGCGCGTGTCGCTCCCGGTCGCCACGCCCGGCCTGCCTAAGGCGATGCAAGCTCCTTCGGCGCGGGGGGCCGATGCATTGCCACCCGCCGAGGCGATGCAGGCGGCGCCTGCCGGTTTGCCATCCGACCTGGCACCCGTGCGCGTGCCCATGCAGTCGATGCTCGATAGATTCAGCACGGACACCCCCTGACACCGGACGGCTGACGAACGGGATCTTTAACGACGAATACCTGGAACCAAGGTGATCATGAAACGTACCAGCCAATCCTTGCACGGGCAATTCTCCCCGCGCCGCGTGACGTACTCCCTGATGCTGGCCGTGATGACGGCGGCGCCCGTGGCGCATGGGCAGTCCAATGCACCGGTGACGGGCTCCATGATGCAGGTCACTCCCGAGCAGCGCGCACGGATGCAGGAAGCGGCACGCCAGGCCCAGGCCGAAGAACAGGCGCGCCAGGCTGCCGCCGCCCGCCAGCAGGCTGCGCAGCGGCAGGCCGCCGGCGCGGGAGCGGCCCAGGCACCGGCCGCGCGGGGGCGGGCGTCTTCCGTGGTGCGCCAAGTGCCTGGACCGGCTGCCGCGCCGGCCCCGCGGCCGGCCTCGGGGGCGCAACCGTCTGCCGCCGTGCCACAGGCTGGTGCTGCGACGCAGGCGAGCGCGACACAGGAGGCGCTGGCGGGCAAGAATCGCCCGACCGGCGACGTGACCCGGGCCGTATTGCGTGCCCAGGCCGAAGGCCGCCTGGCGGGGCAGGCCCTGCCCATGCTGGGCGCCACGGCCGCGCCGAGCTGGAAGCGCTACGTCGAGAGCTTCTCGCATCCCATTCCTGAGTTCTACGAAACGACGTCGCAGCCCAAGCAATAGTAGGAAGGTTCCATGACTTTCTTGCGCCGGTCTTCTTCTTTTCCATCCGGTTTTCCGCAGCCCTTGCGCCGGCAGCGGGGATCGGTGCTGATCGCGGCCGCGGGGGCGATGCTGGTGTCGGTGATCCTGCTCGCTTCGGCGGATATCGGCCATCTCTTCTATATGAAACGCGAGCTGCAGAAGACGGCGGACCTCGCGGCGCTGGCCGGCGCGCAGCAATTGGACCCCGATAGCTGCGATGCCGCGACGGCCGCGGCGATCGGCAATGCCAATGCCAACCTGCAGCGGTATGGGCTGACCATGTCGTCGTCGCCGGCACCTGTGTGCGGTCGCTGGGATCCGAACCCCGATCCCGCCAAGAACACGGTGCTGGCCATGGAACCGCCTACCGAATCCTACGGAGGGAAGGGGGGGCAAAAGTACTTCGGCACGCCGAAGAATTCGGTCGGATTCAATGCCGTCAAGGTTGTCATAACGCAGTCTACGCCGGCGTTGCTGCCTTTCCTGGGCAACCGCACGATCACGGCCGAGGCTATCGCTACGCGCGAGGATGCCGTGGCTTCGTTCACCGTGGGCTCACGATTGATCCGCCTGTATCCTGGCAGCCTGCTTTACAACCTGCTTGCAAGCGTCGGGGTCTCGCCTTCCCGGTTGGACGTGCTCAGCTCGGCCGGGCTGGCGAACGTCAGTCTCACGCCGGCGGGGTTGCTCCAGGCGCTAGGCCTGCCGGCGACCGCCATCCTGGACGTCGGCACGCCGAGCGAAGCCGCGGCGCTGAAAAACCTGACGCTGGGGCAACTGCTGGGCGCCATGATCGACGTGCTCAGCCTCGAGCATGTGGCGGGTGCGCAATTAGACGCGCTCAAGCTGCTGGAGGCCGAATTGCGGGCCATCCCCTCGAATAGCCCGCTCGATCTCCCCGTCAGGCTGTTCGGCACGCAGACGGAGCCGGGCATCTTTGCCCACATCACCACGCCCAATCCCATGGCTGCGTTGACCGCGAACGTGAACGTCCTCGACTTGGTCGGAACGGCGATCAGCGTCGCCAATGGGGACAACCTCATCGATATCCCCGACCTCAACGTCGCCGGGCTCGTGCGGGGCAAGATCCGGATCGTCGAGCCGCCGACCATCGCCATCGGCGGCATCGGCACCTCCGCCAACAGCGCTCAGGTGCGGGTGTATCTGCGGGTCGGCACGAGCACTGTTCCGTTGGTGGGCGGGCTGCTGAACTCGCTCGGGATCGTGGTTGACTTGCCCATCATCCTGGAGGTGGCACAGTCCACCGGAGTTCTGCAAGACATGTGTTCGGCGTCGTTGCAGGAGCGGCAGGCGAGCTTGTCCGTGCAATCTGCGGTGGCGAACCTGTGCCTAGGCAGTTTTCCGAACATGGGAACGCCGGCGAGCGACGATTTTTTCTCGAGTACCAACGCTTGCACATCCTTGGTCGGTCGACACAAAGTGCTTGACGTGCTGGGCTTACTGCCAGTCCAGGCGAAGGTCGAAGCGCCGATCCTGCCCTCCAGCTCGGCGGACGTGGTGCTCACCGCGCCGTTGCCGCCGGACGCGGCCCAGGTCGTGACCGTGAGCCCGGACGACAATATCGATCTCACCCAGCTCGGCTACACCATCGCCTCGGCCGTCGGCAACGGATTGCTCGGCGACGTGCTGGGAGCGCCCGCCGCATCCGGCGTGTCGGGAGCGACGAGCGACCAAGCCAAGACTGAGATGGCCACGCGGCTGCTGGGTAGCAAGCCTGGAGGACGCTCGCTTTCCGAAATCAATGCCGAGCTGACTTGGTCGGGGCGGGCCCTGGAAAACTTTGCCAATACGTGGGCTAGCGGAGCGGTGTTGACGGGCCTGCTTCAACTCGTCGGGAAGCTGCTATCGACGGTGGGGGCGGTGCTGGGCGACGTGGTGCTCGGCCTGTGCGGGCTGGGAGGGCCCGATGCGCTGTACCAATGCAAGGTGCCGTTCGTCAAGAGCATGCTCAGCGGCGATTCGGCGGTGACGGCGATTCTTGGCCTGGTCGTGAAGGTGCTGTCTCCCCTGTTGGATGCGCTCAGTACATTGCTGCAAGGCCTGTTGAACGACGTATTGGGCTTGGGCCTCGGGGAGACCGACGTCTCGTTGCTGTCTGTGAACTGCGGTAATGCCAGGCTCGTTTATTGAGCATGACGATGAGGCGTTCTTTTAGGGCTGACATGGCATGAAACTCCGATCCGCTTTCGTACCGGAACTGGACGTCTATGTCTGGGAAGGCAAGTCGGACATCGCGGAGCGCGTGGCGCGCGCGCTTGCTAATTTCGACGTGGACGTCATTCGCGCTGACAACATCGTCGTGTCGCGCGACATCCTCAGTGCACGGCTGTCGGTCGCTGTCATATCGGTCACCGTCATCGATCGTCCGAATTTCAGCGTAAGCGATTGGCAGGCCGGCCATGGCATGCCCGTGATCTGGGTGGCGGCCGAGGCGCGCACCACCGACCCGCGCGTTTACCCGCCCGAGTATTCGAATATCCTGCCGGCCGACTTTACGGCGGCGGAGCTACGCTCGCTGGTGTTCAAGGTCGCCGGCGTGGTGCGCGAGCAGGGCGCGCGCGCCAAGGCCTCTGAACCGCTGATCGCTACCTCCGCATGCATGCGGGCGTTCCTTTCCGAGGTGCAGGCTTACGCCGATTGCGATTCCACGGTGTTGATACGGGGCGAGACGGGCGTCGGCAAGGAGCGCATCGCCCGGCTGTTGCACGAGGGGCATCACCGTTATGGCAAAGGACCCTTCGTGGCGGTGAACTGCGGCGCCATTCCCGACGGCCTGTTCGAGTCCCATTTTTTTGGCCACGCCAAGGGCGCTTTTACGGGGGCGACCTTTGCCCATAAGGGCTATTTCGAGCAAGCCAACGAGGGGACGCTGTTCCTGGACGAAATCGGCGATTTGCCCTTGTACCAGCAGGTCAAGCTGCTACGGGTCCTGGAACAAAACACCGTGACCCGCCTGGGGGCCACCGCTGAAATTCCCGTCGACTTCCGGCTCGTGGCCGCGACCAACCGCGACCTGCGGGAGCTGGTGCGCCAGGAGCTGTTCCGCGCCGACTTGTATTACCGGCTTGCGGTCATCGACCTGCAGGTCCCGAACCTGGAAGAGCGGGGCGCGGCCGACAAAATCGCGATATTCAAGGCCATGCTCGGCCAAATACTTTCCGACCAGGAAGACGTGCCCGACTGGCTGGAGGCGCTGGTAGCCCGGACGCGTTTCCCGGGCAATGTGCGCGAGCTGCGCAATGTGGCCGAGCGCGTCGGCGTGATGGTCCGGCAGTTTCGCTCCTGGGATAGGGAACGCATAGGCCGGATTTTCGCCTCGCTTTCCGACGGTGTCATTCCCGTCAACGAGCGCAGTCCGCAGGAAGTGGCCGAACGCAACCGCATCATCGGAGCCCTCGACGCGCACGGCTGGCGCCGCCAGGACACCGCCAATTACCTCGGCATCAGCCGCAAAGTTCTATGGGAAAAAATGCGCAAATATCAGATTGTCGGCCAGGAAGCGGAAATCGCCGGGGAAATGGACTGAATGCTCGTAAATAAAAGCGTACCGGGGGGCGCGGTTTCATTAAAATCAGACGCGCTTAGTTGCGGTCGGGGCGACCGAATTCATATCACCAAGGAAGCTGGAATGAAAGTTAGGACACGCAGAATGCTCCAACGTGTGGGGATTGGACTGCTGCTTTCCGCCGTGTCGTTGGGCGCGTCGGCCCAGGTGGTCCAGAATGCAAACAGTAAGCCTGCCGGGGCGGGGGCGGCGGCGCAAGAGCGTTCGGCCGAGAGCGGCGCGTTGACCCCGGCCAACAGCACCATGGCAGAGCTGCAGCAGCTCATCCAGAATCGTGCGTTGAACGAGCTGCGCACCACTTATAACGGTAATTACGGCGCCAGCCTCTTGTTCAAGGCCGATGACCTGACCTATTACGTCGCCATGTTCCAGCAGAAGAACTTCTGGCGCGTGGTCAAGACAACGTCCGAGCAGCAAGCCGAACAAACCTACAAGGCCTTCGTCGAGCAAACCGAACAGCTCGCCGACGTGGACATCCGCCGGATCAAGCTCGACGCCGAACGGGCCATGACGGAGCGGCTGATCGCCGCCAATGAATCTCGCCTGGCCGCCTTGCAGAACGACCTCACCCTGCAGCGTCAACAGGAGCAGCAGGTTGCAGCGCGCCAGGAACAGGCGCGCCAGGAAGCCGCCGCCTTGGCCAATGAGCGGCAGGCCGCACGCGAGCAGCTCAACGCCTTGCAGCGCCAGATTCGCATGCTGGAAGAGCAGCAAGCCAAGCTGGAGAGCGCGAACCGGGTGGTGGGGCCGGAGACCAAGCGCGGACGTTGAGGGCCTCCGAAGGGGCCGCTAGGCGGCCGCTTCGGACGCAAGCAAGCAGCCGGGCCGGGAGGCGCCCGGCCGAAAAAAGTGCTGTCAGAAAAAGATCAGCGCCCCTGATTTGCACGAGCAAAAAAGTCTCGCTATAATTTCATTTCTTCGCAGCGCCCGTAGCTCAGTTGGATAGAGTACTTGGCTACGAACCAAGGGGTCGTGGGTTCGAATCCTGCCGGGCGCGCCAAATTGCAAGGGGTTAGTGGAAGCATCCGCTAACCCCTTTTTACTTTGCGCGAGTGCCTGCAACATATTGCGCTTGCGCCGCGTTGAAACTTTCTTCTGCCTGGAAGCATTCCTTAATGCCAGCCTGATGTTGCCGGGCTGTGTGCGGCACGCGAACATCTCTCTCGGGCAGCCGCCCTGTCGGCGCCGTCGCATCCATCACGAAAATGCAGGCTAGCGCCGCTGGCATTTGATCGGGCTCAAATACCCGCCAGGTTTTGGCCTCGAACGCCTTGAGGGCGGGGCCGGATGTACTTAGACTTTCGTCGTGGTTTGCAGAGCTAGCTCTGCAGATTGCACAGGGAAGTCGGTTACCGGAGCGGCTGTTTGCGCGTCTCCTCCACTCTTGGTAATTGGCTCCCCAGTGGGAGGCAGGGTCGTGTCATCCCGACCGACCCTGGTGCTTTCAGCAGCACCACATGGCAAGCTCTGGCCCTGTTGCGCAAGCAACAGGGCTTTTTTTTCGCGGCACAGCCCGATTACACGCGTGTCGCCCGCCGGGGGCGTGCCGGGCGCGCAGGCAAAGACGCGAGGCCCGTTAAGACGGGTACACT
>NZ_JADGHH010000140.1 GCF_019689535.1 Pigmentiphaga sp.
ATATTGCTGATGAGCTGGCGGACCTCGCACAGGGGCGTGTCCTTGCTACGGGAGAGCTTCATGCTCACCACAATAATCCTCATCATCCTCCTCTTGGCCCTCATCGGCGCTTTCCCCGCCTGGCCCCATGCGGCCAATTGGGGCTATGGCCCTTCGGGCATCATCGGCGTCATCCTGGTGGTATTGGTCGTCCTGCTCCTAATGGGGCGAATATAGGAACTGCATGACTGCAGTCGGCGAGCGTGGGCCGGGAAGGCTTGGCGGCCTAGCCCAGTCGCCGGGCCGCATCGAGGGCGAGACCGGTCCCGATGCTGCCGAATGCATCGCCCTGGACGTGACGCGCGGCCGGCAACAAGGCGACAATCCGCTGTCGCAGGAGGGGTACGCTGCTCGATCCGCCGGTGAAGAAAATCGTGTCGACGGCTTCGGGGCCGAGGCACGCATCGCGCAGCAAGTCGCTGACGGTTCGCTCGATGCGCGCCACGAGGTGATCGATGGCCGCGTCGAGGTCGGCTTGTGAGACTTCGCATGCCAGCCCAGGTTCGAGGTTGGCGAGGTCCAGCGAGACAAGGCGGTTTTCTGCCAGGGCGATCTTGGCTTCTTCGATGCGGAAGGCCAAGCCATGCCCGGCCCGCTGTTCGACGAGCCGGAGCAGCCGCGCGATTTTTTGCTTTTCTGCTGACTCGTAATACAAGTCTTTCAGCATCGCCACGGATTTGCGGGCATAGACCTGGTTGATGGTATGCCACGAAGCCAGGTTGAAGTAGGGCGTCGAGGGCATGTCCTTGCCGGTCACCAGGCGGCTGCCCAAGCCGAGCAGCGGCATGGCGGTGCGCAGGTTCAGGTACTTGTCGAAATCGGTGCCGCCGATGTGTACGCCGCCGTTGGCCAGAATGTCGTCGCGCCGGTCTTCCCGTTCGCTGCGATCGGGGGCGAGCCGGATGAGCGTGAAGTCGGAGGTTCCCCCGCCGATGTCCACGACGAGCACCAGCTCTTCGCCCCGAATCTGCGATTCGTAGTCAAACGCTGCCGCCATCGGTTCATATTGGAACTCCACGTGGCGGAATCCCACCGCGCGTGCGATCTCGGCCAGCGTGGCCTGTGCCTTTGCATCGGCCGCCGCGTCGTCGTCGACGAAAAACACCGGGCGCCCGAAAATCGCGCGGTCGAAGGGCTGGCCCGCGGCGCGCTCCGCGCGATGCTTGATTTCCGCGATAAAGCGCGTGAGCAGGAGCCGGAAGGGAAGTGCGCGACCTTGCACTTCCGTATGGCCTTCCATGAGGGGCGTGCCGAGCAGGCTCTTGAGCGCGCGCATCAAGCGTCCGTCGTAGCCCTCGAGATAGTCCTGGATTGCTGCGCGTCCAAAACTGACCTCTTCGTCTTCGGCATGGAAGAACACCGCCGATGGCATCGTGGGTTTGCCTTCCTCGAGCAGGAGCAATGGCGAGGCGGCGCCAGGACGGCGCCAGCCGACGGTGGAGTTGGACGTCCCGAAATCGACGCCGCATGCGTTTGCGATCATGGTGGAAGGGGAAAAATGGGCAGCCGGCGCACGGCGTGGAGGGGAGCGCGCTCCCGGGGCGGGGATGTTAAAACATGCGAGGCGCCATTGTATGCGCAAGCGCGCCCGGCGCACTGGCGTGTGCCGCGTTCCGTCCCAAGACAGGAGTCATTGCATGGTTTCGAGATTGTTCGTGATGGCCGCTGCCGCCTCGTTTTTCCTCGCAGGATGCGCGGCGCCGCCCCGCGGGGAAGATGAAGCGCTGCGCCAGGCGGTCGGCAATCCCGCGCGTACGCCGGCCTTCGTCGCGCGCGATGCGGCGCGCAAGCCGTACGAGGTGCTGCGCTTTTTTGACATCCGGCCCGATGCCACGGTGGTCGAGATTTCTCCCGGCGGGGGCTACTGGACGGAAATCCTCGCTCCTTACCTGCGTGAACGTGGCGTTTATTACGCTGCCCAGTATCCCCGGGAGGGGAGCACCCGGCCTTATCACCGCGAGTACTACGACCGGTTCCGGGCCAAGCTGGACGCCGATCCCGCCACCTACGGCAAGGTCCGGGTGACGGCTTTCTCCAAGGGGTTCTACGACATCGCGCCCCCCGGGTCTGCGGATTTCGTGCTGACCTTCCGCAATCTGCATAACTGGATGAACGACGGCTATGCCGAAGAGGCACTCGCCGCGTTTTATCGCGCGCTCAAGCCGGGCGGCATCCTGGGCATGGAGGCGCATCGCGGTCGCAACGACAAGCCGCAGGACCCGCGCGCGGCCGACGGGTACGTGCGGCAGGACTATGCGATCCAGCTGGCTGAACGCGCGGGTTTCGTGTTCCTCGGTAGTTCGGAGATCCTAGCGAATCCGCGTGATACCAAGGATCACCCCGCGGGCGTCTGGACGCTTCCGCCGACCTTCCGCCTGGGTGACAAGGACCGGGAACGCTATGCGGCCATCGGGGAGGCCGACGGTTTCCTGTTGAAATTCCGCAAACCCTGAGCCGGGCTCAGGCCTTGGGCGTGGGCAGGCGCGCGTAGCAGTGCTTGCAGATGGCGGCGGCAGGATGGACGTACTTGCCGCAGCTGGGGCACGGCTTGCCGTATTTTTCGCGGGCGGCCGCGCGCGCTTTCGCGCGCTGGCGAATCTTGAAGAATATGGCGGCGCCGCATGCGACGACCACGAGTGCGATGAGAACAGCCATGCTTTTCCCGCTCTGTTGGCGAGATTGAGTATAGGTGCGAAATGTGATGCAAACCTTTCAAGATGTTTCCGCCGCACGTATTCGTCCGCCCGAGGGTCAGTCGACCCAGTATTTGCCCGCGACCATGGCGGCGCGCACCTCGGCCGGGATGGCGATGGGGCGCATGGTCCGCATGTCGATGAACACGAGCACCAGCCGCGCGCGCACGCGCACCGGGCCTTCTGGGTCGCGCCCGCGCAACTCGATGGCGACTTTCAACGAGGTACGGCCTATGCCTTCCAGCCGCAGCACGGCCGCCAATTCGTCGCCAAGCCGGGAGGGCGCGAGGAAATCCATCTGCAGGTTCACGGTGGGAAGGCCGATGCCCCGTTCGTCGTGCAGGAAGGCGAAGCCTGCGCCCAGGCCGTGTTTGAACCAGTGTTCGACGGTGTCGTTCAGCATTTCCGCATAGCGCGGATAGAAAACGATGCCGGCCGGATCGCAGTGCCTGAATCCGATCTCGATCGGCATGACGTGGGTGGCGAGCATGCAGTCGTCCTCGAAAAAATAGTTGCGGCATAGGCCGCATGGCTCGATTAAACCGCATGTGAGGGGGCTTCGCGGCCGCGGCGCGCTCGCACGCGGCGTTTTTCCACTCGACGGCGCCGCCCATCGGCCTCAGCGACCGCTGCGCAGGCACGCCAGGGCAGCCAGCGAAAGCAGCAGCGCTGCCACGCCGTACACCAGCAGGGCAGGTGTTCCGGGCAGCACCAGGCCGGCGATCAGCGGTCCCACTCCCGCGCCGATGTCGCGCCATACCGAACGCGCGGCCAGCGCCCGGATGCGCTCCGGGCCGGGATGGCGGCGTGCCACGATGGGCGCCAGCAGCGGAAGCTGCAGGGCGCGCAAGATGACGATGGCCAGGGCGCAGCTCCATAGCCAGCCTGCGCCAAAGCCCACGAGGGCGGTGGCCGTGACCAGCGACAGCACGACCAGCATGCGCTCGGCTCCGAGCCGGTCGGCGATGCGTCCGCCCAGCGGGCTGAGCAGGATTTCGGACAAATAGCGCAGCGCAAGCACCACCCCTGCGCCGAGCAGCGCCCACGCGGGCAATGCGTCCTGGGCGACCAGCGACAAACCGATGACGAACAATCCGTCCAGCGTCAGCCCTTCCATAAAGGACCAGGCGTCCAGGCTGCCCGGTCGTTGCAGGCGGCGGACGGGAGCCGGCGCGACTTCCGTGTGTTCCTGCGGCGGCAGCCGGCGCGCCGAAGGCAGGGCGCATAGCGCCAGGGCGGCCAGGATGAAAAAGATCGTCCGGGGGCCGGAAAGCTCCGCCAGCCAAGCACCTGCGGGCAGGGCGAGCATGGGGCCGGATGCGATGATGGCACGGGAGCGACCGGTGCGATGCGCGGCGCCGGCCAGGTTGGAGGTCGCCAGGGTCTGGGTGGACAGGTTCAGCGCCGCATACGAGAGCCCCCACAGCAGCCGCATGGCCAGGAGCGCCCAGAAGCCGGAAAGCGTTGCATAACCGAGGGCGCAGCAAGACGAGGCTAGCACGGCGAGCGTGCATATGAAGCGGTCGCCGCGCGAGGCATAGAGGCGCGCCACCCAGCTGTAGCCGGCGATGCGCACCAGGCGGTTGGCCGCGAGAAGGATGCCTGCCTGTGCGAGGCTCACGTCGAACTGGCCTGCGTGGGCAGGCAGGAGCAGGTACAGCACGGTATCGGCGGGCAATGAAAGGGAAAGCGCCGTCGAGGCGTCGCGTGAGTGACGATCGGTGGCAGTGGGTGTCGGATGTTTCATGGCCGCTATGGTGATGCGGCACCGTGTTCCCGACAAACGATTTAAACTCCGGCCATATGTGAGGAAATTGCACGTATGCGCCGTCTGCCCCCTTTGAATGCGGTGCGCGCTTTCGAGGCGGCCGCCCGTCACCTGAGTTTCACGCGCGCGGGCGAGGAGCTCGGCGTCACCCACGGTGCGGTCAGCCGCCAGGTGCGCCAGCTGGAGGAGTTCCTTGGGGCAGCGCTATTCGAACGCAAGACGCGGCAGATTGTGCTCACGGCGGCCGGTGCGCGCTTCTTTGCGGGGACGGCGCCTGCCCTGGCCCATATCGCGGCTGCCGCCCAGGCGATCACCGGTCGCTCGGCCCGCGTGGTGCGCATCAACGTGCGGCCGAGTTTCGCGGTGCGATGGCTGATCCCGCGTCTTCCCGATTTCGTGTCCCGGCACCCGGAGATCCGGCCCGAGGTCGTGACGAGCACGGCGGCGCCCGAGGACGTGATGGAGAGCTTCGACGTGGCGATCCGGCGCGGCAGCATTGGTTGGCCGTCCTCCATGGAGACCGACGCCTTTCTCGAAGACGAAGGTTTGCCGGTGGCATCGCCCGACCTGCTGCGAAGCCGGCCGATAAGCGATCCCGGCAGCCTGGCCGGGCACGTACTGCTCTATTCCAGGACGCGCCGCGACGACTGGGATGCGTGGTCCCGGCTCGCTGGCAAGGCACGTGTTCCGCACCAGCAGATGCTGCAATTCGACCACCTGCATTTCGTGATGCAGGCCGCCATAGACGGGCTGGGCGTTGCGTTGGCGCCGGTTTCCCTGCTGGGGCACGACCTGGACGACGGGCGCCTGGCGGCCCCGCTGCCACAGTGGCGCCTGCCCTTGAGCCGCTACTACTACGGGGTTTCGCCGGGCGCGGCTCCGGAGAGCCGGGCTTTCATTGACTGGCTCTCATCCACGGCCCGGGCCGAGATGCGGCTACCCCCGGGCTGAGAGCCCCCAGCTTCAGGTGGCCGCGCGTTCGACCTGGGTATCGATGTCGACGGTCGTGGACGTCATGAGCTTGTGCACCGGACAGCGGTCGGCGACGGCATGCAGTTCAGCCACCTGTTCGTCGCTTAGGTCGCCGCGCAACTGCAGGCGTACGGCGAGCCGGTACTGTCCGCGCCGCTCGTCTTTGTCGTCGCGCTCGATGTCGACCTCGACGCCTTCTAGCGGAATGTTCTTGCCTTTGGCGTAGATCATCAGGGTCAATGCCTTGCAACCCGCCAGTGCCGCGTCGAAATAATCGTGGGGCGTGGGGCCTTCGCCCTTGGGGGGAGGCAGGTCCAGCGGCAGCTCGCGGCCGGCGACGGTGATGAGATGGCGCTGGCTGCCCGGCGCTTCGGGTTGGACGTGTACGCTCATGATTGCTCCGTTGCAGGAGGGGACGAGAGGGGCGACTGCGGTGCTTCCCGGTAGGCTTGCCATGCATCGTGGCCGCCAAGCAGGGCCCAGGTGTTCGCGTATCCCGCCGCCCGCAGGCGGCTGGCGACCAGGGCAGCGGAAATCTCGTTGGGACAGGCGCAGTAGACGACGATGTCCGCATCGCGCGGACCGAGGTCGAGCTTATCGATCGCTGCGTTAGCGTCGATCGGAATGGCGCCCGGCAGCGGGTCTTCGGGTTGGGGCCGAACGTCGAGCAGGACGATCTTGCGGCCTGCGCGCTGCCAGGACAAGAGTTCGTCCAGCGTCAGCCGCGGGATGGCCTGCAAGTCGCGTACGACGCGCCAGCGCAGGAATACGCGGTAGGCGACATAGGCCGCAAGCAGCGTGGCGAGGAACAAGACGCTCATGCGGCCGTACTGCGTCAGGGCCTCAAGGATGTCTGCCACCAGCGGGTGGAACAGCACGCCCAGCAATACGGCCGAACCGGCCCAAATCAAGGCGCCAGTCACGTCGTAGCCGGCGAAAACGCGATAAGGCGCCCGCGTCAGCCCCGCCATGACCGTGGACAGTGCCCCGGCTCCCGGAAGGAATTTCGCGACCAGGAGCAGCCGCGGCCCGGCGGTCAGGTAGAGGCTTTGGGTTTGTCGTATGCAGGAGTCCTGGGAGAGCGAGACCCGGCATACGGTGCGCAGGAGCCTTGCACCGTAGCGCCGGCCCGCGAAGTACCAGGCGGTGTCTGCGATCAGGCTGGCGGCCACCGCGGCGGCCAGGACCAATGGCCACGACAGCTGCCCCTGGGCAGCCAGGGCGCCGGCCACGACCAGCAGCGGATAGGCCGGAATGGGGAGGCCACCCTGCTCCAACAACACGTTGGCGAAAATCAGCAATGCGCCGTGAAGTGCGAGCAGTGTGTGTAGGTCGGACATGGCAGCGTCCCCGCGGAAAATTCCCCTACGCTGGGAATTGGGGCGATTTCGGCCGAAACAAGCCCATGGAACGTAGGGTTTTTTTCCGGCGGTCCGCGCCACGTTACCACACGGACTCGGGGGCGCGGCAGGCGCCGCGCCCCGTACAGGCTGGCGTTTAGTCAGCCGTGATGTTGGCGGCCCGCACGACTTGCGCCCAGCGGGCAGCATCCTTGGCCACCAATTCCCCGAACTCTGCCGGACTCGAGGTGGCGGGCACCATGCCTTGCGCCTCGAAAGCCCCGGCGGTGGCAGGGGATTTCAAGATACGGGTGATTTCGCGGTTCATCCGGTCGATGATGTCGCGCGGCGTGCCTTTGGGCGCGAAAACGCCGTACCACATGTCGACGTTGCCGCCTTGGATGCCGGCTTCCTCCAGCGTCGGCACGTCGGGCAATTGCTCCAGGCGTTTGGCGCTGCCGGTGGCGATGGCCTTGAGCTTGCCTGCCTTGATCTGCGGCAGCGCGACGTGGACCGGCAGGAACATGGCGTCGATGCGGCCCGCGAGGATATCGGTGACGGCGCCCGCCGTGCCTTTGTAGGGCACGTGCATCATTTCCGAGCCCGTTTGTTGCAGGAACAAGGCCATGGACAGGTGGTGGGGCGTGCCGACGCCCGGCGTGGCATACGTGAGCTTGCCCGGCTCGGCCTTGGCCGCGGCCACCAGTTCGCGCACGGTGTTGGGCTTGCGCGAGGCAGGCGACACCAGCAGCAGCGAGCCCCAGGAGGTTAGTGCCACCGGGTCGAAATCATTCACCGGGTCGTAGGGCAGCGACTTGTATAGGCTGCGATTCATGACCAGCGTGTTGACCTGGACCATGAAGGTATAGCCGTCAGGCGCCGCACGCGCCGCGCGCTCGCTACCGATGTTACCGCTGGCCCCGGCCTGGTTTTCGACGACCACGGCCTGGCCGAGCGTCTTGGGAAGCTGGCTGGAAAGATGGCGCGCGACGAGGTCTATGCCGGTACCGGGCGTGTAGGGGACGATGAAGGTGATGGGTCGTTCGGGCCAGGCGTAGGCGCTGGCGCACGAGCAGGCGAGCACGAGCGCGCCTGCGATACGCAGGGAGTGTTTCAGCATGACGTCTCCGGGGCCGGCAGGGCCGGTTATGGGATGTAAGGATGTGCTTGTTTCTTGAAGTATGCTCAACGATATATGGATAAAGAAAATGAATTCTCGTTATGAACCATATCATCGCGGATATGGATAGCCCTCAGCGCACGCCATGGATTGGACGCATCGACTGAGGCTGCGCAATCTCCAGATGCTGCTCAGCCTTGCGCAAACTCGCAACATCAGCCATTCGGCGGTCGCGCTCAACACCACCCAGCCGGCCCTGTCCAAATGGCTGCGTGAACTGGAAGAAGACATCGGCCTGCCGCTGTTCGAACGGCATGCGCGCGGGCTTCGGCCAACGCCGTACGGCGAAGCCCTGATCGCCCATGCCCGCCGCATCGAAAGCCAGCTGAACCGTGCGCAAAGCGACATGGAGGCCATGCGGCAGGGAGGCAGCGGGCAGGTGTTGGTCGGCACCTCCGGCGCGTCGGCCCCAGACACCGTGCCGCTCGCCATGCTGTCTTTGCTCCGGCGCATGCCGGACGCCCGCATCAAGATGGTGGAAAGCACCATGGACCTCCTCATCGAGCAGTTGGCCCGGGGCGAGCTGGACATCGTGGTGGGGCGCTCGGCGCCCGAACTGCATGATCCGGCCATCCGTTCCGAGGTTTTGTACTTGGAGCCCATGCACTTCGTCGCGCGGCCGCAGCATCCGCTATTCGAGCGAAAGGAGGTCACCTGGGACGACGTGCTGGAGTATCGCTGGATACTCTGGCCCAAGGGCACGCCGATACGGACGGCGCTGGATGCCGCCCTGGCGTCGGTCGGCCGCGACCTTCCTGCGGACTATGTGGAGTCGAACTCGGCGACCGTGAACGTGACGCTGCTGGCCCATAGCGACATGGTGAGCGTCGCCTCGCATCGTGCCGCCCTCAGGCTGGTGCACATGAATGCCGTGCGCATCGTGCCGCTGCGCCTGTCGGCGTTCGGTTCGGTGGCCATGTATTGGCGCAACGACGCGCTGCAGCCGGCTGCCGTGGGGCTGGCGCTGCAGTGCCTGCGGGACGTGGTCAGGGAACAGGCCGGCGATCGGTGACATGCGGCCGGCGGCTAGGGCGCGTGGGCCGGCCGCGCGAGGCCTGGATGCAAGAACGGCGCCGTGAAGGCGCCGTTCTGACCCGGTGCGCGACAAGCCCCGCCGTTCAGGGCGGGGAAGGATAGCGCGGACGGCGCAGCCGTCCTTGTCTTTGGGTTTCAGTGTGGGGGTTGCTGCTGCTCGATGTACTGGCGCACGATGGAAATCGGCGCGCCGCCGCAGCTTGAAGCGAAATAGGACGGCGACCACAGCACGCCTTTCCAGTAGCG
>NZ_JADGHH010000141.1 GCF_019689535.1 Pigmentiphaga sp.
CCGCTCGGGGGAATACTTCATGGGAACCTTCTCTCTGCCCCAGGTTGGAGATTCAAACTCTAACATCTGTAGAGGTTCCAACTATTCTGACAGCGGGGGGCATTGACGGCAGCGAAGTACCGGTCTTGCTGCGCGCGGGCCTCGGCGAGCGGTTGGGAGGTGGGGTCGGCTTGGCCGGCCCCCTGGCTCTTGAGCCTGTCCTGGAGTTCCGCCACGACCGGATCGGTTTTCGCCTGGGGCGGCATCGGCGCCGTGCCGTCGAGCCAAGTCCTGGAGGGGGCGTTTTCTTGGTTCATGCTTGGTTCTCTAGCGACTCCGCATTGCGCATGCTGCGCGGCACGAGGGAGAAATCCCAGCCGTTGGCTTCCATGTTGGCCAGGACTTGTTCGCCGTATTTGTCGATGATCTTCTGGCGGATGGACGGCAGGCGGCCGACGTCATCGAAATCTTCCGGCTGGCCCTGAATGATAACCAGCAAGTGGGCATCCTGGTCGGAAATGTTGATGAACTGGCGGGCGACCCGCGGCGGCATGGCAATCATGTCGTACGGCTCGAGTTCCACGCTTTCCTGGCCCTCGTCACCCCAGCGGATGAGCCAGCGCCCGGAGAGTGCCATGAACGTTTCGTGGGTCTTCCAATGGACGTGCAACTCCGGTCCGTCATTCGGCGCGGCGACGGCCAGGCCCACGCGTATCACTCCCTTGTCACCATCGACGATGGCCGGGTTGGGGGAAAGCCGTCCCGGCAGCGAAGCGGGCGCCATCAACACGTAATTGGCCTTGGGATTGAACAGTCGGAGCGCTTCGGCTGGGATGCCGAGGTTGTCGTTCCAGTGCGCAGCACGCGGCTTGAGATTCTTGAAGCGGGCGATGCGGTGCTGCATGTCGGCCAGCGATGGGCATTCGGTTTTCATGGGTTTCCTTGGGTCTTCAGTTTTGAATGTTGATGGCTGCTTCAGTGACGACTTTTTTCCAATCCGCGTAATCGGCCTTGATGAAAGCGCTGAATGCTTCCGGGCCGGAATAAGCGAAATCGATCCCGTTGTCGGCCAGTTTCTGGCGCACCTTGGGCGCCGACAAGCCGCGCTCGATGGCGCCGGCCACTTTGTCGACGATGGCCTTCGGCGTTCCCTTGGGCGCGAGCACGCCATACCAGGTGGTGATGACCATTTCAGGCAAGCCCACCTCGACCGCCGAGGGAACGTCCGGAAGCAGCGGCTGGCGTTCGGGCGTCAATACGAACATGGCCTTGAGCTGCTTTCCTTTGATCAGCGGTACCGAGTTAGGCAGTCCGTTGATCACCATGTCGATCTGTCCGCCAACTGCCGCCGTGACGGCTTGCGAAGCCCCCTGATAGGGAACGTGCAGAATGTCGGTGTTGGTGAGCGCCTTGAATTTTTCGAACGCCAAGTGGTTCGACGAGCCGGCTCCTCCGGACCCGTAGCTGAACTTTCCGGGGTCGCTCGTGATTTGCTTGCGCAAAGCGTTGAAGTCCATCTGCCCGAATTTCTGGGGATTCACGACGAACACGTTGGGAACCTCGGAGACCTTCGCGATCGGGGCGAAATCCGTGAGGGGGTCGAACCGCAGGTTGGAGTTGATCGCCGGCGTGATCGTCAGGGTCGGGGAGGTCAGCAGCAGCGTGTAACCGTCCGGCTGTGAGCGGGCGACGTGTTCCATGGCGATCCGCCCGCCTGCGCCGGACTTGTTCTCGATGACGACGGCTTCGCCCAGTTCGCGCGTCAGAGTTTCGGCTAGCATCTGTCCCACCACGAAGGCAGGTGTTTGGCGACCCCCTGCTGGTCCGCGGCAAGGACGGCATGCTTCCGACCGAAAGGGCGCTCGCGCTCGAACGGGAAGTGAAACGCTTCCTCGATGGCGTGGCCGATTTGCAGGCGCCGCTCGACACGGTCGACCTGGAAGGCCTGCAGCGCGAGATCGTCGTGACCGCGCCCGAGTATCTCGAGCATTTGCTGCTGCCCCACCTGGCGCGCATACTGCGTGACAAGGCCCCGGGCATCACGCTGACCGTCCGTCCCCCAGACCAACGGCGCATCGCCGGGCTGCTCGCGTCCGGAGAAGTGGATTTCCGCCTGGGGTGGGTGCGCGATCCCCAGCACTCGGTTCGCGCGGTGCCTTTGTTCGACGACGAGATCGTGGTGATCGGCGGGCCGGACAATGCGGCGCTGACCGACCCGCTCGCGCTATCGACTTACATGGATCTGCCCCACGCCCGCTTGCAAGGAAACGGAAGAACGACCTCGGGGCGCGTGATCGATGAGTTCGTTCGCCAGCAGGGCGGCGAATTGAACGTGCGCATCCACGTTCAGGGGCTGATGTCCCTGCTCGGGACGCTCATGGTGTCGGACGTCGTTGCCACGGTTCCTCGCCGCATGGCGCTCAGGATCCGGGAGAGTTTTCCCATCCGCATCGTCGCATTTCCGGGCGCCTTGCCTCCAGTCCGGAACTACCTGTATTGGCACGAGCGAACGCAGCGCAGTGCCGTGCACAAGTGGTTCAGGGCATTGGTGGGCGAGGCGGCCGCCCTGGTGGATGCGGGGGCATCGAACCGGGCAGCCTGAGGTCGCGGGCTAGGCGAGCGGCGTGGAGCGCGCCGCTTGCTTGGTGTTGGCGTTTCCGGGACTCAGTCCAGCGTAATCTTCAGGTCCCGGATGAGTTTTTGCCACAGCGCGCTTTCGCGCTTGATGAGCCCTGCATAATCCTGCGGCGTGCTTCCCACGGGTTCGATGCCGAAATCGACCAGCTTGTTATGCACCTCGGGCGTCTTGATGGCGGCCGCGACGTGTTTTTGCAGCTCGGCAATGACGTTCGGCGGCGTGTTGGCCGGCACGACCATGCCTACCTGCGCCGAAGCCTCGACGTCTTGGATGCCGAGTTCGGCAAACGTGGGAACGTCGGGCAATTGAGCTAGGCGGGCTGGATTGGCGACTGCGAGCGGACGGACTTTCCCGCCTTTGATGAAGGCATTGCCGGCTGCGAGGTCCGTCATCATGGCGGGGAGCTGTCCGCCGGCTACGTCGACCAAGGCCGGGGCCGCGCCGCGATAGGCAATGTGAAGCATGCGCATGCCCGTGCGCTCTTTCAGCAGCTCCATGGCGAGGTGGTGGGGGCTACCGGCTCCCGCGGAGGCGTAGCTGTATTTGCCGGGCTGGCTTTTGACCTTGGCGATGAAGTCTTTGGCGTCTTTGAAGTCGGTATTGGGCCCCACGATGAGGATCATCGGGAACTTGCCCATGAGCGTGACGGGCGCGAGGTCACGCGCGGGATCGTAGCTCAGGTTTTTATACAGGGCCGGATTGAATACCAGCGTGCCGTTGTCGGCCGACAGCACGGTGTAGCCGTCGGGCGCGGCGCGTGCGGTTTCGACAGCCCCGATGGCGGTGTTGCCGCCCGGCTTGTTGTCGACCACGACCGGTTGCTTGACGATTTCAGAAAGCCGGGCACCGATGGTACGGGCCAGGAAGTCTGAGCCGCCGCCCACGGCGTACGGCACGATCCATCGAATGGGCTTGGACGGATAGGTCTCCGCCGCGCACGCGATGCCGGCAGAGAAGGCCAGCGCCGTTGCGACCAGGGGCGTCGTCCACGTGTATTTCATGATTGTCTCCTTGGTTGGTCTGCGGGCCGGAACCGACCGGATCCGGCCGGAGAAGGCTTCAGACGGCGATGGGCAGGGCGGGTAATACGACGCCAGAGCATGAACCGAAACCGACTCGGTAGCCTGCGCCCTGGCACCAGCCGGTGAGAGTGACTTCATCGCCGTCTTCGATGAAGGCGCGGGTGGCCCCTCCGATGTCTACCGGTTGTTTGCCGTTGAGCGTCAGTTCCAGCAACGAGCCGTAGGACCCTGGCTCGGGACCGCTGATCGTGCCCGATCCCATCAAGTCGCCCACGCGGGTGTTGCACCCGGAAACGGTGTGATGGGCGAGCTGCTGGGCCATCGTCCAGTACATGTACTTGAAGTTGGTGCGCGCCAGGGTGGCGGGTTGGCCGCCTTGGGGGCGCAGCGAGACCTCGAGGTGAATGTCGAAGGCGTGCGGGCCTTCATGGCGCAGGTAAGGCAGTGGTTCCGGGTCTTGGCGCGGTTGCTGGGTCCGGAAGGGTTCGAGCGCATCGAGGGTGACGACCCAGGGCGAGATCGTCGTCGCGAAGCTTTTCGCGTTGAAAGGCCCGAGCGGGACGTATTCCCAGGCCTGCAGGTCGCGCGCGCTCCAGTCGTTGAGCAGCACCATCCCGAAAATGCGTGACTCGGCTTCAGGGCATGGCACGGGATCGGCAAGGTCGTTGGGCACGCCGACGAAGAAGCCGGTTTCGAGTTCGAAGTCGAGCTTCAGGCACGGCGAGAAAACCGGGCGCTCTTGGTTGGGCAGCTTGATCTGCCCGTTGGGACGACGCACGGGCGTGCCGCTGACGACGACCGATGACGCGCGGCCGTTGTAGCCGATCGGGATTTCAAGCCAGTTGGGCATCAGCGCGTTCTTGGGGTCCCGGAAGAGCGCGCCGACATTGGTCGCGTGCTCCTTGGAGGAATAGAAGTCGGTGTAGCCCGGTATTTCCACCGGCAGCAGCATGGTGGCTTGCGCCTGGGGCACGAGCGCGCGCGACCGCAGTGCGGCATCGTCGCGCAGCGTGGCGGTGCCGGCGGAAAGCAGGTGGCTGACCTGCTTGCGTATGTCGCGCCAGGTTTCGCGGCCGCAAGCCATGAAGGCGTTCAGGCTCGCACTGGAGAACAAGGGCTTGGGCGTGCGCAGCAGGCCGGCCTGCTCGAGGCAGGACAAGTCCAGGACCTGGTCGCCGATGGCTACGCCGACCCGCGGCGGCGCGTCGGCCGTGGGCTTGAAGACCCCATAGGGCAGGTTCTGGATGGGAAAGTGGGTGTCGGCCGTGTTGGCGGATTCGACCCAGCTTTTCAGGGTAGGGTCGACGGTCGGGTCGGAATGGCTCATCGGGTCTCCGGGGAAAAGTTTTTCTTGAGATTCTGCCAGCACTCGTAGTACCGGCTTTGCAATTGGGCACTCTCCAGCGCGTAGCGCGTGGGCTTGATGAGGGTGCGGGTTTCGAACATGAAGGCCATCGTGTCGTCGACCTTGTGCGGTTTACTGGTGTCGGCCCGAGAGGCTTTCTCGAAGGTATCGCCATCCGGCCCGTGGCCCGACATGCAGTTGTGCAGGCTGGCGCCCCCCGGCACGAAGCCTTCCGCCTTGGCGTCGTATGCGCCATGCACCAGGCCCATGAACTCGCTGGCGATATTGCGGTGGTACCAGGGCGGACGGAAGGTGTCTTCGGCCGCCAGCCAGCGGGGCGGGAAAATCACGAAGTCCAGCCAGTCCACGCCCGGGGTGTCGCTTGGCGCATGCAGCACCAGGAAGATGGACGGGTCGGGATGGTCGTAGCTGATCGAACCGATGGTGTTGAAGCGGCGCAGGTCGTATTTGTAGGGCGCATAGTTGCCGTGCCAGGCGACGACGTCCAGCGGCGAATGATCGATTGCGGCGCGCCAGAGCCGGCCGCCGAGCTTCGCGATGAGCTCGAAGCTGCCTTCCCGGTCTTCGTAGCGTGCGCGGGGGGTGAGGAAGTCGCGGGGGTTGGCCAGGCCATTCGAGCCGATGACGCCGAGGTCGGGCAGGCGCAGCAGCGGTCCGAAGTTCTCGCAAATGTAGCCGCGTGCCTCGCCGTCCGGCAGGCTTACCTGGAAACGGCAGCCGCGCGGGACGACGGCGATTTCCTGGGGGGCGAGATCGATGACGCCGAACTCGGTGGCGATGTGCAGCCGCCCTTGCTGCGGAACGATCAGCAGTTCGCCGTCCGCATCGTAGAAGTAGCGATCCTGCATGGGACGGTTGGCCGCGTAAAGGTGGATGGCGCAGCCTTGCATGGCTTCGGCCGATCCGTTGCCGGCCATGGTGATCCAGCCTTCGATGAAATCGGTGGGCGCCTGCGGCATGGGCAAGGGATCCCAGCGCAATTGATTGGGGGGAGTGGCCGGCACCTGCGCAAAATCACCCACCAGGAGGGGACTCTCCATGGGTTCGAAGGGCTGGTGTACGGCAGCGGGCCGGATGCGGTAGAGCCACGAGCGCCGGTTGTGGCTGCGCGGTGCAGTAAATGCCGTGCCGGATATCTGCTCGGTGTACAGCCCGTAGGGTGCGCGCTGCGGGGAGTTGCGCCCCACGGGCAGGGCACCGGGCAGGGCCTCGGTGGCGAATTCGTTACCGAAGCCGGACATGTAGCCGGAATCGACTTCGACGAGGTGAATGGGTGCGTTCATGGCGGTCCAAGAAAAGGAGTAGTGGTTGCCGCTATTACGGAAGAAGTAATTTACTTACGATAAGCGTAAATTTGGTCGGTCTCCACGTCAAGTTATTACGTTGAGCGTGTTAGCATTACGTTAAACGTAATTCCGACCGGGGTAAACATGGCAGCCGGTGACAAGACGGCAGAAACCGCGCCCGAAGGCGCAGCAGAAACCGCCAGTCGGGGTAATGGCGTGCAGGCCCTCGAGACGGGATTGGCCGTCCTGGACGTGTTCGCGGACGCCCTCCGCCCGCTCATGCTCAAGGAAATCGCGCAGGCCGCGAACATGCATCCGGCCAAGGTGCATCGTTATCTCGCCAGCTTCGTCAGGTGCGGATACGTCGAGCAAGATGCCCAAGGACGCTACGCGCTGGGCCGGGCGTCGCTGCGCATAGGCTTGGCCAGCCTCGCGTTGCTCGATGCAGTACGCCTAGTGTCGCCGCTGCTGGACGAGCTCAGCCTATCGCTGGGCGAGACCGTGCTGGCGGCGGTGTGGGGCAACCGCGGCCCCACTGTCGTCCAATGGCGCGATTCGCCGCGCCCGGTGATGGTGAACGTGCGTCCGGGGTCCGTCCTGCCGCTGTTGTCTTCCGCCACGGGCCGGGTATTTGCGGCCTTCATGGAACCCCACCTGACGGCGGGCTTGATCGAAGAGGAGTTGCGCGAACGGGCGGCAGGCGGCGCTTACCCCCAGACCATGCACGAAGTCCAAGCCCTGCTCGATCGCGTAAGGGCCACGCGCGTGGGGTCGGTGGCGGGCGACGTGCTTCCCGGCGTCAACTCGGTGAGTTCGCCAGTGTTCGACTACGACTCGAAGATGGTGTTGGCCGTGACCGCCTTGGGCAATGGCGCACGCTTTGACACGGCTCCAGACGGCCCGATCGCGACGGCGGTCCGGGAAGCGGCCGACGCGCTGTCGGCTCGGTTGGGCTATCGCGGACGGGCCGCGTAGGCGGCCTTCCTGCTATCGGGGGCCGATGGGCCTTCATGCACCCAGCGCACGCGCCAACGTCGTGAAAATTCGTTCGTCGGTGGATTGCGCGACGTTAAAGCGCAGGAAGTCGCCTGCGAGCTGCGATTGGCTGAATGCATTGCCAGGCGCAAGCACCACGCCCTGCCTGAGGCAGAAACGCGCGGCCTCCGCGGCATCGGCGCCTGCGGGGAGCCGGCACCATACGAACATGCCCGCCTCGGGAACCAGCCACGGCGTGATGCCCAGCTTGCCGAGGCGGGCGATGGTTCGCTCGCGGGCCTCGCCCAGCCGCGCGCGCACGGCCTCCATGTGGCGGCGATAGCCGCTGGCGGTCAGCGCGGCGTAGAGGACGTCGGCAGCGAGGCGCCCACCCCCGAAGCTAGTCGCGATCACGTTTTGCGGGGTGAACGCGGCGCGCCGTACCGGCAACTGGGGAAAAGGGCTGCCGGTACGGGCCAAACCCGGTCAGTACTCGACGTCCAGGTTGATTTCGCCGCGGATATCCTCGCCGTCATCGATCACGACGCGCAAGGTCTTCGCCTTGCCGTCCCGCTTGGGCCGGTAGGTCACGATGTACCCGCTGGCGGCCACTTCCGCGATGGGCAGGTCGATCAGGCTGAAGGTGCCGCTGCTCCAGGCATAGTACGCACCGCCCGTGCCGTCCGCGCCTGCGAAGACCTTCATGTCCGTATACAAGCCGGGGGAGGCGACGAACTCGGGCGAGACGACGTGCACGACGGCCTTGCCCTTGAGCTTGGCGATGAGGTCTGCGGCAGCAGGCGGGATCCAGCGTCCGCTGATGTTCGCGCCCCCGTAGGTGACGTCGTTGTGGGCGTACACGTCGGTGATCACGATGATCACGCGCTGGGCGCCCTCGCGCCAGGGCAATTCGTCGAAGGCGTATTGGAGCGCGCCCATGGCATTTTCGGCATTGTCGCCACCACCGAGCGCCTGTTCTTCCGAAATGAATTGCCTGAATTTCGCGAAATCGTCCGTCGGCGCGAATACCTGCCGGTCGATATTGTCGAAGGAGGGTGGCGCCGTGCTGCCAGTGCCGAGTCCGGTCGAGGAGGGCGTGCGGGTATCGAAGGCGTCCCCGAATGTGACGGCCCCCAGGCGCACGTCGAGCCCGCTTTTCTCCAGGAAGTCCGCGAACTCGAGGATGGACGCCTGCACGCTGGCCAAGGCGGAGGACATGCTGCCCGTCGTGTCAAAGACGAACACCACGTCGGCCTTGGCCCGCGCCTCGGATTCCCCGATGCGGACCATGGTATGTCCCTTGACTACGCCGTCCTCGACGATCACGAAGTCGTCGGCTTCGAGGTCGGGCACGCCGGCACGCGTGAGGTTGGCGCGGGCGGCGGCAGACTTGTTCGGGCCGGACCGCATGGACAGCTGGCGGGCGGACAGAATCTTGGACGAGGGGGAGGCGAAACCCGCGATATTGATGTCGAAGAGCCCGCTGTCGTCGTCGCGCGGCGCAATCGTCGCCGCGGCAGTAATGGTCGGGTCGACGATGGGCGCCGGCGGCGTGGCCGTGCTGTCGGCATAGGGACCTGGACCAGGTTGCTCCGTGACAGGGCCACCGCCACCACCAGGGGTACCGCCCGTTCCTCCGCCGGAGCCTCCGCCGGCGCTGCCGGTCGTGCCTCCCCCATCACCGCCACAGCCGGCCAGGAACCCGGCCATTAGCAGGGTCATCAGCCAGCGCTTCGAAAACACTTTCATTGCTTGTTCTCCCTCTCGCGTCCTTTGGGACCGCATTGACAAAGGCCGCATCGAGGGCGGCCTGCACAAAGCCGCTCTCGATACGGCAGAGCGCGGAGCGACGCCTGGTTAGCGCGTCGCTCGGGGGAAATGGTAGGTGGGCGCGGCGCATTGATAAATACGCCTAAAGCCATGTGTCGACGGCCTAGGCCAAATGGCCAGGGGGGGCGGCGGGGCGAGGC
>NZ_JADGHH010000008.1 GCF_019689535.1 Pigmentiphaga sp.
GAGCAGGCCCGCCGGGCGGCCGAGCAGGCGGCGCGGGAAGCCGGCCAGCCGCCCCCTCCCCGCACCGAGCCGCCGCCCGAGCAGGCCGTCGCGCGCAACACCCTGGTGCCCGACCCCTCGCTCACCGGCCAGTTCGAGAAACTGCGTGGCCGCCTGCGCCTGCCCGTCGCCGGCGACGTAGTGGGCCGTTTCGGCGCATCGCGTGGCGAAGGCGGCACCTGGAAGGGGGTGTTCATCCGGGCGCCCGAGGGCACCGAGGTCCGGGCGGTGGCGGCCGGCAAAGTGGTGTTCGCCGATTGGCTGCGGGGGTTCGGCAACCTGCTGATCATCGACCACGGCAGCCAGTATTTGTCGATTTACGGCAATAACCAGGCGGTCCTGCGCCACGTCGGCGATGACGTCAAGAGCGGCGACGTCGTCGCCCAGGTGGGGGCCACGGGAGGCCAGGCCGAATCAGGCCTATACTTTGAATTGCGGCACCGAGGCGCGCCGTTCGACCCGCTCAAGTGGGTCTCGTTGCGCTGAGCCGTCCGACCCGGATATCCTGATCGCCGCGCGCACGCACACCACATTTCGACAATCGACGAGAACCCGAGAGACCCACTGGGTGTCATACTCACACACCGACATCCAGCCCCGGGCCCGGAGGAATACATGGGCAGCAAGAGTAAAGTTCGCAGTTTCGGCTTGGTCAGCGTGGGCATCGTTGCCGGCGTACTGATCAGCCTGGGAATTACGGCGGTCGCGCAGAAAGAGACCCGCGGCCCCTTGCCGCTCGAAGAGCTTCGGCAGTTCTCGACCGTCTTCGCCACGATCAAGAACAACTACGTCGAGCCCGTCGAAGACAAGAAGCTGATCGACGGTGCCATCGCCGGCATGCTGTCCGACCTCGACCCCCACTCGGCCTATCTGGACGCCGAGGCCTACCGGGAAATGCAGACTGCCACCCAGGGGGAGTTTGGCGGCCTCGGCATTGAGGTGGGCACTGAAGACGGCTTCGTCAAGGTGATTGCGCCCATCGAAGACACGCCAGCCGCGCGCGCCGGGGTCAAGGCCGGCGACCTCATCGTCAAGATCGACGACAAGTCCACCAAGGGCCTGCTGCTCAACGACGCCGTCAAGCTGATGCGCGGCAAGCCCAAGACCTCGATCACGCTCACGCTGGTACGCAAGAACGAACCGCAGCCGATCGTGGTCACCATCGAGCGCGACATCATCAAGGTCCAGAGCGTGCGCAGCAAGATGCTGGAGGACAACACGGCTTACGTCCGGATCGCCCAATTCCAGGAGCAGACCGGCGCCGACCTCGCGGCGCACCTGGAGCGCCTGGGCAAGAACGGCCCGCCGAAGGCCCTGATCCTGGACTTGCGCAACGACCCGGGCGGCCTGCTGCATAGTGCGATCGCGGTGTCGGCAGCCTTCCTCCCGCAGAACACCCTGGTGGTCTCCACCGACGGGCGCACGCCCGACGCCAAGCGCCAGTACAAGACCGTCCCCTCGGACTACCTGCGCGGCAGCGAGGATTACATCAAGCGCCTGCCCGCCTGGACCAAGACCGTGCCCATGGTGGTGCTGGTCAACGCCGGCTCGGCCTCGGCCTCGGAAATCGTGGCCGGCGCCCTGCAAGACCAGAAACGGGCCAAGGTGCTGGGGGCCCAGACCTTCGGCAAGGGCTCGGTGCAGGTCATCCTGCCGATTTCCCGGGAGTCGGCCATCAAGCTGACGACTTCGCGCTACTACACCCCGAGCGGCCGGTCCATTCAGGCCAAGGGCATCGTGCCGGATTATCCGGTCACCGACACGCCCGAAGGCGATCTCTACGACCGCCCGCGCGAGGCGGACCTCGCCAAGCACCTGCTCAACGACAAGGATCCCGACGGCGAAACCAAGTCCGCCCCGCAGGACCCGGCCAAGGCGGCGCAGCGCAAGCCGGTCAAGCCCATCGAGTTCGGTGGTCCCGAGGACTTCCAGCTCGCCCAGGCCTTGAACCTGCTCGCCGGCAAGCCGGTGCAGCTGGCCAAGGCCGAGGAAGTCGCCAAGGACGCCGCGGAGCTCGCAGAACGCAACAAGACGCCGTCCGAGCGGGCCCGTGAAGCGACCCAGGACGCGAAGAAACCCGCGGCTCCCGAGCAACCCACCCCGACGCCGGCCAAGTGAACGACGAGCAGTTACTGCGCTATTCGCGCCATGTGCTGCTCGACGAGATCGGTATCGAAGGGCAGCAGCGCCTCCTCGAGGCGCGCGCGCTGATCGTGGGCGCGGGAGGGCTGGGCTCTCCCGCGGCGTTCTACCTGGCCACGGCGGGCCTGGGCAGCCTAGTGCTGGCCGACCACGATACGGTCGACCTCACCAACCTGCAGCGCCAAATCCTCCACACGACTGACCGGGTAGGCAGGTATAAGGCGGAGTCAGGCAAACAGACGCTCAATGCCATCAATCCGGACGTCTCCGTGCACGCGTTGACGCAACGCTTGGTGGACGAAAGCCTGGGCGCCCAGGTGGCCGCGGCGGACGTGGTGCTCGACTGCACCGACAACTTCGCCACGCGCCACGCCATCAACCGGGCCTGTGTCCGCCACCGCAAGCCACTGGTCTCGGGTGCGGCGATCCGTTTCGATGGCCAGGTGAGCGTATTCGACCTCAGGCGCGAGGACGCGCCCTGTTATCACTGCCTGTTTCCCGACGGCGAAGACGTGGAAGAAGTCAACTGCGCCACGATGGGCGTCTTTGCGCCGCTGGTAGGCATCGTCGGCTCGACCCAGGCCGCCGAAGCCATCAAGATCGTGACCGGTACCGGAACCAGTCTTTCGGGGCGGCTGCTCATGCTGGACGCGCTGGCCATGAAGTGGCATGAGGTGCGCGTGAGCCGGGACCCCGGCTGCCCCGTGTGCGGACATCACGCGGCCGGATAGCCCTCCGTTACGGCTCCACGCCTGGCACCCCGAGCCGGATGTTGCGGGAGAAGGACTCCCCTTCCGCTGTCCGGCGTGCCCGATCCGTATAGCGGCCGGCGCTGCGGTAGGCGGTCACGTCATCCGCACCGCGCAAGGCGCCGAGCTCGAACAGGTATTCCGGCAAGTAACCTGAGAAAATCAGCCGGTAATCCAGCGGCAGACCGGGCACGATGCGCTGCGCCATCTGAAATACCAGCGTGGTGCAATTGGCCGTCAGCGTGTTGTAGAAGCGGGGCCGGCGCACGAGGTCGTTGGCAGTCTCGACATAGGCGAGGAACAAAGACCGCATGGCTTCGCGGGGCATGTGTATGCGGAAAAGGTGCCCATCCTCCCCGCGCACGTTCGTGCGCACGCGCAGGCAGTCTTCTTCGTCCGCCGCAATCACGCTCAGCTCATAGTTCCGGAAGAAGCCGCCAATTTCAGAGAATTGGTCGCCCTGCTTGCGGCGGATCTCGACCGAGAAAACGATGTACCGGCCGTCGTCGAAGCCAAACGACAACATCGCATGGGCGATGGCAGGCCTCCCCCAATACGAGAGGGCGAGGTCGAGCGAACGCATGCGCGAAAGCTCGTAGGTGCGCGTCTCCCAGCGCTCATCGAAATCCGAGGGGCTGCGCCATGTGAAGTTGCGCACGTTGTACAGCGTGACGCGATCTCCCTCTACCTCGCCGTGCGTCTGCCGGGCGACCTCCGGTATCCAGGCGCGCTCATTCGAGGGGCGCAGGCTCATCCACCATGCCAGCAGGACGATCGCCGCCACGCCAAAGAGTGCCAGCCCGGCGTGCCACCCCGTCGCGAGGCCGGCCAGGGCAGCCGCCCACACGAGAAGCCACGCTGTGAGCGAGACGGCACGGACCCGCCCCGCGAGCGCCGTGCAGTAAGCCAGGGCCAGCCCGCCCCAGGCGCCGAATAGCACGACGACCGCGGCCAGCAACACCATCATGGAACCGTCACCGACGCGTCACGGAGCCGGCACGGGACAACTCAGGTCGCCCTCCTGGCAGTTCAGGTACGCCTGCAACGCCTCGGTGCGGGCCCGGGTTTGCTGCGCAAGGCACATGGCCCGGACCATGGAATAGGACGAACCGCCCTCGGCCAGCGAACTCGAGAACTGGCACTCGGCATCGCGATAGGCAATCCATGCCCGCTGCGCGGAGACGAGCCGCTGCGCGAGCGGCTTATCGTCCTTCAGCCGGGCCAGGATGGCTCGGTAGGTCTTGTTCAATTCAGCGTCGGACTGCTTGAGCGCCTGCTCGGCGCAAGCATTCATTCCGGCCTGGCTGGCCTGGTTGCTGCAATCAGATTGCGCGCCAGCCGGCGCGGCGAGCGCCATCGACAGCGCGAATAAAGTCCATCTCCGCATCGATACCTTCCTTTACATGGCCTGAGTTCGACATCGCGTCGCTGCACGCGCATGGTACCGCGTCCGCCCGTGCAGACGCACAGGCGGCGTCGGCGATGCTCAGCTCAACATGACCTGGATCTGCACGTCGATGAATTCGGTGGGGGATTTTTTCCAGCCGCTCTTGGCGTACCGTTGCCACCGCCCCAGGATGAAGTGCAGAATCAGGCTGGCACGTGCGTGGATATCGTCGGTAGGCGGCAGCTCGTTCAAGGCGAGCGCATTGCGCAGGCATTGCCGCAGCGACGCCTCGACGCGGTCGAGGAACTGGTTCATGCGCTCTTGGAGCCGCTCGTCCTCGGATACCAAGGCATCGCCGATCAGCACGCGGGTCATGCCCTTGTTGCGCTCGGCAAAGGTGAGCAGCATCAGGATGGCCTTGCGTGCCTGGATGAGGCCACTGGTCTCGGAACCGGAAATGGCGTTGAACAGGCCGAACACCGAGTTCTCGATGAACTCGATGAGCCCCTCGAACATCTGGGCTTTGCTCGCGAAATGCCGGTACAAGGCCGCCTCGGAAACCTGCAAGCGTGCTGCCAGGGCTGCGGTGGTGATTCGTTCGCCTTTGGGATGTTCGAGCATCTCGGCCAGCATCTGGAGGATCTGGGCCTTGCGCTCGCCTGACTTGCTAGAGGCCATGTCGCGATAGGTTTCCGTGCAAAGGAGAGAAACGAGTTCGCCCGCTTTGCAGGTCCGCAACCGTGGCCGGCGCGGTCAACTGCGCCGCAGGGCGCGACGCTGTAACAACAAGTGACTGACCGAGTTTACTTGAAGGTCGATGAAAAGCGGACGCCCTCGGTGCGACTTGGCAAAAGGCGTGCCGGGATGGCGCACGAGCACGGTCCGCATCCCGACTTTCCGGGCCGCCCGCAGGTTGGCGGAAGTATCTTCCACCAAGACTGCATTGTGAGGACTTACTCCGGTCATGGCCATGACGTGGCGCAGCATGGCGGTGGACGGTTTGACCCGAAACTCGCCATGGAAGTACATGTCCTCGACTGCCCACAGCGCATCGAAGCAATGCAAGATGC
Organism: Pigmentiphaga sp.; assembly: GCF_019689535.1. GTDB lineage: Bacteria > Pseudomonadota > Gammaproteobacteria > Burkholderiales > Burkholderiaceae_B > Pigmentiphaga. The sequence goes on from NZ_JADGHH010000008.1 coordinate 5,388, forward strand.
CGAGATGGCTGAGGATCGTGCGGGCGTAGTTGTGCGGCGCATTGGTCAGCAGCACCTTGCGGCCCGGTAGGCGTGACAAACGGTTACGCAGGTCTTTGTCCGTGCGCACCAGCGGACGTACGTCAAAGTTGTGGCTGCGGTGCAGGAACTCCGCCGCCGACACGCCGTGATGCTTGACCATGCCGATCAGTGTCGCGCCATACCGCTGCCAGTACCGCCTGCGCAGCGCATCGGCCTCCTCGCGCGAAACATCCAAAGTTTCCATGACCGCCTCGGTCATGGAGAGGTCGATGTGCGAGAAGATCGCGTGGGACGCATCGTGCAGGGTGTTATCCAGGTCGAAGAACCACACCAGCCCGTTCTTTTCCGAACGGGCCGGGCGACGCGCCAGCCGCACCCGCCCGAGCGGCTTGCGAACCTGCCTGCGCTGCGGCGAGGCGACCGACGGCACGCCAGTCACCGCAGCGGCTACCTCGCTGACGTAAAGCGTCTTCGCGCGCGCAGGCGCGTGAGGGCCGCCCATCAATGCGAGCGGATCATCGTGCCCACGCCTTGCGCGGTCAGGATTTCCAGCAGCAGGCAGTGTTCGACGCGTCCATCGACGATGTGCACCGAATGAACGCCGCTCTTGGCCGCCTCGAGCGCCGACGAGATCTTGGGCAGCATGCCGCCGGAAATCGTGCCGTCTGCGAACAGCTCGTCGATCTGGGCTGCCGTCAGGCCGGTCAGCAGATTGCCGTTCTTGTCCAGCACGCCCGGCGTGTTGGTCATCATGATCAGCTTTTCCGCCTGCATGACTTCAGCGATCTTGCCGGCCACCAGGTCGGCGTTGATGTTGTACGCCATGCCGTCTTCGCCGTAGGCGATGGGCGAGATGACGGGAATGAATTGGTCGTCCTGCAAGGCTTTGACCACGGATGGGTCGATCGACGCAATCTCGCCCACGAAGCCCAGGTCGAGCTGGGCGCCCGGGTTGTTTTTATCCGGCATGAGCATCTTGCGGGCGCGGATCAGGCCGCCGTCCTTGCCGGTCAGGCCGACTGCCTTGCCGCCGTACTCATTGATCATCATCACGATGTCCTGCTGGACCTGTCCGCCCAGTACCCACTCCACCACCTCCATGGTCTCGGCGTCGGTCACCCGCATGCCTTGCACGAAGGTGCCTTGCTTGCCCACGCGCCGCAGTGCATCGTCGATCTGCGGGCCGCCGCCGTGCACCACGATGGGATTCAGCCCCACCAACTTGAGCAGGACCACGTCGTGCGCGAAGCTGCGCTGGAGACGCTCTTCCGTCATGGCGTTGCCGCCGTACTTGATGACGATGGTCTTGCCGTGGAAGCGGCGGATGTAGGGCAGGGCCTCGGCCAGCACACTGGCCTTGACCTGCGGCGTAAGCGTGGCCAGCGGCCCCTGTTCTGAAGACGTGGAATCGGCTTGGTTGGTGTCGGTCATGGCAGCGCGCCCGGGAAAAATGGACAAACATCTTCAATTGTAGCCACTGCACGGCCGGGCATCCGTCCACAGGATATCCCGTCGCTATCCCCAGGCTTGCCCACAGCGTTCTACACAGCTTCTCCACAAGTGCGCGCGGCTTACCCACCGCTTTTCCCCAGGTAACGCACAGCTTGCCCACAGCCCATCCACACCCTTCTCCACAACTTTTCCACATGGATATCCCCTGCATTTCCACAGGGTTTCAACAGGCTTTCCCACATCCCTTGCCCGAGCAGGACAGGTGCAAGGCAGCCGTTTACCTTGCCACGATGTTAAGGTTTAGGATGACAGGGAGTCCCTCGCGCGAGGCCTGGCCTATTCGCCGCCCGGCGACGAACGGGCTTCGCGCGGGCGAACCAGCGACACGGAGGACTGTCCATGCAAATGCTGAATATCGGGCAGGCCGCTGCGGCCTCCGGCGTATCGGCCAAAATGATCCGTCACTACGAAGCCATCGGCCTGATCCCGCCGGCGCGCCGCACCGAGGCCGGATACCGCCTCTACCGGCAGAGCGACGTGCACACGCTGCAGTTCATACGCAACGCGCGCGATCTGGGCTTTTCCATCCCGCAGATCGCCAAGCTGCTTGCCTTGTGGAACGACCGCGAGCGCCCAAGCGCGGAAGTCAAGCGCTTGGCCTGCGACCACATCGCCGAACTGGAAGAAAAAATCCAGGGCCTGCAGGCCATGAAAGCCACGCTCGAACAGCTGGCCTCGCACTGCCACGGCGACGACCGGCCGGACTGCCCCATCCTGGAGGGGCTGGCCACGCCCGGAATAGGCAGTCGCCGCGTGGCCGAAGGCGTCGATGTTTGTCACGGATCATGAAACCCGTGCCCGCCTACGCCCGGCACCGCGGTGGAACCCTGTTAGCATTGGCCGTATCAGCGAGCGTTTGTCCCGCTCATCGCAGAAAGGAGAATGCCGTGAAACGTTTACTCGCCCGCATTGCCACGGTCGGCGCACTCGCGCTAGCCGCGGGCGCGGCGCTCGCGCAAGCGCTCAACGCAGAAGGCGAGGTACGCCGCATTGACGCCGCGCAAGGCAAGATCACCCTCAAACACGGGCCCATCCCGAACCTGCAGCTGCCCGCCATGACCCTGGTGTTCAAAGTCGCCGACCCCGCCATGCTGAATCGGGTCAAGCCCGGCGACTCCGTGCGGTTCGCGGCGGAAAAGATCCAGGGCCAGTACACCATCACGGCCATCCAGCCGAAATAAAAAACGGCGCGCAGCAGCGCGCCGTCCCACCGGCCGCGTGCAGGACTGTCTACAGCACGTAGCGCGCCAAGTCCTGGTGCGCGGCCGTTTCTTCCAGCTGCTTGTTCACGTATTCGGCGTCGATACGCACCACCTCGCCGCTGCGGCGGGTCGCGTCGAACGACAAATCCTCCAGCAGCTTTTCCATGACCGTGTAGAGGCGGCGTGCGCCGATGTTTTCCGTCTTCTCGTTCACGGCATAGGCCAGCTCGGCCAGCCGCTCGATGCCGTCCTCGGTGAACTCGAGCTTCACCCCTTCGGTGGCCAGCAGCGCCGTGTATTGCTTGACCAGCGAGGCATCCGTTTCTGACAGGATGCGGACGAAATCCTTGGCCGTGAGCGACTCGAGCTCGACCCGTATCGGGAAGCGGCCCTGCAGCTCCGGGATCAAATCGGACGGACGCGACAAATGGAAGGCGCCGGACGCGATGAACAGGATGTGGTCGGTGCGAACCATGCCGTACTTGGTGTTGACGGTGGTACCTTCCACCAGCGGCAGCAGGTCCCGCTGCACGCCCTGGCGCGAGACGTCCGAACCCGCCACGTCCTGACGCGTCGCGATCTTGTCGATCTCGTCGAGGAACACGATGCCGTTCTGCTCCACGGCGGCCAATGCCTTCGCGCGCAAGTCTTCCTCGTTCACGCGCCGGCCGGCCTCCTCTTCGACCAGCATCTTGAAGGCTTCCTTCACGCGCAGCTTGCGCACCTTCTTCTTGCCCTGCGCCAGCCCCGCGAACATATTGCGGATTTGTTCCGTCATCTCTTCCATGCCCGGGGGAGACATGATCTCCATCTGGGGCACCGGCTGGGCAACCTCGATTTCGATTTCCTTGTCGTCGAGCTGCCCCTCGCGCAACCGCTTGCGGAAAACCTGTCGCGCGGAGTTCTCCTCGCGCTGGGGGTTACCGTAGGCGTCGCGCGCAGGCGGCACCAGCACGTCGAGAATGCGGTCTTCGGCGGCATCCTCTGCCTGGGTGCGCACCCGCCGCATTTCAGCCTCCCGCACCTGCTTGACCGCGACCTCGACCAAGTCGCGGATGATGGTATCCACATCGCGCCCGACATAGCCCACTTCCGTGAACTTGGTGGCTTCGATCTTGACGAAGGGCGCATCGGCCAGCTTGGCCAGCCTGCGCGCGATCTCGGTCTTGCCCACGCCCGTGGGCCCGATCATCAAGATGTTCTTGGGGTGGATCTCATGCCGCAGCGGTTCGGGCACCTGCTGGCGCCGCCACCGGTTGCGCAACGCGATCGCCACCGAACGCTTCGCGCGGTCCTGGCCGACGATGTATTTGTCCAGTTCCGAGACGATTTCAGCGGGCGTCATCATGTTCATTCCAACACCTCGACGGTGTGATGCTGATTGGTGTAGATGCAAAGATCGCCTGCGATGGCCAGCGACTTCCTGACGATTTCCTCGGGCGCAAGCTCGGTGTTCTGCAACAGGGCGAGCCCCGCCGCCTGGGCGTACGCACCGCCCGAGCCGATCGCGGCCAGCCCGTGCTCGGGCTCGAGCACGTCGCCGTTTCCGGTCAGCACGAGCGTCGTCTCGCGGTCGGCCACGATCAGCATGGCCTCCAATCTGCGCAATACCCGATCGGTGCGCCAATCACGCGTCAGGTCTACCGCCGCCCGCAGCAGGTGGCCCTGGTGCTTCTCGAGCTTGCCTTCGAAGCGCTCAATCAACGTGAACGCGTCGGCCGTGGCGCCGGCAAAGCCCGCCAGCACCGAATCCTTGTACAGGCGCCGGACTTTTCGGGCGCTGCCCTTCATGACGATATTTCCCAGGGTGACTTGCCCGTCTCCCCCGAGGGCAACCCGGTTGCCCCGACGCACGCTGACGATGGTCGTGCCGTGGAATTGTTCCATATGCTGTTCCTGGTGAGCCGCCCGGAGAAGGCGGCACGAGCGGCCCGCCGGGCCGATTGCCGGCGCCCCGCGGCGGGGCGCGTGCGATTCTAACGATAGTGAGGCCGGACCTGCGATTCTTCAAGGGCCCAAAAAAAACGGCGCCCCCGAGGGGCGCCGCCGGCTTGCATCTCGCCCGGATCAGTCGCCGTACAGCTTTTGCCGCAACTCGCGGCGCTGCTGCGCCTCCAGCGAGAGGGTGGCCGTCGGCCGCGCCAGCAGGCGGGCAATGCCGATGGGCTCGCCGGTTTCCTCGCACCAACCATATTCGCCCGACTCGATGCGGGCCAGGGCCTGCTGCACTTTCTTGAGCAGCTTGCGCTCACGATCGCGGGTGCGCAGCTCCAGCGCATGCTCTTCCTCGATCGTGGCTCGGTCCGCGGGATCGGGAACGAAAGGTGTTTCCCGCAGGTGCTCGGTGGTTTCGCCCGCGTTCTGCAGCAGTTCGCGTTCGATTTCCTGCAGCCTGTGCTTGAAGAAGGCGAGCTGGGCTTCGTTCATGTAGTCGGCTTCGGGCATGGCCAACAACTCTTTTTCAGAGAGCACGGCTCCAGCCGGCTTGGTCACCACGTTTTCCAACGCGTCCTCCTGAGTAACGCTCAAAGTTTTGCTTGACGCTTTTGTTGCCATGAAAATGCTCCGCTATCGATAAAGCCGTCCAATTCCCACAGCACAGTCACCCACCCCGTCCAGGATGCAGCGGATCCGGCTTCGCCGGCCCCGTCCGCATCGCCCCCTTGGGGGGCGCGCGTCAGCGCCTAGAGGGGGCTAATTCACCAAGCATTGCTCCAGGCCGTGCATGAATATGTCGCGGGGCAGGTTGCGGCCAATGAACACCATCTTGCTGCCGCGTTTCTCGCCCGGCGCCCACGGCCGCCCGGCGTCGGCGCCCATGAGCATATGCACGCCCTGGAACAACATGCGGCGGTTCACGCCCTTCATGTACAAGATACCCTTGTACCGCAATAAATCCGTTCCGTACACCTGCACCACGCCGCCCAGGAATTCCTCCAGCAGCATCGGGTCGAACGGCTTGTCCGACTTGAAGACGAAGGCCCCGATGGCGTCGTCGTGGTGGTGATGGTGATGATGGCCATGGTGGTGACTGGGATCATTGCAGCCCTCCACCGCGCAGTGCTCGCCATGCCCATGACCGTGGCCATGACCGTGGTCGTGGTCATGGTCATGATCGTGATCGTGGCCATGCTCGGCGGCGTCCGGATGTTCTTCGGACAAGAACTCAGGATCGATGTCCAGGATGGCGTTCAGGTTGAAGCCATTGATGTCCAGGATTTCCTTGAGATCGACCTGCCCGAAGTTGACCGGCGTGATCGGGGCACGCGGATTGATGCGCACCAGGCGCGAGCGCAGCGCCTGGTACTCGGCATCGCTCACCAGGTCCACCTTGGAAACCAGCAGGCGATCGGCGAACCCCACCTGATTGAGCGCCTCGGGCTGCTCGTCCAGGGTCTGCATGCCGTGCTTGGCATCCACCACCGTGATCACGGCGTCCAGCCTGAAGTGGCTGGCCACCTCGTCTTCCATGAAGAAGGTCTGGCAAACAGGCCCCGGATTGGCCATGCCGGTGGTCTCGATGATGACCCGTTCGAAGTCGATCGCGCCGAGGCGGCGCTTGTCCTTCAGGTCGATCAGGATGCGCACGAGGTCGCCGCGCACCGTGCAGCACACGCAGCCGTTGTTCATCTCGACGATCTGCTCGCCGCGCTCCTGGATCAACAAATCATTGTCGATGCCTTCAGGCCCGAACTCGTTCTCGATCACCGCGATCCGGCGGCCGTGCTGCTCGGTGAGAATGCGATTGAGCAGCGTCGTCTTGCCTGCTCCCAGGAATCCCGTCAGGACAGTTACCGGAATCTGCTTCGGTGTAGTGTCCGCAGCCTTCATCTATACAACTCCTTGCACATGCGTCCCCATGGACGCCTCAATGCGCGTTGCGCCCGTTGCCCGCCTTGCGGCCGGTGCGCACACAAGCCGGGCACCGCCCGCGCACTACTATTTCCACATCGCGGCCTTCGAACCCCTCGGGCAAACGGTCGAGATTCTGCTGGATGCCCACGGGCGCATCGATGCAATACATGCGGCGGCAAACGTCGCACTGGAAATGCCCATGCGGCTCGCCGTGGTGATGGTGCGCATGGTCCGGCCCCGTTTCGTCGCCCGGCCGCGCAACGCTGAATCGCCAGACACGGTCTTCTCCGGCAATGCGATGCGCCAGGCCGGTCTGCACCAGCCATTCCAGCACCCGGTACACCGTGACCCGGTCGACGGAAACCGATGATCCAATGCGATCGAACAGCTCCTGATGCGACAGGGCGCTGGCCGCCTCCATCAGGGTCGCCAAGACGTGCACCCGGGTCGCGGTGACTCGCGCCCCTTGGGCACGTATCGCCTCGCGGGCCAAATTCTCCACGCATCACTCCTTGTTGCGTCCGGCCAACGAGCGGGGCCGGATTACAGCACAAGCCGTTTGCCTCGGGCAAACCCGGACAAACCCCCGGTTGCCGCAAAATCGGCAAAACACCGGACGGTGTAACACGAAATGCCTTCGGCAAGCCGAAGAAATGGGGCCGATGTGGGGGATTTCAAGCTCGGCCCCCGCCTTTGGTAACCGATTGCGACCATGGCTGTTTAGACCCGCTGCAGCAGCAGCCCTTTCAAGTACTCACCCTCCGGGTGCGTCATGCGCATGGGGTGGTCCATGCCCGCTGCCAGCCGCTCCAGGAGGACGAAGTCCTCCCGGGAGTCGATGACGGCGCCCGCGACGATTTTCTGGAACAGGTCTACGCTGACCGCCCCCGAGCACGAAAACGTCAGGAGATAGCCGCCCGGCTTGACGAGCTTCATGCCTTTCAGGTTCACGTCCTTGTAGGCACGGGCGGCCTTGTCCACGTGATGGACCGACGGCGCGAACTTGGGCGGGTCGAGCACCACGATGTCGAACTGCCGTCCCTCGGCCGCCAGGGCCTTTTGTGCATCGGCCACCTTGGAGACCCGGCACTCGAACGCCGCTTCAGGCAGCCCGTTGCGGGCGGCATTGCGTGCGGCCATGGCCAGGGCGTCCGCCGACGAGTCCACCGAAATGGCGTGGGCTGCGCCAGCGCGCAAGGCGGCCAGCGAAAACCCGCCGGTATAGGAAAAACAGTTCAGCACCGTGGCCGACGGCCCCACCCGCGCCGCGAGCTCGGCCACGAGCCGGCGGCTTTCGCGCTGGTCCAGGTAGAAGCCTGTCTTGTGGCCGTTGACCACATCCACGCCATAGCGCACCCCGTCCTCGACGATTTCCACCTCGGCCGGAGGCTGCCGGCCCCGCAGCACGCCCGTGCGCGCCGCCAGCCCGTCGCGCTCGCGCGCCGCGGCATCGGACCGTTCATAGACATTCGAGCAGCCCGTGGCCGCGACTAGGGCGTCTACCAAGGGCTCGCGCCAGCGCTCGACCCCGGCGGCGAGGAATTGCACCACCAGTTGATCGGCGTAGCGGTCGGCCACGAAGCCGGGCAGGGAGTCGCCCTCCCCGAACACCAGGCGGACGGCGTCGGTCCGGCCTGCCAGGCTCGCGCGCCGGGCCACCGCCTCGGTCACGCGCGCCGCCATCCAGGCTGCGTCGATGCCCTCTTCCTCGCGGAAGCTCCAGCAACGCACTCGGATCTGGGATTCCGGGCTATAGGCGCCCCAGGCGAGAAAATCGCCGCGGCAGTCGACGACGCGGACGGTGTCGCCCGGCTGGGGCCTGCCAACGACCTGCGCCACGGCCGTGGCGTAAACCCAGGGATGACGCCGCAGCAGGGATTTTTCCTTGCCGGGCTTGAGCACTACATCATTCATGACTTCCTCGGCCCGGGCGCGCGACGATCAACCGGCGCAAGAGCGGAATGCCATGAGCCGATGCCGCAGTCGGAACCCGCGCCGGTGGCGCGCTTCCGGTATCCGGGCATTTCTGCGAACCCGTCAGTCTAGAAAGAAAAAACAGGGGGTGCAAATGACGGTATGCCGCAGGGCGGCCCCGGCCCGGCCCGCGCACAACGTGCACGGCACCGCGGCGCGACGACGCCTTGCGGCTATTCGTCGCCCTTGCGCGCCCGCCCCGCCCGGGGATGGGCCTTGTCGTACACCTTGGCCAGGTGCTGGAAATCCAAGCGGGTATAAATCTGGGTGGTGGAAATGCTGGCGTGGCCGAGCATTTCCTGCACGGCGCGCAAGTCTTCGGCCGACTGCAAGACGTGGCTGGCGAAACTATGGCGCAGCACGTGGGGATGCACGTGGGTCGGCACGCCGGCGGCCTGACCGCGCTTGGCGAGCTGCGCCTGCACCACGCGCGCCGAAATGCGCTTGCCGCGCAGGCCCACGAACAATGCATGCGCATCGCCGCCCCGGGCGCCCACGGCGAGCAGGGGCCGCACCTCGAGCCAGGCGCGCAATGCCTCGCACGCTTTGCTGCCTACCGGCACGACACGCCGCTTGCTCCCCTTGCCGAGCACGCTGACCTGCGCCTCGGCCAGCTCCAGCCAGCTCGACGACTCGTAGCCCGGCTCGCGCACATAGGCCACGTCCAAGTCCACCAATTCAGAAAGGCGCAAGCCGCTGGAATAGAACAGCTCGAACATGGCAAGGTCGCGCAGGGCGACGGCCTGCTGCCGCGCGTCGTCGCCACCGGCGGTTTGCGCCGACGCGGCCGCATGATCGAGCAGGGCCTGCGCCTGGTCCACCGACAGGGCCTTGGGCAAACCGCGCGGCGCTTTCGGCCCCCTCACTCCGGCGGCGGGATTCCCGGGCATGCCAGCGCGGGGCGCCCACCATTGGTAAAACCCGCGCCAGCTGGCCAATAACCGCGCGAGGCTGCGCGGGCTCATGCCCTGCGCATGCAGCTGCCCCAGATAGCGCCGGATGTGGCCTTGGGAGATTCGTTCCAGCGGCAGCCCACCAGCCAGTTCGACGAGGCGGGCGAGGTCGCGGCGGTATGCCGCCAACGTATGTAAAGAATAGCGACGGCCCGAGTTCAGGTGCTCGAGCCATTCGCGCATGGGTTGGCCGAGCGCAGCCTCGGCATGGTCGGCCCCGGGTGTGGCGGCGGCCATGTCCGGCCCCGTCAGGCGGCCGGCCCCTCGGCCAGCAACCGCGACAGCGAAGCGCTGGCCAGCTCCCCGATGCGCGTCAGGAAGGCCGTCCCCATGGTGGGGGTGAAACGCTCGGCGTCGGGAGAAGCCAGCACGAGCAGGCCAAAGGCTTCCGGGGCAATGCCCACGCGCAACGGAATCAGGGCCAGTGAGCGGGCCTCGCCCTCGAGCCAGTTGGCGGCCTCGAAACCCGAATTGGGACCGCAATAGGGAGACATCAAGCCATTGGCGAAGGCGCGGGCATCGGCCGAGACCTCACTGCGCCAGGCACCCTCGGCCTTGCCCTCGACAGTATCGGTCCAAATGCGCAATGCCACCTGGGGCACGCTGAAAATTTCGGCCAGGCCGCGCGTCACCACTTCTGGCAGGGCCAGCGGGTCGCGCTCTTTGAGGAGGCTGCGGCTCCAAAGCAGCAGCCGGTCGGATATGTGCTCGTTCTCGGACGCCGCACGCACCAGCTCCGCGACCCTGAGCTCCATGCTCCGCACCCGCTCGCGCAAGGTCAGCACCTGGCGCTCGGCCAACGAGACGGCCTTGCCCTCGTGCGGATGCGGCACCTTCATGGAAACGAACAGCTCAGCGTGCCGCTCGAAAAAATCGGGGTTGTCCTTCAGGAATTGCGCGACTTCGTTGGCGTCCATGTGTTTCCCGGTTTGACTCATTGATAGAAGGGGCTTGCGCTTCGCGCGCTTGCCGCCTCAGCCCAGCAGCCGGTCGACGTCCACGGTGCCTTCGAACACAGTGACGGCCGGACCGGTCATCAGCAACTGCTCGCCGTCCCACGCGATGGTGAGGACGCCCCCACGCGTCTGGACCCGCACCGGCGAATCCAGCAGGCCGCGGCGTATCCCGGTCGCGACGGCAGCGCATGCCCCCGTGCCGCAAGCCAAGGTTTCGCCCGCGCCGCGCTCGTAAACACGCAACCGGATGTTATGGCGATCGACGACCTGCATGAACCCGGCATTGACCCGGTGCGGGAAGCGCGGATGGCTTTCGATGCGCGGGCCGTAGCTTGCGACGGGCGCCGTATCGACGTCGTCGACGACCTGCACCGCGTGCGGATTGGAAATGCCCACCGCGGACACCCAGACGATGCGCTCGGGCTCACCGGGCGCCGAGATGTCGAGCGGCCACAGCAAATCCTCGCCCTGCTGCTTCGGCGTGAGGCCAGCCGCATCGAAAGGCACGGCGGCGGGATCGAAGCTGGTGCGGCCCATGTCGACGCTGACCTCACCGTCGTCCTGTTCGGAGAGGACGATGATGCCGGTGCAGATTTCGGCGCGCACGGGATTGCGATCCGTGAGGCCCTTCTCGCGCACGAAGCGAACGAAACAGCGGGCGCCGTTGCCGCAATGTTCGACTTCCCCGCCGTCGGCGTTGAATATGCGATAGCGGAAATCGGCATCGGCCCGGGTCGGCCGCTCGACCAGCAAAATCTGGTCGGCCCCCACGCCGAACTGGCGATGGGCGAGTTTGCGGGCCCGCTCGGGGGTCAGGCGGATCTCTTGGCGCACGCCGTCCAGGACGACGAAATCGTTGCCTGCGCCATGCATTTTGGTGAAGTGCCAGGTCATCAAGGGATTATATAGGCGGGCCCACCACCCGCGGCCGCGCGGCGCCGGGCCGGGGCGCGCAGGCTTGCCTGTATCCTAACGGTCATGCTCACGAGATCGCCTATCGCCTTGGCCGTCGAAGAAATGACCCATGCCCGCGCGAGCCGCCTGCGCACCGCGGCGGCTCCCGCATTCCCGCCCGCCCGGAGCCTTCATGCACCGGGCGCAGCCACGCACCCCGGGTGCAGTGCGCGCCGGGCCCGCAGGCGCCCCGTCCCGGGCGTGCCGCACGCATAGGAGCGGAGGATGGCACGCATCGTCCCAGACGGATGGCGGGAAATCAGCGCCATGGGCGCCGCCCGCCGCCAGCTCGAGACCTTGGCCACGCTAGAGAAAGGCCTGCCTGATTCCTACACGGTCTACCACGCCGTGCATTGGACGAACGTGGAACAAGGCTTTTCCGTGTACGGCGACATCGACTTCGCGATCGTCAATGCCGCGGGAGACCTCCTGCTCATCGAGCAATTGAGCGGCTTTCTGGAAGAAACGCCCGACGGGCTGTGCAAGAAGTACCCCGGGCATAGCACCAACGTGTCCGTGCAAATCGCCCGCCAGCTCGCCGTGCTGCGCTCCCGGATGGCGCGACGGCCGCACTTGGATGCCGTCCGCATCGAGTATTTGCTCTACTGCCCGGATTACACCGTGCGCCATCCGGAGACGGCCGGCATTTCGTCCGAGCGCATCGTCGACGCGACAGAACGGGACCGCCTGTGCTCGGTCATCCAGCTGGCGCTGCCCCAGGCACCGTCCTCCCCGGCCGCGGCGGCGGTACGGCGCTTCCTGGAAGACGTGATCCAGCTCGAGCCCGACGCGAACGCGCTGGTGGGCCAGGCCCGGGCGCTCGTCACCCGTATCTCGGGTGGCCTGGCACACTGGGCGCGGCGGCTGGAATTCGAACCGTTCCGGCTGCGGGTCATCGGCACGGCTGGCTCGGGCAAGACCCAGCTCGCCCACGCCGAGTACCGCGCCGCGCTCGAGGCGGGCCGGCGTCCCCTTTACGTTTGCTTCAACCGGCCACTGGCAGACCATTTCAACAGCATTGCACCCGAAGGCGGCTTGGCATGCACCTTCCACACCCTGTGCGACAAGGTGCTTCATGCTGCGGGCCAACCGGTCGACTTCTCCGGCCCCCATGCCTTCGACGACCTGGTCGAACGGGCGGCGCGCGAGGCCGTGCCGGACCACCTGCGCTTTGACACCATCATCGTCGACGAAGGCCAGGACTTTTCGAACGAATGGCGGGATCAGGTCCTGCGCCACGCGCGGGAGGACGCGCGCATGGTCTGGCTCGAAGACCCGATGCAGAACCTGTATGGCAAACCCGCCGTGCAGCTGCCCGGCTGGGTGACGATGCGGGCGCAGAGCAACTACCGGAGCCCGCGCAGCATCGTCAAGATGCTCGACCGCTTGCTGCCCGACGGCCTGTACATCGAGCCCCGCGGCCCCATCGCCGTCGGCGGCCTCCACGTGCAAGTCTACGAAAACGAAGCGGAACTGCTGGCCCACACCAAGAAGGCGATCTCGCAATGCTTGGCGGCAGGCTTCAAGCGTGCCGACATCGCCGTGGTCTGTTTCCGCGGTCGAGACAGTTCCGCCTTGCTGGGCCAATCCCAGCTCGGCCCCCACTCCATGCGAACCTTCACCGGCCGGTACGATCTGTTCGGCAAACCGGAGTTTTCGGCGGGCGAAGTGTTGATGGAGTCGGTTTACCGTTTCAAAGGCCAGGCCGCGCCCGCTGTGGTTTTTACGGAAATCGACTTCGACCAGCTTGACGAAAGGGCTGCGCGCAAGCTGTTCGTCGGCGCAACCCGTGCCTTGCTCCGGCTGGAACTGGTGGTATCGCGCCATGCCATGGAGCACGGGCTCCAGCCCATATTGGCCGACGTCCGGTAACCGGCCCTAGTTACTCGGCCGAGACCTTCACGCCGGCGCGCTGGATCACCTTGCCCCATTTCGCGGCGTCGCTCACGATGAGGGCGCCGAAGTCCCGGGGGGCATTGGCCACGACCTCGCCACCGACGGCGGTCATGATCTGTTTTTTCACTTCCGGCTGGCCAAGGATGCGGACGAGCGCGGCGTGCAAGATGCGCACGGCCTCGTCGGGGGTCCCTCGAGGAGCGACCAGTCCGTACCAGACACTGGCTTCGAAGCCCGGCACGCCGCTTTCGGCCACCGTCGGGATCGAGGGATAACCGGAGAGACGCGTCAAAGACGTCACGCCCAGCACGCGCGCCTTGCCGCTGTTGGCGATGGGCATCACGTCATTGCCGAAAATCATCTGTATCACGCCCGCCGCCAGCTCATTGTTGCGCGTGGCGGTGGCCTTGTAGGGAACGTGCACCGTCTGCACGCCCGCCATGTCGTTGAATAATTCCGCCGCCAAGTGCGACGACGTACCGGTGCCGGATGAACCGACGTTCAGCGCCCGCGGCCGCTCCTTGGCCAGGGCGATCAGCTCCTGGACGGTTCGGGCCGGCACCGAGGCGTTGACGGCAAGGAAAAACGGCGTGGAGGCCACGACCGTAATCGGCGTGAAGTCATTCACCGGGTCATAGCGCAATTGCCCGTAGAGGGCAGGATTGATCGACAGCGTGGTGACGGTCGCCATCAAGAGGGTATACCCGTCGCCCGGCGCGCGGGCGACCTGCTCGGCAGCGAGCATCGTGCTGGCGCCCGGACGGTTCTCGACGATGACGGCCTGGTTCAATTCATGGGCGAGCTTGTCGGCGACAATGCGCGACAACTGGTCGGCCGCACCCCCCGGCGCATGGGCGCAGACGATGCGTACCGGCTTGTCCGGATACTCCGCCCTGGCGGCGCCCAGTCCCGCGAGAGCCAGACAGATCGACCACGGGAGAAAATGCAATACGCGAGAATTGCGGCCCTTCATGATCATGTCTCCGGTCGTTGCTGTTATAGTCGGACCGTCCGGCACGAGGCCGGGACAGTTCAGCCAGTCGCCGCCCCGCGCTGCCGTCGACGAACGGCGCAACGCCTAGACGGCAGGGCTTACTGTGTAAAAGAAGCAGCTCGCGCACAATCCATTTAATCTCATGAGGTTGTGAGTTTTCTTCATACGATGCGACGGCTTCCCCCTCTGAACGCCATCCGCGCCTTCGAAGCAGCTGCGCGCCACCTGAGCTTTACCAAGGCCGCCAACGAACTCTGCGTCACGCACGGCGCGGTGAGCCGCCAGGTGGCCGCGCTGGAAAGCCATCTCGGCCTCGCGCTCTTCCACCGGTCCAACCACCAAATACAACTCACCGAAGAAGGCCGCGCCCTGCTCTCGGAGGTCGGCCCGGCGCTGGATCGCATCGCGCTCTCTACGTATGCGTTGACACGCAAGGCGGGGCGCGTCGTGCTGGCCGTGAACGCGCCGCCCACCTTTACGATGAAATGGCTCATCCCGCGGCTGTCGGGCTTTCAGCGGAGGCATCCTGAAGTCGAATTACGCCTGACGACGGGCATCGCCGCGGTCGAAACGATGGCGCTGCCCGAACTCGATGCGGTCATTCGCCGACTAAGCGGCCCCCTGCCCCGGTTCTCCTGCCACGAATTCCTGCGCACCAACCTCGTGGCCGTTTGCGCGCCGGAAATCCTGGAAACGGCGCCAATAAGGGAAGCGCGGGACTTACGGCACCACACGCTGCTGTACGCATCGACGCACCCGCACGCCTGGGAGCAATGGTTCGCCGCCGCCGGCCTGGAAACAGTCGCCCCGGGTGGCACCTTGATGTTCGAAGAGATGTACTTTGCGCACCAAGCCGCCGTGGACGGACTCGGCATCGCCTTGGTGCCCGAACCGCTGGCCATCGACGACCTTGCCGCCGGCCGTCTCGCGGCGCCGCTGGGCGCGCCCAAGGTCTACGACCCGAGTTATTTCCTCATTGTGTCGCCGCATGCCCGCCACCGCGACCTGCTGGACGACTTCCTCGCGTGGCTGCAGGAACAAGGGATCGAGTCGGACAAACTTTGCGAGGAAGTGCTGGGCGCGGTGCGAAGCGGCGCTGCAAGCACGGCGTGACGTGCCCGCCGCAGCCGCTCCGCTATAGAAACGCCGGGCTCAGATCAAGCGCGCATACCCGACCAGGGTCTTGCCGAACTGGGACTCACACTGCGCCTGGCCCTCGTCGTCGAGCGACACTTTCAACTCATCGCCGGGACACACCGGTGCGATGAACTTGACCGAAATCTCACCGCGGTAGTGCCAGTCCTTGCCGTACTTGCGGGCCGCCAAATCGGCAACGTATGCCAGGTACATCAGGCCGTGGCCCAGGGTTCCGCGAAAGCCGCGCTTGCGGGCGTATTCCGGGTCGTAGTGCAGGATGTCGTTGTCGCCGTTGAGCCGTCCATAGGCGTCGAACATGTCCTGGGTCTGGGGAATGATCCGTTCCATGGTTGTCCTCATTCCGGAAAAGCGGAGGTGTGCAGGATGCGGGTCAGCTTCTGGCCGTCGTCCCGCGTGAAGTCGACCGAGTAGCATATGTATTTCCGGCCTTTCTTCTCGTACTTGTCCTCGACCTTGCCCGTGCCGACCACGACCGTGTCTTCATCGGCCCAGATGGGATGGTAGAAGGTGAAGGTGTTGCCGATCATGATGCCGCCCTGCTGGGGCGGATATTTGCGATACATCACGGCCATCAGGTAGACGGCCACGACATTGGGCGGCGCAGCGCGGCGCCCATCGATCACATAGGCCTCGGGCGTCGCGTTCACGACAGACATGTACTCGTCGATGACGTCCGGCGTGATCGTGAAGCGCAACTCGGGAAACTCCGCGCCCACTTGCCAATCCTTGTACAGCGCTGCAGGCAAGTCGCCTTCCCGGGGCTTGATTTCGCTAGGTCGCGTCATGCTCTTCCTCCTTCGGAAATCACTCGTTGTTGAACCAAGGTGTCGATCGCGGCATCGTCGTAACCGCACAGTCGCCGCAATAGATCGCGGGTGTCCCCGCCCAAGGCGGGCGGATAGGAAAGAGGCTGGCCCCCTTCGTACTTGAACGGGTTGCCGAGGAAGCGCATGGGTCGGCCGGACCGGGGATGGGGCAGCTCCTCCACCATGGCGCGCATCTTGGCCAGCGGCTGGGCGACGGCCTGCGCGACGTCATTGACCGGTGCGGCCGGCACGCGCTTGGCGAACAGCTCCTCGCCCCATTGCGCCGAACTCTTGGCGGCGAACACCTCGTTCAGGATCTCCGTGAGCGCATCCACGTTCTCGATGCGGTCCTTGGCTTCCTTGAACCGGGGATCGCTGGCGAGGTCCTCGCGCCCGATCGCCGCGCAGAACGTCCGCCAGAACTGCTGCCCCGTGGGCGAAATGGCGATGTAGCGCCCGTCCAGGCAGCGATAGATGTCGCTGGGCGCGATGACGGGGTGGCGCGCACCGTTCGCGGCAGGTACCTCGCCAGAAAGAAAATAGTTCTGCGCTTGCCAAGTCAACAGCGCCAATTGGCAGTCGAGCAGTGATACCTGCACCAGCTCCCCACGGCCTTCGCGCAGGGCCTTCAGCATGCCGCCGACGCAGGCCAGCGCGAGATACAGGCCTCCGGCCAAGTCGGCGATCTGGTAGCCCACTCTTACTGGCTTGCCATCGCGCTCTCCCGTGATGCTCATCACGCCTCCCAACGCTTGCACGATCAAGTCAAACGCGGGGGCGTTGGAAAACGGGGGCTGGTCGTGCAGGCCGATTAGCTGGGCGATGCACAGCCGGGGGTTCACCGCCAGCAGGGAGTCTTTGTCCAAGCCGAGGCGCTGGGGAACGTCCGGCGCGAAGCCGTAGAGCATGGCATGGCTGCGCCGGACGAGGTCGTACAGGACTTCGCGTCCGCGGGGGTGCTTGAGATCCAGCGCAATGCTTTTCTTGCCGCGATTGACTGACAGGAAAAATCCCGGGTCGCCCTCGAACTCCATGGCGTGCCGGGACACCTGCCGCGCCAAGTCGCCTTCCAGCGGCTCGACTTTGACGACCTCCGCGCCCAGTTGCGCCAACAACTGGCCCGCGAAAGGCCCCCCCAGCACCCAGGTGAGATCCAGGACGGTGAACGATGAAAGCATGGTCTCCTCGCGCTTGCGTGATTCTCACGGCCGGCCCGATGCCGGCGCCGGCCAGACGAATCATGCGTAGCGCGCAGGGTGCGCTCAATCGAAATAGTGAGGGAGGGTCGTGAGCGAAACTCACATCGGCGCCGCGGGGGCGGCGCGACGGGCATGCGGGCGCGGCAGCTACGCCGCCGGCGGGGCTTCGCCGCGAGGCGCCTTGTACCGGTTGTAGCCCCAGAGATATTGCTCAGGGCAACGCCGTATCATCGACTCCATGCCGGCATTGACCCACGCAGCCTGGGCCTCGGGCGTCTCGGGCACCGGCCCGGGCCACCGCACGAAATGAATCTTCCATCCCTGGGCGCCGGGCAGGCGCTCGCCCGCTGCGAGCACCACCGCTGCCCCGGTCTGGGAAGCCAGCCGTCCCGGCAACACCATGGAGAACGCGGGCCGGCCGAAAAACGGCGCCCAAACGCCCTCGCCGTTGCCCGGCACCTGGTCCGGCAAGATGCCGACCGCCTCGCCCTTGCGCAAGGCGCGCACCAGCTGGCGCACGCCCTGCAGATTGGCCGGCGCCGTATCGAGGTTGGGGCCGCGCCGCCCGCCTTCGACCAGCTGCGCTACCCAGGCCTTGCGCGGCGGCCGGTACAGCACCGTGATCGGACCGCCCCGATGGGCGTAATAGCGGGCGGCAACCTCGAAGCACCCCAGGTGCGGCGTCAGGAAGACGATGCCCTTGCCCTCGTCAAGCGCAGCCTGCACGACGTCCCAGTCATCGGTATGGCACTCGGCCAAGGCCTGGTCGGGCCGGAACCAGACACGCGGGATCTCCAGCGCCCCTTCCCCGGCAGCCGCAGCCGACCGGCGGACGAAAGCCTCGCCTGCATAGCCGGCAAGGGCGGCGTTGGCGCGAAGGCGCGCGGCGTAGTCGGAGGAACTCCGGTAGACCAAGAGCCCCAGCCAGCGTCCAAGGCGATGCAACCACCGCAGGGGCAGCCGGGCGAGTAAACGATAAAGAGTCAGAAACATCGATCGGGGATTCGAAAACGACAGGGATGGGCCACCCAGGGATTTTCCCCTAAAATAACGGAGATCGCCGAGTTAACAGACAACTTGCGGGGCGATCGCGGCGCCGGCTCCCGGCGCGCGCATAAATGCCGCTAAAGCGTCGCTGCTCGAAACCGGTCCCAGACCGACGTGCAACACGCCGCGGAACCGATAGCCGGCTCGCCCTTCGCACGCCGGTCAGCTTTTAAAGGACTATCGAGTGGCCAATTCCTACCTTTTCACTTCGGAATCCGTCTCCGAAGGACACCCCGATAAAGTCGCCGATCAAATTTCCGACGCCATCCTGGACGCCCTCCTCGCGCAAGACCCGACGTCCCGCGTCGCCGCGGAGACGCTGTGCAACACCGGGCTGGTCGTCCTGGCGGGGGAAATCACCACGCGCGCCAACGTCGATTACATCCAGATCGCCCGCGAAACCATCAAGCGCATCGGTTACGACAACACCGACTACGGCATCGACTACAAAGGCTGCGCGGTACTGGTCGCCTACGACAAACAATCACCCGACATCGCCCAGGGCGTGGACCGCGCCTCGGACGACTACCTGAACCAAGGCGCGGGCGACCAAGGCCTGATGTTCGGCTATGCCTGCGACGAAACGCCCGACCTCATGCCCGCGCCGATCTGGTATTCGCACCGCCTCGTCCAGCGCCAAAGCGAGCTGCGCAAAGACGGCCGCCTGCCCTGGCTGCGGCCCGACGCCAAATCGCAGGTCACCTTCCGCTACGTGGACGGCAAGCCGGTCGAGGTGGACACCGTCGTGCTTTCCACCCAGCACGCTCCCGACGTCTCGCAGGAAACGATTCGCGAAGCGGTCATCGAAGAGATCATCAAGAAGACCTTCCCCGAAGGCCTGCTGACCGACAAGACCCGTTACTTGGTCAATCCCACGGGCCGCTTCGTCATCGGTGGTCCGCAAGGCGATTGCGGCCTGACCGGCCGCAAGATCATCGTCGACACCTATGGAGGCGCCTGCCCGCACGGCGGTGGCGCCTTCTCGGGCAAAGATCCGTCCAAGGTGGACCGGTCAGCCGCCTATGCGGCCCGGTACGTGGCCAAGAACATCGTCGCCGCCGGCCTGGCCACGCGTGCGCAGATCCAGGTCAGCTACGCCATTGGCGTGGCCGAACCGATCAACATCACCGTGCATACGTTCGGCACCGGTGTGCTGCCCGATGACCAGATCGCCAAGCTCGTGCGCGAGCACTTCGACCTGCGTCCGAAGGGCATCATCAACATGTTGGACCTGCTGCGCCCGATCTACCAAAAATCGGCAGCCTACGGGCATTTCGGACGCTCGGAGCCCGAGTTCACCTGGGAAGCGACCGACAAGGCCGCGGCGCTGCGGGCAGCGCGCTGAAGCTGCCGTTTGGCGTGGCCCATGCGGGCCGAAAGATGAGGCGAAGCAGTGCATGCCGCTTCGCCTTTTTCTCTTGATGAAAGACAGGGCCGCCGGCGCCCGAGGGGGGGCGCTAGCCCTGTGCCGTTTCCTTGCCGAAGGGCCCGTACACCTCGCGGGGGTTGTGCACGAGGATCCGTTCGAGCACCGCAGCATCGTCCACCCATGCCGCCAGCAAGTCGAACAAGTCGCCGTCGTTCGGCATGCTCCGGCCGTGCATGTTGGTGTGCGGCCAATCGCTGCCCCATAGCAGGCGTTCCGGTGCGTGCCGCACCAGCGCCCGCGCCAGGGGCGTGACCTCCGAATAAGGGTAGTCTTGCGTCGTGCACCGCATGGGACCCGAGATCTTCACCCACACTTTGCCGGTATCGAGCATGTCCAGCAGCCGCCGGAACGCGGGCTGGTCCACGCCGCCGGCCGCCGGAATGCAGGCGAAGTGATCCAGCACGATGCGATTGGGCAGGCCCAGCAGGGTATCGGCATGCTCGAGGAGGTCGGTGCCGTGGGGGTAAAACTGGACGTGCCAGCCGAACTCGGCCACCAGCTCAGGGATGCGCGGGGAGGATAAGCGCGGCAGCGCGCCGCGATGCCCTGGGCTGACGAACCTGGCACCGCGCACGCCCAGCGCGTCCAGCCGCGCGACCGTCGCCCGGTCCACGTCGTCCGGCAACAGCGCGACGCCGCGGAAGCGATGCGGAAACCGCGTCAACACCTCTTCGAGATGGGCGGTGTTCGGACCGTATCCCGCGCCGCTGACGACCACGGCCCCGCTCAACCCCAAGGTGTCTTGCAGGGCAATATTCGTTTCGGGCAACGCGTCGGCCGACCGGTATTTGCTGTCGGGATGAAAGGGATAGCGGCTGGCCGGGCCGAACAAGTGGACGTGGCAGTCGATGGCGCCTGCCGGCGCCACCAACTGGGGCTTGCGCGGATGCGGATCGGGCGGAGGGGTCAGGGGCGGTAGCGTAGCTTCGGTCATCTCGGCGATCAATTAATCGTGATGCGGGAACGCCGCACCACGTCTTTCCATTGCGCAATCTCTGCGGAAATCATCTTCGCAAATTCCTTGGGCGTCGTGGTACGCGGCTCCACGCCCGCCGCTTCCAACTGGGCGGCCCATGACGGGTCGCGCCCGATCTCGGCCATGGTCCGGTGCAGCACATCGATCACCGCACGCGGCGTGGCGGACGGCGCGAGCACGCCCAGCCACAATATGCCCTCGTAACCCGGCACGCCCGACTCTGCGATGGTCGGCACGTCGGGAAGCAACTTGGAACGCGACGCGCTGGCGATGGCGAGCGGCTTGATCCTTCCACTCGCGAAATGCGGCTGGGACGTGGTGACGGTATCCATCTTGAGGGCAATCTGGCCGCCCAACAAATCATTGAGCGCCGGTGCCGCCCCCTTGTAGGGCACGTGAACCACGCTCAGGCCGAGCTTGAGCAGCAAGAGCTCCATCGTCACGTGGGGCAGCGTCCCGTTGCCGGCCGAACCGTAGGTCAGCTTGCCCGGATTCTTTCGGGCGTAATCCACGAAGCCTTTGAAGTCATCGAAGGGCTGCTTGCCGCTCGCCACCAGCAACTCCGGGATTTGCGCCACGAGCCCCACGGGCGCAAGGTCTTTTTCCGTGTCGAAAGCCAGGTTCCGTATCACGGCCGGGTTGATGGTGTGGTTCGGCGTGGTGAACAAGAGCGTATGCCCGTCCGGTGCGGCGCGGACGACGCGTTGGGTGGAGATCACGCCGCCGGCACCGGGCACATTCTCGACCACGACCTGCGTCTGCAGCCGCTTGCCCATCTGCGCCGCCAGCATCCGTGCGACGGCATCCACGGACCCGCCCGCCGGGATCGGCAATACCATCGTGATGGGCTTATTGGCCGGATAATCGGCCGCACCGACCGGAGCGGCCCAAGCCATTCCGGCAGCGACCATGAACGCGGCGCAGCTTTGCAGCGCCCCGCCAGCAACACGCAACAGCATCGTATCCATCCTCCACGCTTGCGGGACGCAGAGCTTAGATAAGGGCTGCGCGAGGCTCAAATGATTGTTTTGCACCACTTCATGAATTTCGTGCATAGTCGGGCGCGGCGATAATGTGGACGGCTGTCCGGCATCCAGACGAGGCATTCCCATGCAAATCGACTTCCTCGGTATGCAGGCTTTTCTCTGCATCGTCGAGCAAGGCGGCTTTCTTCCGGCCGCCGCCCACCTGAATCTTTCGCAAACTGCAATCAGCCACCGATTGCGCAAGTTGGAAGACAGCCTGGGCATGAAACTGCTGACCCGCACCACGCGCGCCATCACGCTGACCGACGCCGGCCGCGCCCTCTTGCCCCGGGTACGCAAGGCCATGCGGGAACTGGAACTGTCGTACGACACGGTGCGGCAGCACGCCCGGTCCGCGCCGCGCTGGCTGGTGTTCGGCTGCCTACCCACCCTCGCCGCGACCCAGCTCGCCCCCGCGCTGCAACGCTTTACCGCGCAATACCCGGACGTCGCCGTGCGCGTGCTGGATGACTCCATCGGCGAAATCGCCGAACACGTCCACAACGGGACCGCGACCTTCGGCGTCTCGCTCGCCAGTTCGAACCGGTTCGGACTCGACATGGAAGTCTTTGCCGAGGAACCGTTCGCCCTCGTTTGCCCGCCCCGGCACCGGCTGGCGCGCGCCCAGTCCCTGGACTGGGAGAAACTGCGCGGCGAACCGCTGATCCGCATCAGCTTGCCCGCGGGCAATGCCGCGACCATCGACGATGCGCTCGGCGACCGCCGCCTTCAATTCCGCTGGGTGTACGAGGCGCAACACACTGCAATCGCGCTGGACCTGGTGGCAAGCGGCCTGGGAGTTACGGTCGTGCCCGCCTTGTCGGCCATCAAGGCGCCGGGCGTGGTGGTGCGACGTCTCACCGGCCCCCGGGTGACGCGCCATTTGGCAGTCATTACTCGCCATGGCGCCATACTGCCCCCGCCGGCACAGGCCATGCGCGAGCTCCTGGTCGACGAGATCCGGCAAAGACTCGCCGCCATCGATGAACGGCATGAATAAATCCGTCAAACAATTCATTTGTCGGTAGTCCGCCGCCTGCATAGACTGCTGCGCAGCGACGGCCCTGCGCGCTGCGACCGGCGCAGCGGGCCACAACAAGAGGAGACCCCTATGCTCGACTGCGTCAGCAGGCCGCGGACCGCCCGGCGGTGGCGGCGCGCGGCGTTCGCCGCCATGCTGTCTTTCGCCATGGCCCCGCTTCAGGCCCAGGAAGACAAATATCCCGACCAACCCATCAAAGTCATCGTGCCGTTCGGCGTCGGAGGATTGGCCGACATCTCGCTCCGGCTCGTCACCCAGAAGCTCTCGGAACGGCTCGGGCAGCAGATCGTCGTCGAAAACAAGCCCGGCGCCGGCGGCGTGGTCGCGGCAAACGCCGTACTGGCCGCGCCCCGCGACGGTTATACGCTGGCGGTGTTTGCCAACGGCACCGCCATCAGCAAGACCTTGTTCAAGCTGCCGTACGACCCGGTCACGGATTTCGAGCCGATCTCGACCGTGGCCTACTTCGACCTGGTGCTGCTGGCCAATGCCAAGGGCCCGCTGCGATCGCTGTCCGACCTGCTGGCAGAAGGCAAGAAGCGCCAAGTAGTGCTCGGCACCATCAACCCCGGCAGCACGCAGAACCTCTCGGCCGAGCTGTTCAAATCCATGGCCGGGCTCAACGCCATGGTCGTGCCGTTCAAGAGCACGCCCGAAGTGCTGACCGCGCTGCTGCGCGGCGACATCGACGTCATGTTCGAATCCTATGCCGCACTCAAGGGCGCCATCATTTCTGGACAGGCCCGGGTGCTGGCGGCCACGGGCACGAGCCGCTCGGCCTGGCTCCCTGACGCGCCCACGGTGGCCGAAAGCGGCGTGCCCGGCTATGAAGTCGCCGGCTGGAACGCCTTGTTTGCGGCGGCGGGCACTCCGCCGAGCCGCCTGGACCGCCTCAACGCGGCCATCAACGAGGTATTGGGCGAGCCCGCGATCCGCAAGCGGCTGGAAGAGCTCGGCACCGAAGCCAAGGGCAGCACGCGCGACGAACTGGCCGCCATCTTCAAGCGCGACATCGCCAAATGGGCCGACGTCATCCGCAAGGCTGGCATCCCGACTCAACAAAACTAGCAGGAGCCCTCCGTGACTTTCGCCACTCACGCGACCGACGCCGTTCTGGTCGACGCCCACGTCCACGTATTCAAGCGCGACATGCCGCTCGTGCCCAATCCGCGGCACAGCCCCGACTACAGTTTCACGGTCGAACAATTGCTAGACACCATGGACCGGCACGGCGTGCACTACGCCGTCATCGCCGCGGCCAGCCCATGGGGCGACTACAACGACTACGTCATCGAATCCCTGGGCAAGTCGCCGCGGCTGCGCGGCACCGTCATCACGGCCCCCTCGGTGGAGCGGGTGGTGCTGGACCACATGCATGCGGCCGGCATCCGCGGCGTACGGCTGCCCTTCATCGGCATGAAAGACCTGCCCGACCTCGATTCCTGGGATTACCGCAAGTTCCTGCGCCGGCTGGTCGATTTGGATTGGCACGTGCACGTCCACATCGAAGGGCCCCGCCTGCCTGCCGTATTGCCCGCGCTGGAGCGATCAGGCGTGAAAATCGTGATCGACCACATCGGACGCCCGGACCCGGTCGCCGGCACCCGCTGCGAAGGTTTCCAAGCCATGCTGCAATCCGTGCGCAAAGGCCGCACCTGGGTCAAGATGTCGGGCGCCTACCGGCTTGGCGCGAATGCCCGCGACTGCGCCCAGGCGCTCTACCGAGAAGTGGACGTGGACCGGCTGATGTGGGCCAGCGACTGTCCCTTCGTCGGCGCGGAGTCGAGCATGACGTACGAGGCCGCCATCACTTGGTTGGAAGAAACCATTGCCGACCCGGCCGATCGCCGTAGGATCTTCGGCGCGAACGCGTTGCGCTTTTACTTCTCCTGACGCCCTCGCTGCCGGGCGGGGACTCGTCCGCGGATGGCGCTAAACTCCCCCCATATGACTGCCAAGCGTCCCGCCTCCGAGTTTCCCGCCTGCCCGCCCGCCAACGCCGACTCGCCCTGCGTAGCGGTGTGTTCGACCCTGTTCGACGAAATCTGCCGCGGCTGCGGCCGCACGGCCATGGAAGTGGCCAACTGGGTCATGCTCAGCGACGAGGAAAAGCAGGCGATTTGGAAGCGCATCCTCGCCGCCGGCTATCCGCGGCGCAAGGGCTGAGCCCGAGGCTCCCCCGAGGGGACGCTCCGCCTATTCATTTCTGTTCGTTTGTTACATAAACCCGTCACCACTGGGGTTTTCCCCGCAGCCGGCGGCGGGAACCCGCTACAATGTCGCCACCTGAGGAGCGTTGCGACGACCGGATGCCGGTCGCCAGGCTCAGGTTACGGACTGGCCGCAGCCGCCACGGCGGCGCCGGTCCCCGGCAACGGCGCTCGCCCCCTATCCTGCCCTTTGCAGGCCGTGCGGCGAGCCATCCCGGTTTCAGCCGCGGCGTCAAGGGCAAGCAATTTGGAGTCCCCATGAACGCTGTACTCAACGCCAACACCCCCGATTACCGCATCGCCGACCTCTCCTTGGCCGACTGGGGCCGCCGCGAAATCCGCATTGCCGAAACCGAGATGCCGGGCTTGATGGCGATTCGCGAAGAATTTGCCGCCGCCCAACCCTTGAAGGGCGCCCGCATCGCCGGCAGCCTGCACATGACCATCCAGACCGCGGTCCTGATCGAGACGCTCAAGGCGCTCGGCGCCGAAGTGCGCTGGGCTTCGTGCAACATTTTCTCGACCCAGGACCACGCTGCCGCGGCCATCGCGGCCTCGGGCACGCCCGTGTTCGCGATCAAGGGCGAGTCGCTGGCCGACTACTGGGAATACACCCATCGCATCTTCGACTGGCCGGCCGGCACCTACGCCAACATGATTCTCGACGACGGCGGCGACGCCACGCTGCTGCTGCACCTGGGCACCAAAGCCGAGCAGGACCCGAGCGTCATCGAAAACCCGACGAGCGAAGAAGAAGTGGCGCTTTTCGAGTCCATCCGCGCAACGCTCAAGCGCGATCCGAAGTGGTATTCCACCCGCATTGCCCAAATCAAGGGCGTGACCGAGGAAACCACCACTGGCGTGCACCGCCTGTACCAGATGTCCAAGAAGGGCGAACTCGCTTTCGCCGCCATCAACGTCAACGACTCGGTCACCAAGTCCAAGTTCGACAACCTGTACGGCTGCCGCGAATCGCTGGTGGACGGCATCAAGCGTGCCACCGACGTGATGCTCGCCGGCAAGATCGCCGTGGTCTGCGGCTATGGCGACGTCGGGAAAGGTTGCGCCCAGGCGCTCGCCTCGCTGCGCGCACAGGTCTGGGTCACCGAGATCGACCCCATCTGCGCACTGCAGGCCGCCATGGAAGGCTATAAGGTGGTGACGATGGACTATGCCGCCGACAAGGCCGACATTTTCGTGACGGCGACCGGCAACTATCACGTGATCACCCACGAGCACCTGCTCGCCATGAAGGACCAGGCCATCGTCTGCAACATCGGCCACTTCGACAACGAGATCGACGTCGCTTCGCTGCGCCAATACCAGTGGGAAGAGATCAAGCCCCAGGTCGACCACGTCATCCTGCCCTCTGGCAACCGCATCATCCTGCTGGCCCAGGGCCGGCTGGTGAACCTGGGCTGCGCCACCGGCCACCCCTCGTTCGTGATGTCGTCCTCGTTCACCAACCAAACCATCGCGCAGATCGAGCTCTGGACGCAGAACGAAAAATACGAAAAGGGTCGTGTCTACGTACTGCCCAAGCACCTCGACGAAAAAGTGGCGCGCCTGCACCTGAAGAAGCTCGGTGCGCAGCTCACGCAGCTTCGCCCGGACCAGGCCGCCTACATCAACGTGCCGGTGGAAGGTCCGTACAAGCCTGACCACTACCGCTATTGATCGTTCTTGCAGCGTCCCCCGGGGCCTTGCGCCCCGGCCTTCCCCTGACTCCAACTTTGCAAGGAGTTCGCGATGACCTTGTTACTCGTCTGGCTGCTCAACGCCGTAGCGCTTCTCGTCGTCGCCTACCTGTTGCCCGGCATCACGGTGGCGAGCTTTGGGTCGGCATTGATCGCGGCATTGGTACTGGGCCTGCTCAACTCGCTGGTCAAACCCGTCCTGGTCATCCTGACGCTACCCATCACCATCGTCACGCTGGGGCTGTTCTTGCTCGTGCTGAACGCGCTGCTGTTCTGGTTCGCCGGGTCCATCCTCAAAGGATTCCAGGTCAGCGGTTTCTGGTGGGCCGTCATCGGGGCGCTGCTCTACAGTCTGATTTCGGGTCTGCTTTCGTCCATCGTGCCGAACTGACCCGCCACTTACAGGTTGCTCCCAAGTGAGTTCGTCCATTTCTCCCGGTGCGGCGCCGGACGCCGCGCCGGTTTTCAGCCTTGAGTTTTTCCCGCCGCGCGACATCGCCGCGCAGGAAAGGTTGATCCGTACGGCCAAGCAGCTGCAAGGCCTCAACCCCCATTTCGCCAGCGTGACGTTCGGCGCCGGCGGCTCGACGCGCGACGGCACGATGCGGGCCGTTTCCATGCTGCAAAAGCTCGGCTATGAAGTCGCGCCGCATCTTTCGTGCATCGGTTCGACCAGGGAAAGCCTGCGCGAAATCCTGGACGCCTACCGCGCGGCCGGCATCAAGCGGCTGGTCGCCCTGCGCGGAGACCTGCCTTCGGGCATGGGCGACATGGGCGAATTGCGATATGCGCGGGACTTGGTGCGCTTCATCCGCGAGGAAACCGGTGACTGGTTCCACATCGAAGTGGCAGCCTACCCCGAGATGCATCCCCAGGCGCCCGACCCGGAATCCGATCTGGACCATTTCGTCGAGAAGATGCGCGCAGGCGCCGATAGCGCCATCACGCAGTACTTCTTCAACGCAGACGCCTATTTCGATTTCGTGGACCGCGCAACGGCCAAGGGCGTCCTGGCGCCCATCGTGCCGGGCATCATGCCGATCACGAATTACACGCAGCTCGCCCGCTTTTCAGACATGTGCGGAGCGGAAATCCCGCGCTGGATCCGCCTGCGCCTGGCTTCCTACGGCGACGACAAGGCCTCGATCCGGGCCTTCGGGCACGACGTGGTGACCCAGCTGTGCCAGACGCTGCTCGACGGAGGCGCGCCTGGCCTGCATTTCTACACGATGAACCAGGCCGACGCCACGCAGGCCATCTGGAACGCGCTCGAGCGCTAGATGCGCCCGCACCCGATGCGGTGCACTCCCCTGCGGCAGCCGACCGACCACGCGGTCGACGGCTGCCCGAAAACTCCCTTTGCCTCACGCAGAAGGACGGACGTCCGCTCCCGAACCGGGCGTCCGAAGCAGTATGAAAAACCATCCCTCCTCCCTCCCAGCCGAAAACCCGGGCCGGCTGATCCTGGTCCTGGCCATGCTGGCCGCCTTCGCGCCCCTTGCGACGGACATGTACCTGCCCGGCTTCGCCCATTACGCTGATGATCGTGGCGCCCGTTTTTGCGCCGCTGCTGGGCGGGTGGATATTGGTCACGGCCGGATGGCAGGCCATCTTCATCCTCCTGCTCGC
>NZ_JADGHH010000142.1 GCF_019689535.1 Pigmentiphaga sp.
CCCGCCCACCGTGCAGCTCGGCCAGATGGCGGACCAGCGTCAGCCCCACCCCCAGCCCTTCGGCGCGACGGGCGCGGAGCGCATCCTGGTGGCGAAACGGGTCGAATAAATAGGGCATCACGTCGCTGGAAATGCCTTTGCCGGTATCGCCCACTGCAATGCAGGCTTCGTTGCCCGCCACCGCGACGCGCACCGAGACCTCGCTGCCCTGCGCGCTGAACTTGATGGCGTTGGTCACCAAGTGGCCCACCATTTGCTCCACGCGCTCTCCGTTTCCCCACACTTGCACTTGCGTCGCCGGCAACTCCGCGCGCAAGGCCACGCCGCGTTCCGCCGCCAGCCTCTCGGCCTTGGCCAAGGCTCCCTGCACTGCAGGAGAAAGCGACAACAACGTCTTGGAGAAACGCAGCCGGCCGGTCATCGCCTGGGTCACGTCCAACAGCTCCTCGATGAGTCCGACTTGCTGCTGCACGCCCGTCTTGATGCCTGCCAAGGCCCTGGCCACGCCAGGCTGGTTGACGTCGACGCGGCTTTCGAGCACATGCGCCCAGCTCTGGATGCCATTGAGGGGCGAGCGCAATTCGTGCGACACCATGGCCAGGAATTGATCGCGGACGTTGGCTGCGGTTTCCGCCTGGGTGCGGGCGGCCTGCTCGCGCAACACCAGGGCATCCAACTCGACCTGCGCTTGAACCCAGGACGTGACGTCCGACGTGACGGCCACGGCGCGTGCGCCAAGCGGATCGGGCACGACGCTCACCCTGAAGTACCGGGTGTTATCGCCGGTATCGATGCGATAGTCGAAATTCTGGGGGGTACGCGAGGCCATGGCTTGCGCCGCGGCCTGCTCGTAGGCGGTGGCGATGTAGGGCGCAACGCCTAGCTCTCTTGCCCCCTTGCCGGCAAATGCATGGGGTTCGATCCCGAATAATTGGCCTGCGGCGCGATTGGCGTACACATATCGCAACTCGGAGTCATAAGCCATGACGGCATATGGCAGGAGCTCGAGCATATGTGCAGACCCGAAGTCATCCTCACCCGCACCGGCGGGTTCACCGCCGTCGACTTCGCGATGCCAAGTGCAGGTCCCGCTGAATCCGACGAATTGGTCATTGGCTTCGAAGCTGGGCTGGACCTGCGTATGCACTTCGAGCACACCACCGTCCGCAGCCGACACGCCATGCACGAGTTCCCAAGGCGATGCCACGACAGCGGCTTTGGTGAACGCCGACTTGAGCCGCCGGCGGTGTGGCGCAGGCACTCGCTCCAGCCATCCCCAGCCCAGCGCTTGCTCGACCGGCTGCCCCGTTAGCCGCGTCCAGGCGGGATTCACATAGGTCCAGGAGCCGTCTATGGCGGCGGACCAGAGAATGCAGGGCGCGTGGTCCGCCAGGCGACGGAAAGACGCATCGGAAGCATGGGCTGCCGTGGAAAGATGCGCAGCCGTGCTCATCGGTCGTCGCCCGGCTGCATGACGGGAAGCCCCCTGGGGCTCAATGCTGTCGAGACCATTCGGTATCGTAGTTCTCTTCGACGTCATCCGGTGGTTCGAGGAAAAAAGTGGCTATGAACGCCGCCACCGCCACCACGAACATGATTAGCGCGACAGTGGCCGCGCTCGCCGCGAAGCCCGTCCAGGCAGCCACGATCGCCAACAAGGGAACCACGAAAAAGATAGTAGCCCAACGCAACATGATCCATCTCCTTGGCTTTCCCGTATTCCCCGCATCACCGGCTGCGCTGCGAGGTTACGGTCACGTCTGGGCTGACTACGAGCAGATTCCGTACCAACAGGCCCTTGCTCCCGCGAAAGCCTGATATTGCTAGGGGAATCCGCAAGCCGGCCGAGGGTGGTTATAAGTTTTACATGCTCATCCGTCGGGTTGAGAGAAAAAGTTACATGCAGTTTTTGCACGGTGACGGCATGCGACTCCCTTTTCTACAAGGACTAAACTCCCAGCTTCACCGGAGATCGCCATGGACCTATCCGAACTGGCCGCCCACGTCGCGCGCCGCTACGACGAAGAGCTGATCCCCCTGTTGTCCGACTACGTGCGGGTACCCGCCAAATCGCCCATGTTCGACGCGAACTGGGCGGCGCACGGGCACCTGGCCGCCGTCGTCGAAGCGGCTGCCGCGTGGGCCCGCGCCCAACCCGTCACCGGGCTGTCGGTGGAAATCGTCTCCATCGAGGGCCGCACCCCGTGCCTGTACTTCGAAGCGCCCGCGACACAGGGGCTGGGGGCCGAAACGACCATCCTGTTCTACGGCCACCTCGACAAACAGCCGGAGATGACGGGCTGGCGGGAAGGCTTCGGGCCCTGGACCCCCAGGATCGAGGATGACAAGCTATACGGCCGGGGCAGCGCGGACGACGGCTACGCCGTCTACGCCGCGTTGACGGCCCTATCGGCGCTGGATCGCCAGGGCGTGCCGCGCCCGCGGTGCGTGGGCCTGATCGAGACCTGCGAGGAAAGCGGCAGCTACGACCTGCCCGCTTACCTCGACCTGCTCGCGCCGCGCATAGGCATCCCCACATTGGTCGTCGGCCTGGACTCGGGTTGCGGCAACTATGACCAGCTCTGGGTAACGACATCCTTGCGCGGCCTGGCCGGCGGCGTGCTCACGGTAGAAGTGCTGACCGAAGGCGTGCATTCCGGCATGGCGAGCGGCCTCGTCCCCTCTTCGTTTCGCATCGCCCGCCAACTGCTCAACCGGCTCGACGACCCCGCCACCGGGCGCGTCATCCTGCCGGAGCTCCATGCGGAGATTCCCGCCGAGCGCCTGGCGCAGGCGAAGGCCGCCGGCGACATCCTCGGTGACCAGGTCTGGAAACAGTTCCCTTGGGTAGGATGCTCGCACGGCCCCGAAGGGCATGCGCATGCGCAGCCGACGACCACCGACCCGGCAGAAGGCATCCTGAACCGCACCTGGCGCCCGGCGCTCTCCGTCACCGGGGCCGCAGGCTTGCCTTCGATCGACGCTGCCGGGAATGTCCTGCGTCCGAAAACCTCGCTCAAGCTGAGCATGCGCTTGCCGCCAACCGTCGACGCCGAGCGTGCCGCGCGGGCGATGAAAACCGCATTGGAACGCGATCCGCCTTACCAGGCCAAGGTGCGCTTCGAAGCCGAAGGCAGCGCCAGCGGCTGGAACGCCCCGCCTACGGCGCCGTGGCTGGAACGCGCCATCCACGAGGCATCCCAGGCGGCGTTCGGGAAAAGCGCAGCCTGGATTGGCGAAGGCGGGACCATTCCTTTCATGGGGATGCTGGGTGAGAAGTATCCCGACGCACAATTCCTCATCACCGGCGTGCTGGGCCCGCAGTCGAACGCCCATGGCCCGAATGAATTCCTCCACATTCCCTACGTAAAAAAGCTCACGGCCGCCATAGCGCAGGTCGTGGCTGCCGTCAGGTGAGCGAGGCACGCCGGCCAGGCACCGTTTCAGCCAGGGGCCGGCGCACACACGATCGTTACAGAGACGCGCCGGGCCGGCCGGCGTCTTCTGCTAACCTGGGCTCACACCACTAGTTTCCATTGCGCGTCGGCTGCGGCCCGCGCCGGAGCTTGACGTGCTTTCGCAAACCGCACAACGGATTGGAATGAACCGCCCGGGTAACGCGCACGGGTGGTAAGGGAGATGAGCCATGAGCAGCCGTGTTGAAAAAGACACTTTCGGTCCCATCGAAGTACCTGCGGATCACCTTTGGGGCGCCCAGACCCAGCGCTCGCTGCAGTTTTTCTCTATCTCGACCGAGCGCATGCCCGAGCCGCTCATCGTGGCCCTGGCGCGGGTCAAGCGCGCGGCCGCCCGCGTCAATGCCGAGCTGGGGCTGCTGGAGCCGCGCCTTGCCAAGGCCATCGAGTCGGCGGCTGACGAAGTCATCGCCGGGCGGTGGCCGGGCGAGTTCCCCCTCAGCGTCTGGCAAACCGGATCCGGCACGCAGACCAACATGAACCTCAACGAGGTGCTGGCCAATCGCGCTTCGGAGCTATTGGGCGGGGAGCGCGGGCAGGGCCGCCTCGTGCATCCGAACGACCACGTCAACCGCGGCCAGTCTTCCAATGACGTCTTTCCCACCGCCATGCACGTGGCGGCGGCGCTGCAAGTGCACACCCGGCTGCTGCCCGCCCTCGCCCGGCTGCGCAAGACGCTGGCAGACAAAGCCAAGGCCTATGCCGACGTGGTAAAAATCGGCCGGACTCACCTGCAGGACGCTACGCCGCTCACGCTAGGCCAAGAATTATCTGGCCACGAGGCGCAGCTTACCCTGGCAGAGGAACAAATCCGCTATGCGCAACGGGGATTGCTGTTGCTCGCCATCGGGGGAACGGCTGTCGGGACCGGCTTGAATACGCATCCGGAGTTCGGCGCGCGCGTCGCCGCGGAGCTAGCCAAGGAGACGGGCCTGCCGTTCGAGTCTGCTCCCAATAAATTCCAAGCCTTGGCTTCGCATGAAGGACTGCTTTTCGCCCACGGGGCCTTGAAGACGTTGGCCGCAGGCCTGATGAAACTGGCCAATGACGTGCGGTGGCTCGCCAGCGGCCCCAGGTCCGGCCTGGGCGAGATCCGCATACCGGAGAACGAGCCAGGCAGCTCCATCATGCCCGGCAAGGTCAACCCGACCCAGGCCGAGGCGCTCACCATGCTGTGCGCGCAGGTCCTGGGCAACGATGTGGCGATCAACATCGGCGGGGCCAGCGGCAACTTCGAGCTCAACGTTTTCAAGCCGCTGCTGATCCACAACTTCCTGCAGTCCGTACGCCTGCTGGCCGACGGCATGGAGAGCTTCGACAAGCACTGCGTGTCGGGCCTGGAACCCAATCGAGAGCGCATCGCTGAATTGGTGGAGCGCTCGCTGATGCTCGTGACGGCCCTCAACCCGCATATCGGCTACGACAAAGCCGCCCAAATCGCCAAGAAGGCGCATAAGGAAAACTTGTCCCTGCGGGAGGCGGCGCTGGCGCTGGGCTACGTGACGGCCGAGCAGTTCGACCAATGGGTGAACCCTGCCGCCATGACTCGCAATACGGTCGAATAAGGCGCCTGCGCCTAGCCCTTGCCGCTGACCTCCGCGCCCGCGTCGGGCGTGAGGCGCCGGAAGAACAAGATGGAGGCGATCATGGCACCGCCTATCACCAGGTAGCCGGGGACGACGTCCCAGGCGTCGAGCGAGGTGGTGCCACGCGCGACCATGCTTACCTTGAGCACGAACGCAGCGATGGCCACGCCTAGGCTGATGGCCAATTGCTGCACGGCGCTGGCCATGCCCGTCGCGCGCCCCATGTGCTCCGGCCCGATATCCGCGTACGCCAGGGAGTTCACCCCTGTCAGCTGGAGCGAACGGAAAAACCCGCCCAGCAACAGCACCACGATGATGACCAGGTGCGGCGTCGCCGGGGTAAAGAGCACGCAGCCGATGACGGAACCGCCGGTCAAGACGGCGTTCACCACCAGCGTGCGGCGGAAGCCATAGCGTTTGATGATGGGGCCGGCAGTCATTTTCATCATCAACGCACCCAGTGCCCCGGCAAACGTCAACATCCCCGCCGCAAACGGCCCCATGCCGAACGCTACCTGCAGCTGCATGGCGAGCAGGAAGGGAACCGCGCCCACGGCGAGCCGGCACAGATTGCCGCCCAGCAGCGAAATGGAGAAGGTTGGGATCTTGAGCAAGCGGAAATCGAGGATGGGATGCGGCGAACGTTGCGCATGCTTGACGTACAGGAACCCGCACAAAAGGCCCACGCCCAGCAACGCTGCCACCGTGGCGGGGGCAAGCACGTCGTGCCCCAGCGCATCGAAGCAGAACACCAGTGTGCCCATGCATATCGCCGTCAGGACGAACCCCAGGAAATCCAGCGGCAAGGGCTTTCCGCCCTCGATGTTCTTGATGTAGCGCAGCACCAGGATCACGCCCGCGATGCCGATGGGCAAGTTGATGAAGAAAATCCAGCGCCAAGACGCATACTCCACCAGGAAACCGCCCACAGCGGGCCCAAAGATAGGCCCGAGCAGCGCCGGCATGCTCAGGAACGACATCGCACGCACGAGCTCGGACTTCTGGACCGTCCGCAATAGCACGATGCGGCCGACGGGCACCATCATCGCCCCGGCGAACCCTTGCAACATGCGGCCGGCCACCATGTGCCCCAACGACTGGGAAATGCCGCACAGGGTCGAGCTGAGCGTAAAGAGCATGATGGCCGCCGCGAACACCTGCCGCGCCCCGAACCGGTCTGCGGCCCAGCCACAGATGGGAACGAAAACGGCCGCGCTCAATAGATAAGCCGTGATGGCGACATTGAGCCGCACCGGGTCTTCCCCGAAGGACTCGGCCATCGCCGGCAGCGCAGTGGCGATGACCGTGGAGTCCAGCATCTGCATGAATAGCGCACAGCCGATGATGAGCGGCACCACCATGGGGGACAACCGCTGGCGCACGCGGCCGAAGAATGAAGGGCGGGCCCCGGGAGTGACGGCCATGCACTCACTCCCCGAGGCGCCGCAGGGCGTCCACCGCTGCCCCGAGCGCAGCGCGCGACTCGGGCTCGAGCTTGGCAATGCGCCCGGCGAGCCAATCGGTGCGGCGTTTGCGTACGTCGGCCACGAGCTTGCGGCCTTGTGGCGTGATCGCCAACCCCACGCGTCGCTTGTCCGCATGAAGCGTGAGGTCGCGGCGGACTAAGCCCGCCTCTTCCAATTGCTTGATGTGTTTACTCATCGTCGGCGCGCGCATGTTTTCGCGGTGGGCCAAGTCGTTGACGCCGATACCCGGTTCTTTGTCGATGGTCGCCAGCAGCATGATCGTCAACGGCGATACACCGAAAGCCTGCGTTTCCCGGCGCAAGAGCCGGTTGAGCCGCAAGATGGCAGGACGCAGCTGCGCCGCCAGCTCAAAGGCATCGTTGCTTGACGGGTCGGACATGGCATCGGCATGCGGCAAGCAGCCGCCTGATATAGTTAGTTAGCAGAACTAACTATATCGCCGCACGCACGGTTTGGCAAGGAAGGGAAAGGATCGGCACCGCTGCACGCGGCGCCGAGGCTCCGTTCACATGACGGCCGATGCACCGCCGTCGAGATTGATGCTCGAGCCCGTTACATAGCTTGCCGCCTCGGACGCGAGGAAGACGATGACGTTGGCAGCTTCCTCGGCCTCTCCCACCCGGCCGAGGGGAATATCCCGCGCAAATTCCCGGTACAGCGCCTCCGGCTCCTTGCCCTTCTTCGCGGCCGAGCGTTCGTGCTGCGCCGCCTTGATCTTGCCGATGCAGACGGCGTTCACGAGGATATTGTCGGCCGCAAACTCGCGGGACAGGGCCTTGGTCAGCGCCAGCCCGGCCGCGCGCGAGACAGAGGTGGGCATGGACGCGGCGCCGGGCTGCTTGCCCCCTATGGTCGAGATGTTCACGATGCGGCCGCCGCCCTGGCGCTTCATGTGTTCGACGGCGAGCCGCGAGCAGCGAATGGCCCCGTAGAGCTTGAGCTCCAGGTCCGCATCCCAATCGGCGTCCTTGACCTCCAGGAATGGTCCGCGCATGGACGTGCCGGCATTGTTCACCAGGATGTCGATGCGGCCGAAATGGCTGGCGACGGCCGCAAAGAAGCGCTCGACATCTTCCGGCTTGGAGACGTCGGCCGGTATGCCCAGCACGTCGCCGCCCTTGCCGCGCAGAAGCTCAACCGTCGCGGCGAGCCTGTCGGCATTGCGGGCGCAGAGCGCGACTTTCGCGCCTTCCTCGACAAACTTGAGGGCCGTCGCCAAGCCGATGCCGGCGGTGGCACCGGTCACTACCGCCACTTTTCCTGCAAGACCAAGATCCATTGCTACTCCGTCATAGAATCAAACCATGCGCGGCGCGCCGCGCCCCTACGAACCGCACACCGCGTCCGCCGCGGCGGCACTTTACCAGCCCTCTGCCATGGAAACGAGCCCGCAAGACATCGGCCTCATCCGCGTGTACCACGCCCACGTTTACTACGACCCTGCGACGACCCGCCCAGACGCTGCCGCGGTGCGCGAGCAAGTGTGCGCCCGCTTCCCGGTCCAGGCCGGCCGCTGGCACGACGTCCCCGTCGGTCCGCACACCCAAGCCATGTACCAGCTGGTGTTCGCGCCCGATACGTTTTCCACCCTGGTACCCTGGCTCATGCTCAACCGCCGCGGCTTGGACGTGCTGATCCACCCGGACACCGGGTTTCCCCGCCGCGACCACCTCGTGCACGGTTTCTGGCTCGGCCGGCAGTTGCCGCTGCGCGGCGAACGCCTGCCCGAGCAGGAGGACTAAACCTGCCTCACCGCGCACGGTCGATCCAGCCCAGGCGCTCGCCGGCCGACGCCACAATCTCGAACGACCGCAATTGCGCAGCCGGATCGTAAACCTGGGCCGTCACCATCAATTCGTCCGCCCCGTGGCGTTCGGCGAACGCCGCCAAGCCCGCCTGGACGTCCGCCTCATCGCCGACGATGGAGCAAGCAAGCGACCGCTCCACGTGCGCGCGTTCCGCTTCGCTCCACCGCTCCTCGATGTCATCCACGGGTGCCGCCAGCTTCCCCGGCCTGCCCCGGATGAGGCTGACGAACTGCCATTGCAGCGACGTAAACAGGCGGCGCGCCTCGGCCGCCGTATCGGCGGCGCACACGTTGACGCCCAGCATCACATAGGGGCGTTCCAAAGTTGCGGACGGTTGGAAACGGGTACGGTACAGATCCAGCGCCGCGGTCAAGTACCCCGGCGCGAAATGCGAAGCGAACGCGAAAGGCAGCCCCAGCTGGGCCGCCAGCTGTGCGCTGAACAAACTCGAGCCCAGGAGCCACAAGGGCACGTCCAAGCCCGCGCCGGGCACGGCCTGAACGGCTTGGCCCGGCACAGGCGACCGGAAATAGCCCTGCAGCTCGAGCACGTCCTGCGGGAAGCGGTCGGCAGTATCGCCCTGGCTGCGGCGCAAAGCCCTCGCCGTCGGCTGGTCCGAGCCCGGCGCCCGCCCCAGCCCGAGGTCGATGCGTCCCGGGTATAGCGACGCGAGCGTACCGAATTGCTCGGCAATGACCAGCGGCGAATGATTGGGCAGCATGATCCCGCCC
>NZ_JADGHH010000143.1 GCF_019689535.1 Pigmentiphaga sp.
AGCCTGATCAAGGTGTCGGGCGCGGGGGCCCAGACCCTCGGACGCATCGCCGCGACGCTGGCGTACGGAGAGGGGCTGCAGGCCCACGCGCACAGCGCCGAGTACCGCCTGGACGAGGCCGCGGCTGCCCCAGCGCGGCCGGATGCTTCGTCATAATGCCGACGCAGCCCTATCAACCCGACTATCCCGAAACGATCATGCGCACCGCCGAGATCACCCGCAATACCAACGAGACGCGCATACGCGCGGTCGTCAACCTCGACGGCACCGGCAAGCAGAACCTGCAGACCGGCGTTCCGTTCCTGGATCACATGCTTGACCAGGTCGTGCGCCACGGCCTGATCGACATCGACCTGGTCGCCGAGGGCGACCTGCACATCGACGCCCACCATACGGTCGAAGATGTCGGCATTACCCTCGGGCAGGCCGTGGCCAAGGCGGTCGGCAACAAGGCTGGCATCCGCCGCTATGGCCATGCCTACGTGCCGCTGGACGAGGCGCTGTCGCGGGTGGTCGTGGATTTCTCGGGCCGCCCGGGCCTGGAATTCCACGTGCCGTTCACGCGGGCGATGATCGGCCAGTTCGACGTGGACCTGACGCGCGAGTTCTTCCAGGGCTTCGTGAACCACGCGCTGGTAACCCTGCACATCGACAATTTGCGGGGCGTCAACGCCCACCATCAATGCGAGACGGTATTCAAGGCCTTTGGCCGCGCCCTGCGCATGGCGCTCGAGGTCGACCCGCGCGCCGGCGGCGCCGTGCCGTCCACCAAGGGGGTGCTATGACCCGCATCGCGGTGGTCGATTACGGCATGGGCAACTTGCGCTCGGTGGCCCGGGCGCTGGAACACGTGGCGCCCGAGGCCGACGTGCGCATCTGCAGTGATGCAGAGGGCGTACGCGCGGCCGATCGCGTCGTGTTTCCGGGGCAGGGCGCCATGCCCGACTGCATGCGCAACCTGGCCGAAACCGGCCTGCGCGACGCCGTGATCGAGGCTTCGCGCACCAAGCCGCTGCTGGGCGTGTGCGTCGGGGAGCAAATGCTGTTCCAACGCAGTGAGGAAGGCCCGGCCGACGGCCTGGGGCTGTTCGAGGGCGAGGTGATTCGTTTCGCCGGCCCTGCCTTCGAAGGCCCGGACCGCCTGAAGGTGCCGCACATGGGTTGGAACCAGGTCCGCCAGACGATGGAGCACCCGCTCTGGGAAGGCGTGGACGACGGCACCTACTTCTATTTTGTCCACAGTTATTACGTGGTTCCCGCCGATATTGGGGTAATTGCCGGTCAATCCGATTACGGGGTCGCCTTTACCTGCGCAGTAGCCAGAGATAACATTTTCGCAACTCAGTTCCACCCCGAAAAAAGCGCCGCTGCGGGCTTGCGCATTTATCGGAATTTCGTGAGATGGAATCCATGAATTCCGCCAGCCGGGATCCGGCCGGTCTTTTCGCCTAGTCGCCCAGTTAGTGCTTCCCGATACGAACGACGCTCCGATTCGCCATGCTTCTCATTCCCGCGATTGATCTCAAAGACGGTCGTTGTGTCCGCCTGCGCCAGGGCGATCTCGACGATGCCACCGTGTTCTCCGAAGAACCCGCCGCCATGGCCACCCATTGGCTGGACCAGGGGGCGCGCCGCCTGCACCTCGTGGACCTGAACGGTGCGGTTGCCGGCAAGCCCAAGAACGAGGCCTCCATCAAGGCCATCGTGGATGCCCTGGGAGACGAAATCCCAGTGCAGATCGGCGGCGGCATCCGCGACCTCGACACCATCGAGCGGTACCTGGACAGCGGCATCTCCTACGTCATCATTGGCACTGCCGCGGTCAAGAACCCGGGTTTCCTGCACGATGCCTGCAGCGCCTTCCCGGGCCAGATCATCGTCGGCCTCGACGCCAAGGACGGCAAGGTCGCCACCGACGGCTGGAGCAAGCTGACCGGGCACGACGTCACGGACTTGGCAAAGAAGTTCGAAGACTACGGCTGCGCATCCATCATCTACACGGACATCGGCCGTGACGGCATGCTCTCGGGTGTCAACGTCGAAGCCACGGTCAAGCTGGCCCAGCATGTCCGCATCCCGGTCATCGCCTCGGGCGGCATCGCCAACCTCACCGATATCGAGAAACTTTGTGAGGTGGAAGACGAGGGCATCGAAGGTGCGATCCTGGGCCGCAGCATCTACGAGGGCACGCTGGACTTCCAGGCCGCCCAGGCCCTGGCGGACGAACTGAGCGGCTCGCATTAACGATTAAAGAAGCCAGGGGGAAGAGGCGGTTCCCCGGTCCCACCGCGCGCCGCCGGCTCGCCCGCGGCTCCTGGCTGTCCCTACGGTCCGCCGCCCGATTCGCGGTACGCTAAAGGCTTGCGGGGCCTCCGCTTCGCCGCAGGCCTTCCGCTCCGGCAACCCAGGCCGGGCATTTTGAACATTTGCTTATCGAGTCATTCATGGTTGCAACAGCACTCCGCGCCCCCTCCCGGGGCAACGCGGCGCCGGCTGGTCCGGTCCGCGCCGCCGCGGCATTCTGCACCTCCGAGGGGCTGCCGCGCGCACACACCGGGGCGCGTTCCCCTGCGCGCGGCGCGCGTAAGGGGTAGGCATGCTCACACGTCGCATCATTCCCTGCCTGGACGTGACCGCCGGCCGCGTCGTCAAGGGCGTCAATTTCGTGAACCTGGTCGATGCCGGCGATCCGGTAGAGATCGCGCGCCGCTACGACGAGCAGGGGGCGGACGAGCTCACCTTCCTCGACATCACCGCTTCTAGCGATCAGCGCGACATCATCCTGTCGGTGATCGAGCAGGTGGCGGCACAGGTTTTCATCCCGCTCACCGTGGGCGGCGGGGTGCGCCAGGTTTCGGACGTGCGCCGGCTCCTGAACGCCGGCGCGGACAAGGTCGGCATCAATACGTCGGCCGTCACCCATCCCGAGCTGGTGCGCGAGGCTTCGGGGCGCTACGGGTCGCAGTGCATCGTGGTCGCGATCGACGCCAAGCGCGTCTCGGCCGAAGGCGAACCGCCGCGCTGGGAGGTGTTCACCCACGGCGGGCGCAACGCTACCGGCCTGGATGCCGTGCAGTGGGCGCGCAAGATGGCTGAGTACGGCGCCGGCGAGATCCTGCTTACCAGCATGGACCGCGATGGCACGCGCTCGGGCTTCGACCTCCAGCTCACCCGCGCGGTGTCGGACGCGGTGCCGATCCCGGTCATTGCTTCCGGCGGGGTGGGGTCGTTGCAGGACCTGGCCGATGGCATCACCGAAGGCCATGCCGATGCCGTGTTGGCCGCGAGCATTTTCCACTATGGGCAGCACACCGTGCAGGAGGCCAAGCGTTTCATGGCCGAGCGCGGCATCAGCGTAAGGTTGGATAGAGCATGAGCACCGAGCGCGACGTTTTGCCTGCGGACCAGGAAGCCTGGCTCGATGCCATCGTCTACGACGAGCACGGGCTCGTGCCTGGCATTGCCCAGGAGGTCACGACGAACAAGGTCATCATGTTCGCCTACCTGAACCGTGAGTCGCTGCGCGAGACGCTGCGTACCGGCAATGCCACCTACTGGTCGCGCTCGCGCAAGCGCCTCTGGCGCAAGGGCGAGGAGTCTGGCCATGTGCAGCGGGTGCGCGAAATCCGGCTCGATTGCGACGGCGATGTGGTGCTGCTGCGCGTCGAGCAGGTCGGCGGCATTGCCTGCCACACCGGGCGCGAGCGGTGTTTCTACCGCCGCCTGGAAACCGAAGGCGAGGGCGGCGTGCGCTGGGTGGAGACCGACCCCGTCCTCAAGGATCCGGAGAGCATTTACAAATGAACGATTTCCTGGCGCGGCTGGCAGATACGATCGCCAGCCGCAGGCCCGAACGGGGCGGCTCCCCCGACTCCTCTTACGTGGCTCGCCTCTTCAGCAAGGGGCCGGACGGCATCCTGAAGAAAATCGGGGAAGAGGCGACCGAGACGGTCATGGCGGCCAAGGACGGCGTGCCGGAAAAGATCATTTACGAGACCGCTGATCTTTGGTTTCATTGTCTCGTCATGCTGGAGTATTACGGTTTGCGTCCCGAACAGGTCGTCGCCGAGCTTGCGAGGCGCGAGGGCGTGTCGGGTTTGGATGAAAAAGCCGCGCGCAGCGGCAACGCCACGAACCAAACGAAATGAGCGACAACTGCATATTCTGCAAGATCACGCGCGGGGAAATCCCGTCCCGCAAGGTCTACGAAGACGACGAAATCTTCGCTTTCCACGACATCAATCCCATTGCGCCCGTACATTTCCTGGTCATCCCCAAGCGGCACATCACCTCGCTGCAGGAGATCACGGAAAGCGACGCGCCGCTCTTGGGTAGAATGCAAGTTCTGATTCCCCGTCTGGCGCTGGAGCAGGGCTGTCGCCCCGGGCCGGAAGGGGGATTCCGCCTGATGGTCAACAACGGCGCGGACGGCGGGCAAGAGGTGCCGCACTTGCACTATCACGTCATAGGCGGCCCGCGGCCCTGGAAGCGCAACTGAACCACCGGCGGTTTCCGCCCGTAACACTGGACGATCATCCGCCGCAAGGCGTGGAGCATGGAATGGGTAGCTTTAGCATTTGGCACTGGCTGGTAGTTCTTCTGATCGTGGTGCTGATCTTCGGCACCAAGAAGCTGAAGAACCTCGGGCAGGATCTCGGTGGCGCCGTGAAAGGCTTCAAGG
The DNA here is from genome assembly GCF_019689535.1 of Pigmentiphaga sp. Classification (GTDB taxonomy): domain Bacteria; phylum Pseudomonadota; class Gammaproteobacteria; order Burkholderiales; family Burkholderiaceae_B; genus Pigmentiphaga. The sequence goes on from NZ_JADGHH010000143.1 coordinate 4,682, forward strand.
AGGGCATGAAGGAAGGCAGCGATACGACCTCGGCCTCGACTGCCGCCGAAGGCGATCCGAAGCGCGTGGCGGCCGAAACCATCGATGTCGAAGCGAAGGAGAAGGCGCCTCCCGCGCGTTGAGCGAGCCAGCCCGGGCGCCGGCCCGGGGGCATGGGAGGCAGTTCGCCGGCCGGGCCGGGGCATTCGGTTCCCGGCCGCATGATCTCCCGCATGGGGCGATTTCCTTCGCAACCTGGGACGAGCCGCCGGCTGCGTCCCATCGCGCTTTTTTGCCGGGTTCTTGATCCATGACTAAAACGATGGCGCCTGGCGCCGATACAGGGCGCTGAATGTTCGACGTCAGTTTTACCGAGCTTCTCACCATCGGGGTGGTGGCGCTGATCGTCATCGGCCCCGAGCGGCTGCCCAAGGTGGCCCGCACCGTCGGCCACCTGCTGGGGCGGGCGCAGCGTTACGTCAGCGACGTCAAGAGCGACATCCGGCGGGAAATGGAGCTCGACGAGCTGCGCCACCTGCGCAAGGAAATGGAAGATGCGGCGCGCTCGCTCGAAACCACGATCCGGACCAACGTCGACGACCTGAACAAAGGGCTCAGCGAGGTCCAGCATACGGTCGAAGAAGCCGCGCGGGAGGTCCAGGCGGCGTCGTCGGAGCCCTTGCCAGGGCCGGCCGCGGAACCTACCGGCGACGCTGCGGGCGGGCCTCACCCTGCGGCGGGCGCCGAACCGGCGCATGCGGCTGAAACGGCCCCCACGACGCCGCCCGCCGCCGGGAGCGAGCCGGGCGACGACCTCGTCCAGGGATCGCTGTTTCCGGCCGACCTGCTGCCGCCCGCTGTCCATCAACCCGCTGCCGGCCAACCGGCCGGGGCCCCGACGGTACGCGAAAGCGAAAAAACGTGACAGACAAAGAAACTTTGCCAGAGGACAGCTTCATCTCTCACCTGGTGGAGCTGCGCGACCGGCTGCTCAGGGCCATCATCGCCGTGGTCGCGGTGTTCATCGTGCTGTTTTTCTATCCCGGCGCGTCGGCCATCTACGACGTGTTGGCGCAGCCCATGCTTGCCACGCTCCCGGAGGGCACCCGCATGATCGCCACCGGGGTCATCACGCCGTTCATGGTGCCGGTCAAGGTCACGCTGCTGGCCTCCTTCGTGATTGCCCTGCCTTACGTGCTGTACCAGGCGTGGGCCTTCGTCGCGCCGGGCTTGTACCAGCACGAAAAGCGCCTGGCACTGCCGCTCATCGTCTCCAGCACGGTGTTGTTCCTGGCGGGCATGGCGTTTTGTTATTTCGTGGTTTTCAAGACCGTTTTCCACTTCATCGCGACCTTCGCCCCGCAATCCATTACGCCGGCGCCCGACATCGAGGCCTATCTGAACTTCGTGATGACGATGTTCCTGGCCTTTGGCCTGACGTTCGAGGTACCGGTGGCCGTGGTGCTGCTGGTCAAGACGGGGATTACGACCGTCGCCAAGCTGGCGGCGGCGCGCGGCTACGTGGTGGTCGGGGCCTTCGTCGTGGCGGCCATCGTCACGCCGCCCGACGTTGTCAGCCAGTTCATGTTGGCAGTACCTTTATGCCTGCTTTATGAAGTGGGCCTGCTGGCGGCGCGCATGATCAAGAAGCGGGAGTCGGAATCGACTGCGATCGAAGAGGCTTGAATCCGGCTCTTTCCGGCACGCCGCCCGCGCGGCGGGGCGGAACTTCCAATCCAGAATCGAAACAACAAGTGGGGACTTCCATGTTTTCCATCAGCAAACTGGGCGTGGCCGTGGGCCTTGCCGTCTTCGCCGTGGCCGCTCAGGCCGACATCACCGTGGGCGTCAACGTCTCCGCCACCGGTCCGGCCGCTTCCCTGGGCATACCCGAGAAGAACACGTTTTCGTTGATGCCCAAGACCATCGCGGGCCAAAAAGTCAATTACATCGTCTTGGACGACGCGAGCGACACGACCACCGCGGTCAAGAATGCGCGCCGCTTCGTGACTGAAGACAAGGTCGACGTGATGGTGGGATCCACCATCACCCCGAACTCGCTGGCCATGGTCGACATCGCCGCCGAAACCGGCACGCCGGTCATCTCGATGGCGGCCTCGGCCATCATCGTCGAACCCCAGGACGCCAAGAAGCGGTGGGCCTTCAAGACGCCGCAAAACGATGCCGAGATGGCCAAGGCCATCGTCGAGCACATGCAGGCCCAGCAGGTCAAGACGGTCGCCTTCATCGGCTTTGCCGACGCATACGGCGAAGGTTGGTACCAGGAGTTCGTCAAGGTGGCGCAGGCCGCGGGCATCAAGGTGCTGACCAACGAACGCTATAACCGCACCGACACTTCCGTCACGGGACAGGTACTGAAGATGATCGCGGCCAAGCCCGATGCGGTGCTGATCGGCGCGGCCGGCACCCCCGCCGCGCTGCCCCAGAAAACGCTCAAGGAGCGCGGGTACCGCGGTAAGTACTACCAGACCCACGGCGTGGCCAACAACGACTTCCTGCGTGTCGGCGGCAAGGACATGGAAGGCACGTTCCTTCCTGCCGGCCCGGTGCTGGTGTCTGAACAGCTGCCTGCCGACCATCCCGTCAAGGCTTCGGCCACGGAATACGTGCAGAAATACGAAGCTGCCTACGGCAAGGGTTCTGTCTCTACCTTTGGCGCCCATGCCTGGGACGCCGGCAAGCTGATCGAAGCGGCGGTGCCGGTTGCGCTCCAGAAGGCGAAGCCGGGTACGCCGGAGTTCCGCGCTGCGTTGCGCGACGCCCTGGAAAACGCCAAGAACGTGGCCGGCGCCCATGGCGTGTTCAACATGAGCGCCTCCGATCACGTCGGGTTGGACAACCGTTCCCGCGTGATGGTGACCATCGAGAACGGCGCCTGGAAGCTGCTCAAGTAAAAGGCAGTCAAGGTATTCGAAGGCATGCGCGCCAGATGCCCTGCCGTCCGGTATGCTTCGGGCGGCGTCGGCGAACCGGCAACGTTCGGCCGCGCATCGTAGTGAACGACCGGCACCCTGGAGCGCGTCTGCCGGGCGGCTCCAAGCCGGAAGCATCCCGTTGGGGAAACGCCGTCGCGCCATGATGGGCGCGCGGCTTTTTTATGTTGTTTTTCGATTTCGCTGCCCCGGGCGGGGCGCATCGGCCCTGCGGGGCCGCCCGGCGGAGCTGACATGGATCTACAGATCGCCCTTTTCCTCGTCCAGGACGGCGTCGTCAACGGCGCCATATATGCGCTGCTTGGCTTGGCGCTCGTCCTGGCTTTCACGGTCACGCGCGTGGTGTTCATTCCCCAAGGCGAGTTTGTCTCCTGGGGCGCGCTGACCTTGGCCGCCTTGCAAGCCGGCAAGCTGCCGGGCACGGTGTGGCTGTTGCTCATCGGCGGCTGCGCCGTCATGCTCGTCGAGCTTTGGAGCGCGTGGCGCGACCGGGATTGGCGGCACATCCCGCGCGCGGCAGGCTGGAATCTGCTGTATCCCGCCGTCGTCTTCGCGATTGCGCGCTTCGTCGATTTCCAGGCGCTGCCGCTCGCAGTCCAGATCGTATTCGCCTTGCTGGCGGTGGTGCCCATGGGGCCCATGGTGTGGCGGCTGGCTTTCCAGCCCGTGGCCGAAAGCAGCGTGCTGGTCTTGCTGATCGTATCGGTGGCCGTGCACGTTGCGATGGTGGGGCTGGGCCTGCTGTTCTTCGGTGCGGAGGGGTCGCGCACACCGCCCTTCTCCGAGGGGAGCTTCGAGCTCGGCGGCATACCCATCTCGGCGCAGACCATGTGGGTCGTGGGCTGCTCCATCGTGCTCATTTTCATTCTTACCGTGGTATTCGGGCGCACGCTCTATGGCAAGGCCTTGCGCGCCACGGCGGTAAACCGGGTGGGCGCGCGGCTCATGGGCATACCGACCAGCCTTGCCGGCAAGCTCAGCTTCTTGCTGTGTGCGTTGATCGGTGCCTTCTCCGGCATCCTCATCGCGCCCATCACCACCATCTACTACGACACCGGTTTCCTCATTGGGCTGAAGGGGTTCGTGGCTGCGATCATTGCCGGCCTGGCGAGCTATCCGCTGGCTGCGGCCGGCGCCGTGCTGGTCGGCCTGCTCGAAGCTTTCTCCTCATTTGCGGCCAGCGCTTACAAGGAAGTCATTGTGTTCACGCTGATCATCCCCGTGCTGATCTGGCGCTCGCTCGCTTCCCGCCACGTGGAGGAGGAATGATGCGCCTGCGCTCCATCTGGATCATCGGCGTCGGCCTCGCGCTGCTGGCGGCGGCGGGGCTGGGCATGTCGGAATTTACGGTCACGCTGCTCAACTACATCGGCCTGTACGCACTGGTGGCGTTGGGGCTGGTGCTGCTCACGGGGGTCGGCGGGCTGACCTCGTTCGGGCAGGCGGCGTTCGTGGGGC
>NZ_JADGHH010000144.1 GCF_019689535.1 Pigmentiphaga sp.
CCCCAGCCCCGAGCTTGCACGAACCGAATCGACAAAAGCTGACATATCGAGGGAGAAAATGGTCGTACGCCCCACCAATCGCTTGAGCGCCTGCCTTGCTGCTGCCTTCCCCGTCATCGCCTCGGCCCAGCACACACCGGCCGTGCTACCGGCCATCACCGTCCAAGCGCCTCAGCAAGAAGAAGGCGCCGACATCACCGAAGGCACGGGCTCCTATACCACGCTTGGCGTGTCGCGCACTGCCACGCCCCTCGGCCTGTCGCTGCGCGATACGCCGCAATCGGTCACTGTCGTTACCCAACAGCGAATTGAAGACCAGGACCTCCTGACCATCACCGATGTCGTCAACAACGCGACTGGCGTTTCGGTCAACCAGTACGAGACGCATCGCGGGCAGTTCAACTCCCGGGGCTTCGACATCAATACCCTCATGATCGACGGCGTGCCCACCACCTGGCAGCAACCATGGAGTTCGGGCGAAGTTTTCACGAGTCTCGCCATGTACGACCGGGTGGAAATCGTGCGCGGCGCGACCGGCTTGACTACCGGCGCCGGCGACCCGTCAGCGGCCATCAATCTGGTCCGCAAGCGCGCACACAGCAAAGAGTTCATGGGCAAGGCCGAACTCGGCCTCGGCAACTGGGACCAACTGCGTGGGCTGATAGACCTCTCCACGCCCGTCAACCGAGCCAAGTCGGTACGTTTGCGCGTCGTGGGCGAACATTCCCAGCGCGACAGCTGGGTGGACCTTCTCGGCAACAAGAGCCGGACGCTGTACGCGACACTCGAGGCGGACCTCACGCCCAGCACCTTGCTGACGGCGGGGTTCAGTCACCACGAAAACCGGGCGCGAGGCCCGATGTGGGGCGGCTTGCCCATCTGGCATGCCGACGGCAGCCGCACCCATTGGAGTCGAGCCAAGACTTCTTCGGCGGACTGGACACGGTGGGACTCGACGCACGAATCCTACTTCGCGTCTCTCGACCACCGTTTCGAGAACGATTGGAAAGTCCGCTTCAGCTACACCCACGGCCAACGCAAGGCCGATTCTTACCTGCTCTATCTTTCGGGCGCTCCCGACCGCAACACCGGACTGGGAATGGTGACGTTCGCCGGATCCTATGACGTCAAGACCACGCAAGACGACGTGGCAATCCAAGCGAACGGCCCCATCGAACTCTTCGGACGCCAGCACGAGCTGGCATTCGGCTATGTGTACGCCGACCAGAAGTTCAATGCGGACTCCCGTCCCGCAGACCCAGCAGGGGGGCTAGATCCGGACTTCAACGCTTGGGACGGCACCTTTCCCGAACCTACCTGGGGCGATCCCGTCTTCTACGAAGGCGGCCGCACCAAACAACAGGCGCTCTACGGTGTTGCACGCCTGAATGTCGCCGCTCCCCTCAAGCTCATTCTAGGCGCGCGCGTCACGAACTACCGCAGGACGGGAGATCTCTCTTACAGCAACTCCTACGAGATCAAGAGCCGCGGCGAAGTCACTCCCTATGCGGGCATCATCTACGACCTGGACGACCAGTACTCCCTATACGCCAGCTATACCAGCATCTTCCAGCCCCAGAACGCGCGCGATGCCAGCGGCCGCTACCTCGATCCCGTCGTCGGCAAAGCCACGGAAACCGGCATCAAGGGAGAATTCCTCGATGGCCGGCTTACCGCCTCGGCATCGGTCTTCCACATCAAACAAAGCAATCTCGCGCAACAAACGAGCGAAACCGTGCCCGGGACCAATCCCCCCGAGCCTGCCTATCGGGCAGTAGACGGCGCGACCAGCAAGGGATTCGAAGTCGAAGTCGCCGGCCAAGTGACGCCCAGCTGGCAGGTCGCGGCCGGCTATACCCTCTTCCGCGCCAAAGATGCAGGCGGCGCCGACGTCAACAGCCTATATCCGCGCCAACTCCTCCGGGTGTTCACCACGTACCGCCTGCCCGGCACGTGGCGCGGCCTGACCATCGGGGGCGGCGTGAACTGGCAAGGGAAAACGTATACCTACGCCCAGAACCCCCTCGGCGTGGTGGAGAAGGTCGAGCAAGACAGCTACCCACTGGCCAGCCTGATGGCCCGCTACGAGTTCTCCAGGCAGCTGACCGGCCAAATCAACATCAACAACATTTTCGACAAGCGCTACTACGACATGTTCGCGGCTTATAGCCAATTCACGTATGGCGCGCCCCGCAATGTGACGGTCAGCCTGAAGTACAAGTTCTGACGCGTCCCCCATGGGCCGCAAAACGCTTGGCCCTGGCGGGCGCGCTGCGGGCCACCGGTTGCCCGGCCGGCCCCGGCCCGGGCATCGGCAGGCTGCGCCGCCATAGCGCGGCATGTGCGGCAAAAGGTCGATACACATGGGGCCCCGATACTGTATTTTTATACAGTATCATGTCGCGATGGACCGCTTGACCAAGCTCGAAATCCTGGCCGATGCCGCCAAATACGACGCCTCCTGCGCGAGCAGCGGCGCGCCCAAGCGCGCATCCCGGGGCGGAAGCGGCCTAGGGGCCGGCACCGGGGCGGGAATTTGCCACAGCTTCACACCCGACGGGCGGTGCGTGTCCCTGCTGAAGATCCTGCTCACCAACTTCTGCCAGTACGATTGCCAATACTGCGTGAACCGGCGTTCGAGCAACGTGCCGCGCGCCAGGTTTTTTCCCGGGGAAGTGGTGGCGCTCACCCTAGACTTCTACCGGCGCAACTATATCGACGGCTTGTTCCTGAGTTCGGGCATCATCCGCGGCGCCGACTACACCATGGAACAACTGGTCGAAGTGGCCCGCTCGCTGCGCGAAGACCACCAGTTTCGCGGCTACATCCACCTCAAGACCATACCGGACGCCGATCCGCGCCTGATCGAGCTTGCCGGCCAGTTTGCCGACCGGCTCAGCGTCAATATCGAATTGCCGACCGACGATGGCCTGCAGCGCCTCGCCCCCGAAAAAAATGCCGAGACGATCAAGCGGGCCATGGGTGCCATTCGGCTCGCCCAGGAGGAGGCCCAAGGCGAAAAGCGCCCCGTGGCGCCAACGCCAGCGGGCCAAAGCACGCAAATGATCGTCGGTGCGGACGACGCCGACGACCGCGCCATCCTGCAAACGGCGCAAACGCTTTACGGGGCATACCGGCTCAAGCGGGTCTACTACTCGGCGTTCAGCCCCATTCCCGACAGCCCCTCGACCCTGCCCCAACAAGCACCGCCGCTATTGCGCGAACACCGCCTGTACCAGGCCGACTTCCTGCTGCGAGGCTATGGTTTTCGCGCCGAAGAGCTCTTTCCCCAAGCGGGGCACCTGCCGCTGGACATCGATCCCAAGCTCGCGTGGGCCCTGGCCAATCGCTCGTGCTTTCCCGTCGACCTAAACCGCGCACCGCAACGCCTGATCGCGCGGGTGCCGGGCATCGGCCTGCGCAACGCCAAGCGGCTCGTCGAACTCAGGCGCCTGCGCGCCATTCGCTACCAAGACTTGGTTCGCCTGCGCTGCTCGATGGAAAAACTCAAACCCTTCATCGTCGTGCAGGACTATCGCCCCGGGCTCGGCGAACCGCCGTCGGAAACGCTGCGCCGCGCCTTGGCGCCTGCGCCTCGCCAACTCGCACTGCTTTAGCGGGCGGAGCATGACGCACGCGCACCTACACAGGCTGGTTGTGGAAGGCGGCTATGCAAGCTGGCGTCGGCTTGCCCTGCGGGCGCTCGCGTACGCATGGCCGCCGGAAACGATCACCTGGACCGAACGCACGGCCACCGGTGGCGCAGCAGGCGGGCAAATGACGCTGGACGCGCTGCAGGACGAGGCCGCTGGGCCGCCGCGCGACGCGCCCGCCCTTCCCCGCGTGCGCATTTCCCGAAACTTGGCCGCGCTGCTCCACGACGCGGCCTTGTATCGATCGCCAGGTCGCTGGCCATTGCTCTACCGCGTCGTGTGGCGATGGCACCAGGGAGACCGTGCCGTCGCGTCGGCGGCCGACGAAGACGGCGCCCGCTTGCACGCCATGGCCAAATCGGTCCGGCGTGCCAAGCACGACATGATCGCCTACCTGCGTTTCAAGGAACGGGCCGATGGCGGCTCGCCACAGTACTTGGCTTGGTACGAGCCTGAACACGACGTGCTGCCGTTTGCCGCGGAACATTTCGCGCAACGCATGGGCGCCTCGACCTGGTGGATCGGCACGCCGCATGGCGCAGCGTGGTGGGATGGCCGCGACTTGCATATTTCGGAAGCGGCCTTGCAAGCCACGGCCATGCCCATCACGGACGATGAGGTCGAACCGCTATGGCTGGCCTACTACCAAAACACCTTCAATCCGGCCCGGCTGAACGAATGCGCCCTAGAGCGGCAAATGCCGGTGCGCTTCTGGCGGCATTTGCCTGAAGGTCCGCTCATTCCCCGGATGGTCGCCGAAGCACGCGATGGTGCAAGGCGCCTTGCGCAATCCGGGGCGATAGGCACCATGCCGGGCAAACCCGTGGCGGTGGAGGCCGCCCGGGCGCAGCCGCTGCGCGCGCCGGCATCGTCGCTGGACCAATGCCGCCGATGCGAGCTCTGGCGCCATGCCACCCAGCCCGTCCCGGGTTGTGGTCCGGCCAACGCGCGCCTCATGCTGGTCGGCGAACAACCCGGCGACCACGAAGACCTCTCCGGACGGGCCTTCATCGGGCCAGCAGGCAAGGTGCTCGATGATGCCATGCGCCGCGCCGGGGTCGCGCGCGAGTCGGTGTACCTGACCAACGCCGTCAAGCACTTCAAATGGATCGCGCGTGGCAAGCGCCGGCTGCACAAAACGCCCGCGCAACGCGAGGTCGAGGCCTGCTCGCAATGGCTGCGCGAAGAAATGGTGCGCGTTCGGCCCGCCGTCATCGTCACCCTGGGCGCCACCGCCCTCAGGGCAGTATTAGGGCCCCAGTTCCCGCTTCGCGACCACCTGGGCATGCCGCTGCGGCAGGGCGACGCGTGGGTCGTCCCAACCTGGCACCCTTCCTATGCCCTGCGCGCTTCAGGTGCGGAGAAAGAGGCGGCGATCATCGACGACATCGTCCGGGCGATCGCCCACGCACGCGAATTGGCGTCGACCGACTAATGCAATGGCGGGCTACGGGGGGCGGCGCAAGGCTAGCAGGCTTTAGCCGAGTCGCTTGACGACCCGCGCGACCTTCGCAACGCCTCCCGTCCCGCTTGCAGCGCGGCTCACCAGCGCCGTCCCGGCAGCCGTCAGCAACGCCCGCCATACCAGCCCGCGGCTGCGTATCCCTGCCACCATGAGCAACGCGCCCAGGCCAAGCACGAGCACGTGCTCTTGAGAAGGGCCCCGTCCGCCCCGGGCTACCTCTCCGGGCTCACCCGGGAACGAGGCTGCGTCGTCAGTGAGTTGCATTTCTTCTGCTTCCATGGTCGCCCCCCATAAAGAAGGCCAGGTTGCAGCAACTTGCATGCCCACGAACCCGCTACGACCGCTTGCCTCGCGTGCCGAGGAAAGAGCTCGCCACGGTATCGTTCAAGTCGTCGAGGTGGACCATTGCCGCGCGCGCGATGCCCAGCGTCGGATACTGATGAAGCACGGCACGCCAACGCGGCGATTGCAGCAGCTCATTCCACAGCGGCTCCAGCATGCCAACATCCTCCTTGCCCCCCGAGACCGCGTGGGCGAATTCGAGGCTCGGCCTTGCAGACAAGAGCTGCATGCGACTGGACGCGCCGAGCATCCGGGGCATTGCTTGGCCAGGTTCAAGGCAGCAATACAGCACGGTGCGCAGCTTGTCCGCGTTCGCTGCCGCGAATGCGCGCAGCGAGGCACCCCGCACCCATACTGTTTCTTCTGCGGCATCGAATGGATATGCAGCATGCTCGTCGGCGCGCGCAAACAGCTGCAGCCCGCGCTGCAACCGCGGCCAATCCGTCGTTGCAGCATCCGGCGAGGACTTGGCTTCCGCCAGCAGGCAAACATCCCACAGCATTTGATCGCCTTGCGTCCCGGCGCAACGCAACAGCACGACGTCCCATTCCGTCTTGGCGTGCGCGCGGCTGGCCGGAAATGCTGATGGCACCCGCATCGTCGTCACGGCGCGAAACATGCCTTCGCCTTCGGCGTCATTGAGCCGGCACGCGATCATGGCGAACGCATGCGCCGCGGCGGACTCCACCGCCCTGCCCCGCTCGCGGGCAATGCTTCCCTGCTCGGCAGCAACCGCGGAACCGGAGCGTGGGCCGCTCGCATCCAACAGCGCCTCATAGCGCCGGACGCCATCGTCCAAGGCGAACGCGTCGCGCCGGCGCAGGCGTGCCAGCGCAGGCCCCTCCAGCAATCGCTTCACGCCGTGCCCCAACGCATCCTGGCCGGGAAGTCGCTGCAGATCGGAAAGCCCGGCAAGCCGCGCAAGCGCGTCGTCCAGGGCTGCCCAGTGCCGGGCCGCTGCCGCCGCTTGCACCTGCGCCAAGGCGTCACGCAAGGCCCCGCGGGGCAGGCGCTCGAGCTTGGCGGGATGCGCGATGGCATGGACCAATGCCAGGACAGTGCGTGCGTCCTGCGCCGCATGCGCGGCCAAGCCAGCATATTCCTGCACCACAGGGCTGCCGTGCCTGAGCACCCTGGCCTGGAACGCCGGATCACCCCCTTCGGGGCGCAACGCTTCGCGAATGAGATCGGCCAAGGCCTCGAGAAAACTAGCGCGAAGCGCCGCCGTCGGCGAGCGGCCTTCCGCCAGCGCCGCGCGGCTGAGTTCTATCGCCCATGCCAGTGCGGACGCAGGCGTAGCCTGCCTTGCCGCGAGCGCGGAGCCATCCTCCCGGAGACGATAGCGGCGCGGAACGGCGCGGAGGATCTCGGCTAGCAGCGCAGGGATGGGGGGCGGCGGAACGAGACTCATACAATCCGATACATCGACTCGTACATTACGGCACGGCAAGAACCATGCGCGCCAAACATGAGGCATCACCCTCCCAAGCCAGCGTCAAATCTGCGGACCGCGTCCTGGATATCCTGGAGCTCCTGGCAAGCACCGGGCGCGCGATGACCCATGCTGAAATCGCGCGCCGCACCCGTATTCCCAAAAGCAGCCTGACCGCCCTACTGCGCACCCTATCGAACCGAGGTTACATCGATCAATCCACAGACTCCAACCGCTTCCAGTTGGGCAAAGGCGCATACGCCCTCGCGAGGCGCGGCGCGCACAACCGGGATCTCTTGCGGGCCAGCCAACCTTGGTTGCAACGGCTCGTGGATAGCACTGGAGAATCAGCGGGCCTGAGCGTGTTGCGCCACGACATGGCCGAACGCATTGCTTCCGCCCAATCTCCGCGCGCCGTCCTGTATTCCGTGCATGTAGGCGTCATGCAGCCGCTTTATGCGAGCTCGGCCGGTAAAGTGCTCCTTGCATGGCTGCCCCCCGCTGATCGAGAAGCCTACCTCGCCCGCGTCCGGCTCGAGCCGCGCACTGAGCACACGATACGCTCGGTGGCTGTCTTGCGCCGGCAGATACAACAAATCCGGGAAGATGGCGTGGCCTGGTCTTTCTGCGAATTTACTGCTGGCATCGTCGGCCTGGCCGTTCCAATCCTGGATGCACGTGGACGCGCGTTGGCCGCCATCGGACTGGCGATGCCGACCGATCGCCTCAATGAGGACCGCAAGGACAAGCTCGTCAGAACCCTGCGCACTGCTGCGCGTGAAATCGCCGTGGCAGCGCACCAGGCGCGAACCCGAGAGGCGAAAAACGTTCACATATGAGAACACTCTCTAGCAGGCCGTTGAAAAAATCCCCCGCCGACGCTGGCCTCGGCCAGTATGATCTGAAACGATCGGCGAACGACGCGGACGAGGACGATGAGAGGCAACCAAGACTTCCAGGGGGCGATGTTCAGCTACATCAGCCTTGAAGAGCGGGTACCGGCGACACACCCGCTGCGCAAGCTGCGCGCCGTGGTCGATGCGCTGCTGGCGGCGATGAACCGCGAGTTCGACGCGGTGTACGCCCGCCGGGGCCGCCCCTCGGTGCCGCCGGAGATGCTGCTCAAGGCCCTGCTGCTGCAGATCCTGTTTTCCATCCGCAGCGAGCGCCAGTTGGTCGAGGCCATCGAGTACAACCTGCTGTACCGCTGGTTCGTGGGATTGAACATCGAGGACAAGGTCTGGGACCACTCTACCTTCAGCGCCAACCGCGAGCGGCTCTTCAATGAAGACCTGGCCCGCGCCTTTTTCGAGCGGGTCAAGCACACCGCCGATTGGGCAAGCTTGAGCAGCGACGAACACTTCAGTGTGGACGGCACGCTGATCGAGGCCTGGGCCTCGCACAAGAGCTTCAAGCGCCGGGACGACGACAGCGCCAGCCCGCCCGGGCGCAACCCCGAGGTGGACTTCAAAGGGCAGGAGCGCTGCAACGACACCCACGCCAGCACCACGGACGCCGATGCCCGCCTGTTCAAGAAGAGCCAGGGCGACAAGTCCCGCCTGTGCCACATGGGCCACATCCTGATGGAAAACCGCAACGGGTTGATCGTGGACGTGGAGATCACCCATGCCAGCGGCACCGCCGAGCGCGAGGCGGCGCTGGCCATGTTGAAGCGTCGGGACAACAAGAACAAGCGGGCTACGGTCGGGGCCGACAAGGGCTACGACAGCAAGGCCTTCATCAAGGGCTGCCGAAAGCTCAAGGTCACGCCGCACGTAGCGGCCAAGGACAAGCACTCGGCGGTGGATGCCCGGATCACCCGACACGAGGGCTACAAGACCAGTCAGAAGGTGCGCAAGCGCATTGAGGAGGCCTTTGGCTGGATCAAGACCGTGGGTGGTCTGGCCAAGACCAAGCTCATCGGTCAGGCCAAGCTCACGGGTCAGGCGCTGCTGTGCTTTGCCACCTACAACCTGGTGCGCATGGGCAGCATCGGCGGCTGGTGGGACGCGCATCATGCGTGAGCCCGGGGATACGTGCGCCCGAAATGGGCGAGATGGCCTGCAAACAGGCCAGATTGGCCGGTGCAATCGCTGCGCAGACGCGTCTGGGCCACTCGTTTCTTCGAAAACAGCGTCCCTGATGCGTTCGATGCCCACTTTTTCAACGGCCTG
>NZ_JADGHH010000145.1 GCF_019689535.1 Pigmentiphaga sp.
CTCCTGGGAGGTCAGCAAAATGGTGACCGCCATCGGCCCCAATACCCACGCATTCGGAATCTGAAAGCGCTGCGCCAGCAATGCCCCGCCTGCGCCCAACGCGAACAAAATGGCAAGCCCGGCAGGATCGACCTGTTGCACCGCCGGCGCAAAAACACCGGTGCCATTGACCCCGGACAGCCGAAAGCCCAATGGCACCAGCACGACCACCAGTAAAATGCGCAGGCTGTGCGCCGACGCGACGAGCGACACCTTGCCCCCGTAGCGGTCGGACAGGTTCGCCATTTCGGCGGCACCGCCTATGGTCGAGGAGAAAAACGCCGTGCTGAATTCGACGCCCGTCGCGCGCCGGAGAAACCATGCGCCGGCCAGGCCCAGGACGACTGCGAACACGGCACCGGCCATGAGCGGGAGGATGTTCCGCGCGATTTCCTCGATGACTGCCGGCGTGAAGTACAGGCCCAGGCCGACGCCCAGTACCCATTGCCCGGCGCAGCGCAACGCCGTGCGGCTCTCGGACCGCACGCCCCCGATCTTGGTGGCCGCTGTTGCCACCAGCGCGCCCAGCATCCAGGGCAACGGCAGGTTCAGATAGACGGCGACAAGCGAACCGCAGAGCGCGATGACGAAACCGAGTAGCAGGCGGGCGGGCATGGAGAGAAGGGAGAAACCGGCATGTCCGCCGGGAAATGCGCAAGTGTAGACTGGGCCGAAAGGCAAATGGTACATCCAAGGTACGAGCAATCTAATGATCAACTCCAAACTCCCGGACGTCGGCGTCACCATTTTCACGGTCATGAGCCGGCTGGCGACCGAAACCCGGGCCATCAACCTGGGCCAGGGCTTTCCGGACTTTGATCCGGATGCCGGCTTGCTGGAAAAAGTCGCCGCGGCCATGTCGGCGGGCCATAACCAATACGCGCCGATGGCGGGCGTTCCTGAATTGCGCAGGGCCATCTCGGCCAAGACGCAGCGCCTGTACGGCGCGGCCTACGATCCGGAAACCGAGATTACCGTCACGAGCGGCGCGACGCAGGCCCTGATGACGGCCATCCTGGCCTCGGCTGGCGCGGGCGATGAAGTCATCGTGCTCGAGCCGACCTACGACTCCTATGTGCCGGCCATCAAGCTGGCCGGCGCCACGCCCATCGCGGTTCAGCTGCTCGCGCCCACGCCGCAGGCGCCCGGGTATCGACCCGACTGGGAGGCAGTGAAGCGCGCGATCACGCCACGCACGCGGGCCCTCGTGATCAACTTTCCGCACAACCCCACCGGGGCCGTGCTCAACGACGCCGACCTCGATGAGCTCGAGCGCATCCTGGCAAGCACAGGCATCGTGCTGATCTCCGACGAGGTCTACGAACACATCGTGTTCGACGGCCGGCAACACGCATCCGTCGCGCGCAGGCCGGCGCTCGCCTCGCGCAGCTTCCTGATTTCCTCGTTCGGCAAGACCTTCCACACCACGGGGTGGAAAATCGGCTATTGCTGCGCGCCGGCCCCCTTGTCGCAAGAGTTCCGCAAGATCCACCAGTTCATGGTGTTCGCGGTATCGACGCCCATGCAGTATGGGTTGGCCGCTTTTCTCGAAGACCCGCGGCATTATCTGGACCTGCCCGCCTTCTACCAGGCCAAGCGCGACCGGCTCGAAGCGGGATTGCGGCAAACGCGCTTCAAGCCCCTGCCCTGCCCGGGCACGTACTTCCTATTGGCCGACTACAGCGAGATTTCGGATGCGCCGGAAAGCGAATTCGCACGTTGGCTCACCACGGAGCACGGCGTGGCCGTCATCCCCATCGCAGCCTTCCACGCTGATCCGCAGGCCCCCTCCTCGAACCGGCAATTAGTGCGTTTCTGCTTCGCCAAGAAAGACACCACGCTGGACGCAGCCTTGGAGCGCCTGCAAGAAATATGACCCCTCCGGGGAGGGGTCACGACGACGGCGCCGCGCGGCAGCCGTCGGGCGCGGAAGAACATCAGGCCGAAGGCGTAGCCGCCGCGGCGCTCCGGCGCCGGCGCGCCAGCATGCGCAGCGTCACCGGCACGGTCAGCACCGCAATGGCACATACCCACAGGCCGATGCTGACGGGGCTTTCCCACAGGATGGAGGCATCGCCGTTCGTGATGGACAGGGCGCGCCGCAGGTTCTGCTCCATCATATTGCCCAGGACCAAGCCCAAGATGAGCGGCGCCATGGGCACGGACATCTTGCGCAGCAGATAGCCCACCACGCCCAAGGCCACCATCATGACGAGGTCGAAGGTCGTGGAATGCACGGAGTACACGCCTATGGCGCTGACCGTGACGATGAACGGCACGAGGGCCCAGGTCGGTACCGACAGCATGCGGGCAAACAGCCCTACCATCGGAATGTTCATGGCCAGCAGCATGGCGTTGCCGATGAACAAGGACGCGATCAAGCCCCAGACGATTTCCGGCCGCTGGTCGAACAGGGCCGGTCCCGGCGTGATGTTATAGAGCGCGAGCACGCCCATCATGACCGCCGTAGTGCCCGAGCCGGGAACCCCCAGCGTGAGCATGGGCACGAAAGACCCGGTGGCCGACGCATTGTTGGCGGCTTCCGGCGAAGCCAAGCCGCGGATATCGCCGTTGCCGAACTGCGCACCCTCCGGATCGGATTGCTCGACCAGGCGCTTCTCGGTGGAATAGGCCATGGCCGAAGCCACCGTCGCGCCCGCACCGGGCAACACCCCGACCACGAAGCCGATCAAGGCGCCGCGCACCGTTCCCCACCAAGTGATGGCCATTTCGCGCAGGTTGAATAGCGTGCGGCCCGTGGGCCTGACCGCGCTCGAACCGGTTACCGACTGCTCGAGCAGCAATAGCATCTCACTGACGGAGAACAAGCCGATCACGACGACCACGAACTGGATGCCGTCGCTCAAGTGCAGCGAATCGAAGGTGTAACGGTATACCCCTGAGTTCTCGTCGATGCCCACGGTGGACAAGGCCAACCCCACGGCCGCAGCCAACAAGGCCTTGACCGGTTGTTCTCCCAGCAGGCCAGCCAGGCAACAGAACGCGAACACCATGAGCGCGAAATATTCGGCCGGCCCGAAGGCAAGCGCCCATTTGGCGAGGAGCGGCGCCGCGACCGCGATGCCGGCGGTGGCGACAGCCGAGCCCACGAAAGAGCTCCACGCGGAAATGGACAAGGCCACCCCGGCTTTGCCCTGGCGCGCCATGGGATAACCGTCGAGCGCGGTCATGATGGCCGAGGCCTCGCCCGGCACGTTGATCAGGATAGAACTGATCCGGCCGCCGTATTCGCAGCCGATGTAGACCGATGCCAGCAAGATGAGCGAGCTTTCGGGCGGCAGCTGCATGGCGAACGCGAGCGGCATCAGGATGGCCACGCCGTTGATCGGCCCCAATCCCGGCAGTACGCCGACGATCGTCCCGATGAACGCGCCGATCGCGGCAATCAATAGGTTGAGAGGCGTCAGCGCGACGGAGAATCCAGTTCCCAAGTGGCTGAGGATCTCGCTCACAACAATCCTCCCAGCACCCCGGTGGGCAACACCACGTCGAGTACCTCATCGAACAACAGGAAAACCCCGATGCCCAGGATCAACCCGGCCGTGCCCGACTTCAGCCAGGTGCCGCCAAAGGCCCGGCCCACGGGCAAGCTCATCAGGAAAGTGGCAATCACGACCCCCAGCCACTGGAACAAGAAAGCATATGCCGCCAACGATATGGCAACAGCCGCGATCCGTCCCTTGACGCCTGGGGAGGCGGGCTCCACCGGGTTGCCTCCCTTGACCACCAGCCACAGGCCGCACAGGCCGATGACCAGCGACAAGAGCATGGGGAAAGCGCGGGGACCGACCGGCTCGTAAGCGAAAGGTGCTTCAAGGCCGTAGCCCTGCCACACCATCACGGCGGCAAACAGCAGTGCCACCGCGCCGAGCAGCCGGTCGTTCAATACGACACGGCTACCCGTCATTTACGCACCAGTTCGAACTCGTTGGCCAGCTTGCGATATTCGGCAACCTGCTTCTTGACGTAGGCATCCAGGGCCTGGCCGGTAAGGCTGAACGGGAACAGGCCGCGCTCTTCGCGCAACTTCGCGAACTCAGGCGTGGCCAGCATTTTGTCGAAGGTAGCGACCCACCACTGGTAATCCGCATCAGAGACCTTGGGCCCGACATAGAAGCCGCGGACGATGGGCCATTGGATGTCAAACCCCTGTTCCTTGGCGGTCGGGACGTCGGCCAGCTTGCCGGGCAGCCGCTCTTCGGAGAACACGGCCAGGATGCGGATGGGAACGCCCGCGTCCAACATGGACGCGACTTCGCCGGCATCGCCCGAATACACCTGGACGTGGCCGCCCTGCAGAGCGGTCAGCGTTTCGCCGCCCCCTTCGAACGCGACGAAGCGCATGGTCTTGTAGTCAATGCCGGCGGCCCGCGCAGTCAAAGCGGCCTTCATCCAATCCTGGCTGCCTATGGTGCCGCCCGCGCCGAACACGACTTTGGTGGGGTCGGCCTTGATGGCAGCCATCAGGCTCTTGAGGTCTTTCCATGGCGCATCCTTGCGCACCACGACTGCACCGTAGTCGGTGCCGATGCCGGCCACCCAGCGCACGTCCGATTCGGTATAGCGGCCGAATTTGCCTTGGGCGATGTTGAGCAGCGAACCACCCGAAAACGCAACGATGGTACCGGCTTCGGCCGGACGCTGGGCAATGATGGTGTTGTAAGCGACGGCGCCGATGCCGCCGGGCATGTACACCGAGCGCATGGGCGCGTCCAGGTACTTGCCCTGTTGCAGGGCGGCCTGGGCCAGCTTGCAGGTCAAATCGAAACCGCCGCCGGGTTTGGCCGGGGCGATGCATTCGGGCCGATCGGGCGCGGCAGAAACGGATTGGGCCGCCAATCCCGCAAAAAACATGACCGCGGCACATGCCGCAGCGCGAAGTCGGACTGTGGGTTTCATCAGTCACCTCCCTTGTTCTTGATCGAGCGGCTAGGCTGCCGCACCAGCCCGACTGTACGAACCCATGCCTTTCAACCAGCTTTCAATGAAACACTTGGGACGCCTGCAGGGCGTCTGGTCGAGGCCTCTTCACTGAGGATAAACCCTAGGTGTCATGGACTGACCCCGTTTTGGTACTTGCTCCGTGGAAACACGAGCGATGCCCGCAAACCCGGCCCCGGGTCGCGATTCTCGAGCACGAGTTGCCCCTTATGAAGCTTGGCGATGCGCTCTGCAATGGCCAGCCCCAATCCCGCCCCGGGCTTGTCCTTGCCCGCTTGTCCACGCCGAAAACGCACCCCGGCCCGCTCGATGTCGGATGCCGACATCCCCGGCCCGCTATCCTCTACCCGCAATACGGCGCAATCGTCCTCGCCCCCGACCGACAACGTCACGACGCTGCCTTCAGGGCTGTAGCGAATGGCATTGTCCAATAGGTTGACGAGCGCTTCGCGCAGCAAGAGCGCCGATCCGAAGAACGGCAGGCGTTCCGCCCGGGTATCGAAACCGTAGTCCAGCCGCTTTGCCCGCGCAGCGGGCAGCAGGCTGCGCACGCATTCGCCCGCCAGTTCGACTAGGTCGATCCGGGCGAAGGGCACACTGCTTTCCCCCAATGAAGCATCGTGTACCCTCGCCAACGCCAGCATCTGGTTGGCCATCCGGATGGACCGGTCTATGCCCGTATGCATGGCCTGCAGCGCCTGCCGCACCGCTTGGGGATCGGATTCACGCAGCGCGAAATCCACTTGTGTCTTGAGCACGGTCAGCGGCGTACGGAGCTGATGCGAGGCATCGTCCAGGAACTGGCGCTGCGCTTTGGCCTGGGCTTCATGACGGGCTATGTGACGATTGATGGCCGCCACCAGCGGTTGCACCTCCGACGGTACCTCGCTGTCGTCGACCGGTCGCAAGTCCTCCGGTCCGCGGGCGTTGATTTCTTCGCTCAAGCGAACCAGCGGCCGCAATGCGATGATGACGCCCGCCGTCAGTAACAAAGCGCTGAGCAGGATTTGCAGCGCGTCGCGCTCGATGGCCCGCATGATCACCGTACGGGTAAAACCCAAGCGTGACCGGACGCTCTCGGCGACCTGGATGACGATGCGCTGCCCTTCGTTTGCACCATAGAGCGGAGGCTCCAACCGACGCGCCATGGCGCCGACCCGGACCGGTTCGCCGAAATACTCCGCGTTGTAGAACTCCGCCCTGCCGGACCGCAGCGGGTGGTCGGGCAGGGGGAGGTCTGGATTGCCGATTTCCGCCAGCCCGTCTTCCGTCGCGACCCGGAAATACACATTGCCACTCGCGGTCAATTCGAAGAATTGCAGCAACCGGTACGGCAGTTCGACGGCCAATCCGCCGCTGTCCGTCGATATATTGAGATCTATCGCACGCAACGCGCCCGCGAGCGAACGATCGTAGGCAGCGTTGGCCAAATCGTCTAGCAGGCGGACGGATAGCCATAAGCCGCCGGCCGCGACCATGGCCAAGGCCGGCAGCATCCACCACAGCAGCGTCGATTCATGCAGGCTCCAGGCAATAACCCAGGCCGCGCAGGGTCACGATGCGGACACCGTTGTCGCCCAGGCGCTTGCGCAGCCGGTGGATGAGCACTTCTACCGCGTCGGGATTCACATCCTGATCGTCGCTAAAGACCCGGTCCAGGATTTGCTGTTTGGTGACGGGTTCGCCGCTACGTTGGATCAATGCCCGCAGCACGGCATGTTCGCGTGGCGACAGCGCAAGCACCTGGTTATCGAGCATGAATTTCTGGGCGGCGGTATCGAACGTCAACGGGCCGCAGGCGAGGCGAGGATGTTCCCTGCCCCGGCTGCGGCGTATCAAAGCGATGAGCCTAGCCTCTAGCTCGGCCACGTTGAACGGCTTGGGCAAGAAATCATCGGCCCCCTCGTGCAGGGTACTGACTCTTTCGCTCAGTGAATCCCGGGCAGTCAATATCAATACAGGTGTGCGGTCGTCCCGTGCGCGAAGCTTGGCCAGCAACCCATGCCCGTCCAGGCCGGGTAACCCGAGGTCCAGGACGACGGCGTCGAAGTCTTCGATTTGGAGCCGTCGTTCCGCAATAGCGCCGTCATTTGCCCATTCCACGACGAACCCCCCATGGCGCGCCAGGGTGCCTGAAAGCCAGCGGGCTAGGTCGGGCTCGTCTTCAACCAGGAGGATACGCATGCGGGAAACTGGAAAAGCGGAAGGCAGATGCTAGGCGCCCGGACGACAGATGTCTATGGAAGCGAAGCCACATGGGGCCGGGTCGAAGGTCGTAGTAGGCAAAGTGTTTTGGGTTTTACCTAAAGCTATCTATCTCACTGGTAGCAGGTAATAGGAGCCTGTGGATAACTTGTGAGCCTGAAAAAAACCTTTTCGATTCAACGATTTGCACATTTTTTGTGCATGTGGATAACCTTGTCCACACGGTGTACCCCAAAACTGGACAAGTTTTTTGGGTCGGTCGAAAAAGGCAGTTATCCAGAAAGCACCCACAGCCTGTGCACAACCCCGCTCCCTAGAGGTTATCCACAGGCCGTTTGCCCGTCCTGGCGCATGGCGCGCCCAGTGGTACTAGCCCAAGGTGGATGATGTCGTTCCAGCCCCGCCTTGGGTATGCTTGGTTCGGTGAATGGGGTCTACTATGCTTGCTTCACCACTTTCCGCGCTTGCCGAGTTCGTCGGCCGGCATAGACGTTTGTTTGTGCTCACTGGCGCTGGATGCAGCACAGAATCTGGAATTCCGGACTACCGGGATGCTGATGGACAGTGGAAACGGACACCGCCCATCAGTTTCCAGGCCTTCATGGGCAGCCCCCTCGCCCGTTCGCGGTACTGGGCGCGCAGCATGGCGGGCTGGCGACATTTCGGCAAAGCCGAGCCGAATGATGCGCACCGGGCACTGGCCAAGCTCGAAGCCGCGGGACGTGTCGAGCGGCTCGTCACGCAAAACGTTGACGGCTTGCACCAAGCGGCGGGTAGCCGTGCCGTCGTCGACCTGCACGGCCGGCTGGATCACGTCCGGTGCATGGAATGTGGGCGCCGCGAACCCCGGAAGGTGTTCCAGGCGCGGCTGGAGGCTCGGAATCCCGGCTGGGTGGGCCTGTCGGGGCGCATGGCTCCGGATGGCGACGCCGATCTGGAAAGCGTCGATTTCAGTGGCTTCCGCGTCCCGGCGTGCCTGGCATGTGGCGGGATACTCAAGCCCGACGTCGTGTTTTTCGGCGAACCCGTCCCGGCGGAGCGGATATCCAGCGCATTAGCCGCCTTGCAGGTGTCTGACGCGATCCTGGTCGTGGGATCGTCACTGATGGTGCATTCCGGCTATCGGTATGTACGCGCCGGTGCCCAGGCCGGGCTGCCCGTGGCCGCCGTCAATCTAGGCCGCACGCGCGCAGACGATTTGCTGGCCCTGAAGGTGGAGCTGCCTTGCGCGCAGGCCCTTTCCTTCGTCTTTGAAGAGGCCTGCGCGGACTGAGTCAGCAAAGGCGAGCCATTCTCCATAAAACGCGATTCATGCGCCAGGAGGCGTCGGTTAAGCTGGCGTGACCGCATATCTTCGTCCTGGCCATGTCTTCGAACCTCCTTTCTCTGGACGCCACGGAACTCGCGCGGGCCATCGCTGCGCGCAAGGTGTCGTGCCGGGAAGTCATGACGGCTTTCCTGGATCGCATCGAACGCTGCAATGCCGGCGTGAATGCCATCGTGGCCTTGCGCCCGCGGGAAGAGCTGGAGGCGCAAGCGGCTGAGGCCGATGCCGAAATGGCCCGTAGCGGCCCGCGTGGATGGATGCATGGTTTTCCCATCGCGGTAAAAGGCCTGGATCCGGTTCGTGGCTTGCCGTGGACAGAAGGTTCCCTGGCCCACCGGGATCGCGTGGCAGGCGCGGATAGTATCCAGGTCGAGCGCATGCGTGCGAGTGGCGCCATCATTATTGGCAAGACCAATACGCCGGAATTCGGGTTGGGTTCGCATACCTATAACCGCGTATATGGCGTGACCCGCAACCCGTACGACACCACGCGCTCTGCGGGCGGCAGCAGCGGCGGCGCGGCGGCGGC
>NZ_JADGHH010000146.1 GCF_019689535.1 Pigmentiphaga sp.
GTATAGGTGTAGTTCAGCTGTCCGTTGTCGAAGGTATAGCAGCTGTACTTGCCAGGTGGCACTGCATTCGGGGCCGATGCGGCCCCGGTGGCGTTCGGGGTGGCCTGCGGAGGCGAAGCCGGGGGGGCCTGCCGCATGTCTACGCCCGTCTCGTTCTGCACGACCCGGTACCACATGTTCTCCAGCTCCTCGAGCGTGGCGTTGACTTTCTGCCGGACGTCGCCGGGGCAAGCCTGATTGGAAAATTTTTCCGCCGCCTGCGATCGCGCCTCTTGGCGACGCGCCTCGATGGCCGTGCGGATCTGCCGCGCGTCTTTCTCATCGAGCTTGAAATGCGCGTAGCTGCGCGACATGAGATCGACCAGGGTTTGGGAATTGCCGCCGCAGTAATCCGCGGCCCCCATTACCGTGGCAAGATTGACACCGATCTCTTCAAGCTTGGAACGGAGTTTTTCGTCGGCACCCGCGGCGGTGCCGCAGACCGACAGCAGAAGGGCCCCGGCCAGGGCAGTGCGTCGAAACATGGTGGAGTTGTCTCCGGTGAGTGGGAGTCTGCGTGGATTTTATGTAGACCCCACATTTCATGGCCGAGCAGCGTTGGTTGGGGCTTTCCTGAGTTGACGGCACTTGGGCCTTGCGCTTGGCGCTTTCGGGCAAGGCCGCGGCGCCCGCGCCGAAGGCGGGCGCGGGAGGTACTAGCGCGCTTCCACCATGAACCGGGCGAAGAAATTCGCCAGTTCTTCGTGGGCGTCGAGCGGCAATACATGCGCGATGTATTGGTCGGGCCGCACGATTACCATGCACCCGCGTTCCCGGTCGACACCGCGCATGTCGAAGATGTCTTGACCGCTCTTGAGGTCGGGGCAGAACATCTTTTCATAGTCGATCAGGCCGTAGCGTCCTTTGCGCGGGAGCAGGAAAGACGGCATGGCGTCGAGCGCCAGCGTGCGATGCCCTTGCTGGAAGATTGCGCGCACGTCGATCACGGCGTCGATGTCCATGTCCGCCGGCGTGTACTTCTTGACCGGCGATCGTGGCGAGTCGGCAAGGAATTCGCAAAGCGCCCGGATGCGCGCCGAGGGCTGCATCGGGTCTTCGCGGTCGGCGAACGCAAACACGCGCCAGCGTCCGTCGGCCTTGACCGTGTGGCCCAAGTGCATGGGCTTGGCGTCGGCCAGGCGGATGACCGGCGCAGAATGGAAGCGCATGCCGACCACGAAACCTGTGGCCAGTTCCTGGTGCACGGGTTCGGCACTGATGAGGGACGGATGGTAGTGCGTGGCGGTGCCGGCCGTGAAGCGGCCTTGCATGATGAAATAACGCTGGAACTCCGCGGGATCGACGCCCTCGCTATCTTCCTTGGTAGGATCCTTGGGCGCTGCGCTGAACATCTTGGCGAATTCGCGATCGAAGTCGATCAACTCCTTGGCGACCGCCTGGCGTTCCTTGGAATACGTATGCAGGACTTCGGGGATGCAGCGGCCGCGCAGAACCGCGGCAAGTTTCCATCCAAGGTTAAAGCCGTCCTGCATGGAGACGTTCATGCCCTGGCCGGCCTTGGGGCTGTGCGTGTGGCAGGCATCTCCGGCGATGAACACGCGCGGGAATTGCTCGTGCTCCAATTCTGCCGGGACGTCGTCGAACTTCTCGCACAGCCGCTGTCCGATCTCGTAGACCGACCACCAGGCGATCTCCTTCACGTCGAGCGTGTAAGGGTGCAGGATGCGCTGGGCAGCCGCGATTAGGCGATCGGTTGTGATCTGGCGGTTGGATACGCGCTCGTTCTCGTTGAGCTTGTCAAGCTCGATGTAGAGGCGCACCAGGTAGCCGCCTTCGCGCGGGATGATCAGGACGCTGCCTTCATTTGCCGAGTGGATGGCCGACTTGATGCGGATGTCGGGGAAGTCAGTGACCGCCAGCACGTCCATGACGCCCCAGGCCTGGTTGGCAGATTCGCCATGCAGCGCGCGGCCCAGCGACTTGCGCACGGTGCTATGGGCGCCGTCGCAGCCGACCGCATAGCGAGCCTTGACGACCTCGACCCGCCCTTGGTGTTCGGGGTCGACGCGCTCGAAGCGGGCCGTGACCGGGTGGCTATCGTTTCCAGACCGGTCGACCTTGAGCTCCAGCAGGCGGCGGGAATAGGCGGGCTCCAGGCGCGATGGCGAGTTGCGCATCACGTCCAAGTAGAAGTCGTGGACCCGGGCCTGGTTCAGGATGACGTGCGGAAACTCGGAGAGGCCGTCCTCGGTGTCCTGGATGCGGCCGCCGCGGACGATGTGGGATCTTTGGTTGTCGTCGGGTTTCCAAAACGAGGTCTCGTTGACCCAGTAGGCTTCCCTCAGCACCCGGTGGCTGAATCCGAAGGCCTCGAACATTTCCACCGTGCGGCAGGCGATGCCGTCGGCCTGGCCCAACTGCAGCGGGCCGGGCTTTTGATCAACGATGCACGTCTTGATGTCGGGGAACGCGGCCAGTTGCGCGGCCAAGGTCAGGCCGGTGGGCCCGCTGCCCACGATCAGCACGTCGACTTCTTGGGGGAGGACATCGGCACGAGCGCCCACGGCATGAGGGGCGGGCTCGGAGATGGCGGGATCGCCGGTCTTGAATCCGTTCAGGTGGAATTGCATGGCACGTCAGATGGAAAGGTGGACACGTCACGACTTGGCAGACGTGTCATTATCTCAGGCACGACTGGCTTCGTCTCTGCGCAAGCTCAGGAGAATCCCTAGGCGCGACTTTGGCGGCCTGCCGGACGCGGCGGGCCACCGGAACGGGCCGGCAGCCGCACCCTGGTTACAGCTTGCGTCGTAGCACGACGGGCTTGCCGCCGTAGGTGCGCTTGCTCATCCATGCGGCGAGCGCAGCGTCCAGGTAGTCGGCGTGTCCCGGGAACCACTGGAAAAGATGCAGGGCGAAATCGTGGATGAGGGCAACATCCGCCTTGCCCGCCAAGAACAACTCCCGGACCTCCCGCGTGGACTTCATGACTGCCTCGTGTTCCTGGAAGTGGCAGTCCGAAGGCGGGAAATCGGTGCTGCGCATCCACTCCTCTTCCTGGCCGAAGTGCTCCTTCAGGTGTTCTTCGAACGCGTCGAGCGCGGCGGCCGCGGAGTTCTCGGTGCAGGTCAGCAACCGGAAAGCGACGTCGTAGAACTCTTTGTGCGACTCGTCCATCGGGTTGAAGCCGAGGAGGCGGGCGTCGGACCACAGAAAGCTGGTGTCGCTTTCTGGGATGGGCGCCTGGTCGTCACGTAACGTGGGTTCTTGCTTCATGGGATTCTTGGCTTAAGCGAGGTCAGGTCATACACCTGCCGGGAGGGAAGCTCCCGCATCGTTGCAAGTATATGAGTTTTGGGCCTCGCCCCGCTTCGCCAAGGCCGCCGGGGGCAGGAATCCACCCCCTGGCGTTCGCCGCCCAGCCCACTGGTCAGGCGGCCACCGTCCCCATGAGTTCTTCCTTGCGGGCTGCCATCATCTCGGCAGCTTCCCGCAGGTCGATTTTCTTGCTTACGACCTTGGGAAACATTTCCTCTTCTTCTTCTTTGACGTGATGGGTGACGTATTCGCAGAGCACGGTCACTTTGGCGTCGTACATCTCGTCGCTTGGCCGCATGGATTGGACCTGGGCGATGAGGTCCTTGGCGCTGGCGTGCTCGACGACCGCTTCGTCCAGCAGGTCGGCGAAGGCCTTGCCCCCCTCGCGGCGGACCAAGGGATAGAAGAGTTCCTCTTCCAACGTGGCGTGGACGGTCAACTCCTTACAGACGGTTTGGGCGATTTCTTCCTTCTCGGCGTCCGATTCGGCTTCCTTGAATTGCTTGAACAGCTTCTTCGCGTTGCGATGGTCGTCGAGCAGCATGCCCAGAGCGGCCTTTTGCAGGGCCGGGATGGTCGATTTGTTCATGGAACTCTCCAAAGTATCCTCTCAGCGAGGTCGGTTCCATTCAGCAAGCGCCGTGCCCAACCTCCCGGAGTGTTCCGGCGACGCGTTCGAACAGCGCGGCCAGGTGGGCGGCGGCGGGCGTGAGGGGCACGCCGGCGCGCGAGATGAAAACGATGTCCGGGGCATCGATTTCGTCCAGCAAGGGAATGGGTTCTATCACGCCTGCGAATAGCCTGGAGTGGAACCATTGCTTGGGCAACATCGCGAGCGCATCGGTCGAGCACAGCAGCGCCGCTACGCCGACCATGGACTCGGCTTGGGTCATCGGGACAGGGGGCGGCAGCCCGTGTCGTGCGAATGCGTCTTCGAACTCCGCCTCCCGGCGTTCTTGCACGCCGGTGAGAATCCACTCTTGGTCGACTAGCTCCGCGAGCCGCTTGGCATGCCGCTTCGGGTGATCTTTGCGCCCTACCACCACGCGCTGGTTCTGGAACAGGAGCTCCACTTTGTAGCTGTCCCCAACCGGCCGCGCGGGGCGGGGGCCGATGAAGAAGTCGAGCGTGCCGTCCTGCAATCGGCCTTCGAGCGTGGAAAAGAACCCCTCGACCATGCGCAGGCGGACGCCAGGGTAAGCGCGCCGAAAGGCCACGTGGACCTCGGCAGCCATGGACAGCCAGACGGCGCTGGACAGCCCTATGGTGACGGAACCGCAGGGCGTGCCCAAGAGCTGCGCGACTTCGTCACGGCCGCGGCGGATCTCGGCCATCGCAGCGTGCGCGCGTCGATAAAAGGCCTCGCCGATGGGAGTCAGGACGACGCCTCTGGCATGGCGTTCGAGCAGCGGCGTGGCAAGTTCGTTTTCCAGTTCCCGCAGGCTGCGCGTGAGGGCAGGCTGGGCAAGCCCGAGCGCGCGGGCTGCGCCCCGCACGCTGCGTGCGTCCGCGATGGCGATGAAATCCCGCAAATGATGCAGTTTCATGGCGATAACGCCCAGGTATCGACGGGAGAATTTTGCCATCTTTCTGTTAGCGTCGGGCGTCTCTAGACTTCGCGCAAGACATGCCAATATCTAGGAGACGGACGATGGCTTTATTCAAGCGGATACCTAGGGTGGCGCCCGCGCTATCCGATTGAAGGAGCTGCGCATGGAAACGATGCAAACCGAAATCGCCATCGTGGGCGGCGGGCCGGCGGGGCTGATGTTGGCGATCGAATTGGGATGCCGGGACGTTCCGTGCGTCCTGCTGGAGGAAGATGCCGACCCGCCCGCTTTTCCCAAGGCCAACGCGACGTCCGCGCGGACGATGGAGCATTACCGCCGGCGCGGATTCTCGGACGAGGTGCGGGCTCTCGGGTTGCCGCCAGACTATCCGCAGGACGTGGTTTATTGCACGCAGCTGGCAGACCACGAACTTGCCCGGTTCCGGATTCCGTCGCGTAGCGAGGCAGCGCGGCGCAGCGCATTGGGCGATCTCTCCACGGTCGATGCGGGCGACTACGGGCGCGAAGCCTGGCCCACGCCCGAGCTGCCCCATCGCGTCCAGCAGATGCTGATCGAGCCGGTATTGCGTGCGCGCGCGGCGGCCTATGCGAGCGTCAGGTTGTGCCTGGGCCAGAGGGCCATTTCATTGGAGCAGGACGACCACGGCGTGACCCTCCTTGTCGAGCCTTCGAATGGCGGTGCGCCGTGGCGCCTGCGCGCGCGCTATGTCGTGGGCTGCGACGGTCCGAGGAGCATGGTGCGCAAGGCCATCGGCGTCGGATACACAGGCGAGAGCCGCGTGCAGCGCGATTTTTTCGGCGGGCAGATGCTGTCGATTTATTTTCGGTCGAGGACGCTTTATGGCGTGATCGGCAAGCCGCCGGCTTGGCAGTATTGGGCGGTCAACGCGCGACAGCGCGGCCTGCTGATCGCCATCGACGGTGTGCAGACGTTCTTGCTGGCCGTGCAGCTTGCGCCGGGGCAAGGCCCGGCGGACATCGACCCGCGGGCCGTGGCGCATGCCGTCGTCGGCCGCGAATTCGATTTCGAACTCATCGACCGCATGCCCTGGGTTGCCGGCTACATGCTGGTGGCCGAGAAAATGGCGGCCGGTCGCGTGTTCCTGGCGGGCGACGCAGCGCATCTATTCACGCCGACGGGCGGCATGGGCTACAACACGTCGATCGACGATGCGGTGAACCTGGGCTGGAAGCTGGCGGCAGTGGTCCAAGGGGGCGCGCCGCCGGCGTTGCTGGAAAGTTACGATAGCGAGCGCCGTCCGATCGCATTGCGCAACACGGCGTTCGCGCGTCGCATGGCTGACAGCATAGGCAATATGCGTCCGGACTCGACCCTCGACGAGCCGGGCGAACCTGGGCAGCGGGCAAGGGCGGAGCTGGGCCGGCGGCTGGCGGCGCACGTGGCGAGCGAATTCAACATCCCCGGACTGCAACTGGGGGTCCGTTACCTCGGTAGCCCCATCGTGGCGAAGGAACCCGGCCCTGTTCCCCCGGACGATCCGAACCACTACGAACCGGTCGCGGTGCCCGGCTCGCGCGCGCCTCATGCCGTCGTGGAAGGCAAAGTGCTATTCGATCTTTTCGGCCGCGATTTCACTTTGTTGGCTTTCTCGCGCATGGGGGAGGCCGAGAAGGCGTCGTGGCGCGCTGCAGCGCACGGGTACGGCATCCGCCTGGATCTGCTCGAGGTTGGCGACCGCTCGGCGCATGCGCTGTATGGCGCTGACAGAGTATTGATACGGCCCGATCACCACGTTGCATGGCGCGGCGGCCCGCAGGCCGATGTGGGTGCCCTGCTGGCGCTGGCGACGGGGCGCGCCATGGGCTAGTGCGGCGGCTGCGGCCGCGGTAGTGCTGGAAGATGCACAGGGCGGCCGCCGGCGGAGCACGGCCTGCGGCCGAGGAAGCGGGCCGCCCGCTGCTCAGGCCTCCGTATTCTGGATGAACTCCGGCGGCACGTCGGGCCCCCACTGATAGAGACTGTCTTCCGGCTCGAAGTCTCCTGCGGGCCACTCGTAACCGGCGGAGATGTAATCGATGTCTGCCGAGTACTCGCAGTAGGAGCCCCAGGGATCGCGCACGTAATGGAAAAAGTTCGACCCTAGCACGTGCCGGCCAGTGCCCCAGCCCTGCCTATATCCGGCCGCCGCCATTTGCGCGGCGCCTTGTCCGACTTCGTCGATGCTGGCGACGTCCCAGGCGGCATGGTGCCAGCCGCGGGCCGTGCTGCGCGCGAAAGCCACCAGGTGGTGGTCGCATCCATGCGGCGCATGGGTGAAGGCAATATTCTCGCCGGAGCGGTCCGAGAGCCGCAGGCCCAGGGTCTTGACATAGAAATCGAGCGTGCGCGAGACGTCGGGCGTGAACAGCAATACGTGCGAGAGACGCCGGGGCCGGACCTGCGCGACCTGCTTGCGCAGGCTGGCGCCGCGCCTATCGGCGGGCACGTGGATGTCACGCAGAGGCGGCTTTGCGTCGGGCATGGTCTTGGGGCCGCTCTTCACCTGGATGAGGTTGCCGTCGACGTCGCGGAACCAGATTCCTTCGCGCGTGGCACGGGGGGCATCGCCCGCGGCCGCCACTCCCGCCTCGTCCAATTGGCGGCGCATGCCAGGCAGGTCTTCTTCAAAGCAATTAAAGCTCAGGTAAGCCAACGCCTTGCGCTCGCCTTCGTAAATCCTCGCCCATACGTGGCCGTCTTGCGCGCGCAGGGCGAGCCCCCCGTTTTCGTGCGCGACTTCGAGGCCGAATGCAGTGTAAAAATGCCCGGCCAAGTCGAGATCGGGGACGGTGAGCGCATAGTGATCGATGGAATGCACCGCAGCCTTGCGGCAGGCATGGTCAAGGGTGGTCGCTGTGGTCATCGCTCTCCTCCTTTTTTCTTGGCTGCGGCGCGTTCAGGCTTCGTCTTCGATCGGGTTGCGCAGCGGCGCAAAGCCCGTGACGGACACTTCGCATATATCGCCGGGACGCATCAGCAGTTTCGGTTCGCGGGCCCAGCCTATGCCTGCGGGCGTGCCGGTGACGATCACGTCGCTAGGCTCGAGGGAAATCGCCTCGCTGATGATGCTGATCAGGGTGGGAATGTCGAAGATCATTTCGTCCGTGCTGGCGGACTGCACGACCTCGCCGTTGAGGCGGGTTTCGAGCCGTAGACCGCGCGCGGCTGGCGGGACTTCGCTTGCCGTGACCAGTTCAGGGCCGAACGCTCCCGTGGCGTCGAAATTCTTGCCCACCGTCCATTGCGGGGACAGGAACTGGTACTCGCGCACCGAACCGTCATTGAACAATGCATAGCCGGCGACGCAGCCAAGCGCCTCTTCTTTCTTGATATGCCTCCCGCCGCGCTTGAGCACCACGGCCAATTCGCCTTCGTAGTCCAGGGAATCGGAAACGCGCGGTCGGACGATGGGCTGGCCGTGGCCCACGAGGCTCGTGTGGTAGCGGGGGAAGATGGTCGGATAGGAAGGCTGCTCGTACGGGCTTTCCTTGGTGTGGTCTGCGTAGTTCAAGCCAATGCAGAAAATCTTGGCCGGGCGCTCCAGGATGGGAAGAAATGTCACGTCGGCTTCGCTCACCAGCGTGCCGCCGGTGCGGGTCTTTGCATACGTCTCGAGGTCGACACCGGCAGCCAGCAAGGACTCGAGGGAGTCTTCCCCGAGGATCCGGATGTCGTCTCCGTCCCGGGCTCCCAGGTACTTGGTGCCTTGGTGGATGAAGCGGATATAGCGCATGGGGCATTCCTCTCGGGTTGGGGGGCGAGGCGGGAAGTCGCTTATCGCGGCACGGGCGGCATGCGTCGGGCGCGCATTGGCCGCCGTCCGATCCGGAAGCGTAAAAGCTGGGGCGAGGATTGGGAAGATGGCCGATTTGCCCTACCGATACCCCTTGGGTATCGGTAGCAGGAGAGGCTCGGCGAGGGCTTCGCGCGCCGCCGGCACGTCAGTGCGCGGGGCCGCTTCGGAAGATGGCTTTGGCGGATTTATGCGCGATGCGCCAGCCTTCGTCGGTCAGCACGAGGGAGTCCCGTACCAATTGGACGACGCGGATGGGAGGCGTGAAGGCGGCGATTTACTTGCCGGAGAACGCCCGAGTGCTGATGCAGGCTATGCAGATGGGCAAGGTGATTCCGCTCACGCAAGGCGAAGTGGAG
>NZ_JADGHH010000147.1 GCF_019689535.1 Pigmentiphaga sp.
GTGAACGGGAGGGGCGTCGTGCTGGACGCAGGGGAGGCGGGCGCCTTGAATGGGATGCTCGCGAAGGCATCGGGCCTTCCCGCTCGGTTCAAGCTCAGTTCAATGTTTCCAGCGTGAAGTAGAACGTGGCGCCTTGCCCGGCCGCGCTTTCTGCCCAGATCTGGCCGCCGTGGCGGCTGATGATGCGGCGGACCGTGGCGAGCCCCACGCCGGTGCCGGGGAAGTCGCTCGCGCGGTGGAAGCGCTGGAAGGCGCCAAAGATGCGTTCGGCGTTTTTCGCGTCAAAGCCCGCGCCGTTGTCGCGCACGAAATACACCGTCTGTTCGCCGCGGGGGAAGCTGCCGAACTGTATCTGCGCGTCGGGCTGCTTGCCCGTGAATTTCCAGGCGTTGCCGAGCAGGTTGTCGAGCGCGATGCGCATCAGGCCGGCGTCGCATTCGGCGTGGAGGCTTTCGGGTAGGTCAACCTTGACCGTTCGCGTGGGATGGTCGCAGCGCAGTTGTGCCACCACGTCACGGGCGAGGGCGGCAAGGTCCACGCGGGTCTTGTGCAGCCCGCTCTGGTTGATGCGGGCCAATTGCAATAGGTTGGCGATCAAGCCGTCCATGTGGCGCGTGGTGTCAAGGATGTGCTGCAGGTGGCTGGCGGCCGTTTCGTCCCGCCAGCCGGCGAGCCGCGACCCCAGCAATTCCGCAAAGCCCGCGATCTGGCGCAGCGGCGCGCGCAGGTCGTGCGAGACCGAATACGAAAAGGCCTCGAGTTCTTCATTGATGACGCGCAGCTGCTGCGTGCGCTCGGCCACGCGTTTCTCGAGTTCGCCCTGGATGCGCCGCGCCGCTTCTTGTTGCTCCATGTGCTGCGTGACGTCGCGCGCGTAGCCCGAGACGGCCACGGCTTCGCCTTCCTCGTTGTACAGGCAATTCATGTGGACTTCGAACCAGCGGGGCTCGCCATTCACCGTCCAGATTTGCTCGAAGCGCCGGCGCGACTTGGACTCCAGCATTTGCTGGTGGCGGACCCGGTAAATGCGGGCAAGCGAAGCGGGCATCACGTCTTCCATGGGCTTGCCGAGGCAATGTTCGGCCGAAGTGTCCAGCAGCCGGGCGTAGGTCTGGGACACATAGCGGTAGCGGCCTTCGCGGTCTACGACCCACACCGCGGCCGGCAGCGACTCCAGGGCGGCTTGGAGAAGGTCGCGGTCTTTGTCGCCGAGGGCTGCGCCATGTTGCAAGAAGGGAATCGCGTTTTGCATCGGTGTGTGCAAGTCAATCCAGTCCGTGGTGTAAGAAAAATTCTTACATGTGGAGGGGGCTTAGGTAGACGTGAAATCCAGCCCGCTTCCGACCTGGCCGTCGTTACGGTTGTCGGATAATTTACATATTGAAGCAATGCAACCGAACTCCGCACCAAATTTGGTCGGGTTATCAGTGTTGTTTTCGCCCTCAGGGGCGCTTCCTAAAGGAATCACGATGAGTCAAGTGTGCGACGAGGTCGAAGCGGCGCTGCCGGCCTCGAAAGCCGAGCATTCTCCCATGTCTCGATTGAGCGAGGAAATCCGCGACGCGAACCTGACTTATTTGATGCTTGCCCAGCAAATGCTGCGCGTGGACCGCA
This sequence comes from Pigmentiphaga sp., assembly GCF_019689535.1. Lineage (GTDB taxonomy): Bacteria > Pseudomonadota > Gammaproteobacteria > Burkholderiales > Burkholderiaceae_B > Pigmentiphaga. The sequence goes on from NZ_JADGHH010000147.1 coordinate 1,615, forward strand.
GCGAAGCCTTGTATCGCCTGGGTATTTCCGCCGAGGTGGCCGACATTTTACTCTCGCTTACCACGGCACAGCTCCTCAAGATTGCCAGCTCGGGCATGTTGCTGGCGCGCTTCCGCTTCGACGACACGCTCATCTGGAACCTGCTTGCCTCTCCCAAGCGCGATGATCCCTCGCCTCGCATCCATGCTGCCATCCTGATGGCGGGCCAAACGGCGGCCAAGGCCGCGGCCTGATTTGCCGGGTTCCTATCGTGGGTGGTTTGCATCGGGGGCCCTATGGCTCGCGCTAAGAGCGTGTTGTCTGAAGCCCGGCAGATCGAGATCGCATCCGAGTTGATCCGGCTGGGCGCACGCCTGCAGGTGCTGGAGGCGGAAGTGCAGTTGTCGCGCGAGCGGCTGCTGCGCCTGTACCGGGAGATCCAGGGCAAATCGCCTCCCAAGGGCATGCTGCCGTTTTCCACGGATTGGTTCATGACCTGGCAGCCGAACATTCATTCGTCGTTGTTCATGAACATTCATCGCCACCAAGTGAGCATGGGTGACGCCCCGGTCGAGGCGCTGATCCGCGCCTATCGGCTGTACCGGGAGCAGGTGGGGCAGTTCGGCATGCCCGAGGTGCTTTCCATCACCCGGGCCTGGCGCCTGACGCGCTTTTTCGATGCGGGCATGTTGGGCATGGCGGCCTGTACCACCTGTGGCGGCGAATTCGTCACCCATACCTACGAGCTGACGCGGCGGTACGTGTGCGGGCTGTGCAACATGCCTTCACGCGCGGGCAAGACCCGCCGTGCGGCCCGGGATGCCACGGGCATCCAAGCCGAAGCGGGTTGAGCGCGGCGCGCGTTCCCGCCTCAAGTTTTTCCCGCAGCGGCCGAAAACCCGTTCATGGCTGCGCGCAATGTGCGCGGAGCCGAAATGCCCCAAGCAGGAGCATTCCCGGAGGTCCGGCCCGTCGCCGTCCGGCAAGGCGCCAGCGATGCTGCTGGGCACGGCGAGCCAGGCCCGCCGGTCTGCGCGCCTGACGCCACGGGAGTGGCTTCGGCTTGGGGTGGGACTCTATATGCTCGTCATCATTGGCTACATCATCGTTGTCGCGTCGGTGCTGGGCGGTTATGCCATGCACGGCGGTTCGCTGGGCGCGCTGTTCCAGCCGTTCGAACTCGTAATCATCGCCGGGGCGGCCTTCGGCGCCTTCGTGTGCGGCAATTCCACCAAGGTGCTCAAGGCCACGTTCAAGGCCCTGCCTACCACGTTGCGCGGCTCGCGCTTCACCAAGCAGCGCTACCTGGACCTGCTCGCACTGCTGTACGAAATCCTCAACCGCGTGCGGCGCGAGGGGCTGATGTCCATCGAGGCAGACGTCGAAGAGCCGCACGACAGCCCCCTGTTCCAGAAATATCCGGCGCTGCTGGCCGATGCGCAGCTGGTGGAGTTCGTTACCGACTACCTGCGCCTCATGGTCAGCGGCAACCTGAACCCGCTCGAACTCGAAGCGCTCATGGACCAGGAAATCGATACCCACCACCAGGAAGCCAGCGTGCCCGCGCAGGCCGTCCAGCGCGTGGCCGACGGGCTGCCCGCCTTCGGCATCGTCGCGGCAGTGATGGGCGTGGTCAACGTGATGGGCTCGGTGGGCGATCCGCCCGCGGTGCTGGGCGCCAAGATTGGGGCTGCGCTGGTGGGCACCTTCGTCGGCATCCTGCTCGCCTACGGCATCGTGGGCCCGTTGGCCTCGGTGCTGGAGCAGAAAGTGAGCGAGAGCTGCAAACAGCTCGAATGCGTCAAGGTCGCGCTGCTGGCCAGCCTGAACGGCTACGCGCCGGCGCTGGCGGTGGAGTTCGGCCGCAAGGTGCTGTTCTCCACCGAGCGCCCGAGCTTCGGCGAGCTCGAAGACACGGTGCGGGGCAGGTCCGCGGCCTGAGCGCGCGGCACAGGGTCGAGTCATGGCACCACGCAAGGAAGGCATCGCTCCCATCGTCGTCCGGCGCCCGCGCCGCTCGCGGCAGCGCGCGCACGGCACCGGCATGTGGAAGATCGCTTATGCCGATTTCGTCACGGCCATGATGGCCTTTTTCCTGCTGATGTGGCTGCTGACCACCGCGGCGCAGGCCGACCTGGACGGCATTTCCGAATATTTCCGCACCCCGCTGCGCGTAGCCGTGACTGCGGGCAGCGTGGCCGGCGATCCGGTCAGCGTGCTGCAGGGCGGGCAACACGTGAGCCCGCGCATCACGCCGCAGCGGCGCGCCAACGACGAAGAGCTGGAGGCCCGCGAGCGCCGCAAGCTCGAGGCGCTGAAGTCGGAGCTGGAAAGCCTGATCTTCACCCAGCCCACGCTCAAGCAGTTCAAGAACCAGATCCTGCTCGACTTCACCGACGAAGGCCTGCGCATCCAGATCGTGGATGAGCAGAACCGGCCCATGTTCGACAGCGGCAAGACCGTGCTCAAGGATTACAGCCGCGCCATCCTGGACGAGCTCGCGCGCGTGCTCAACGGGGTGGAGAACAAGATCTCGATCTCCGGGCATACCGATTCGACGCCGTACGCCGGCGGCGACGCCGGCTACAGCAATTGGGAGCTCTCGGCCGATCGCGCCAATGCCGCGCGCCGGGAAATGCTCAATGCCGGCATGAAGCCGGACAAGGCCTTGCGCGTCGTGGGGCTCGCGGATTCCGTGCCGTTCAATCGCGACGACCTGCGCGCGCCGGAGAACCGGCGCATCAGCATCGTGGTGCTGAACAAGCGCAGCGAAGAATTTCTCAAGAAAGGCGGCGTGTATGTCGATGTACCCGCCGTTCCGGGACACCTGAGCGGCGATGCGCTGCGGGTGTCAGCGCTCGAATCGCAGTGAACTTCGGGGCCGGCATCGTCCGGCTGGTATGGAGGACTTTATGGGTGCCGGTGACAATCGGTTGATGGAAATGGTGGACGAGAAGGCCCGGCTGGCCGGCTCCAACAAGATGGAGCTGCTGCTGTTTTCGCTCGGCGGCAGCGAGGTCTTCGGCATCAACGTGTTCAAGGTGCGCGAGGTGTGCGAGCTCATACCCATCACGCGGACGCCCAATGTGCCGCGGGGCGTGGAGGGCATCATCTCGCTGCGCGGGGCGATCCTGCCCGTGATCGACTTGGCAACCACCATCAACATGAAGACCGACGCGCCGCGCACCAAGCTGCTGATCACCGAGTTCTCGAGCCACACGCAGGCCTTCCTGGTCGCCGATGTCGACCGCATCGTGCGCATCGACTGGGACAAGGTGAAGTCGCCACAGTCCATGCCTTCGTCCAACACGTCCTTCATGACGGCGCTGACGGAACTGCCCGACGGCAAGCTGGTGTCCATCCTCGACGTCGAGCAGATCCTGGCCTCGGTGATCGGCGAGGACAAGATTCCGCCCGAGATCCAGCAGGTCGATCCGGACATCAAGGCCAACGTGTTCTTTGCCGATGATTCCGCGCTCGCGCGCAAGAAGATCACGGAAGTGCTGGACCGCATGGGCCTGCCGCACCAGCATGCGACCAATGGCGCGGAGGCCTGGCAGAAGCTGCAGGGCATCGCTGCGCGGGCCGAGGCCGAGAAGCTGCCGGTCGAACTGATGTTGGGGCTGATCCTGGTCGATGCCGAGATGCCGGAGATGGACGGCTACGTGCTGACCCGGCACATTAAGGCTGACCCACGTTTCAGCAAGATACCGGTCGTGATGCATTCGTCGCTGTCGTCGGTTGCAAACAAGAAGCTCGGACAACAGGTGGGAGTCGATGCCTATGTCGCGAAATTCCACCCCTCGGAACTGGCTAGTATGATCGCCGCTCAACTTACCCATATCAAGGCCAGAAAGGGAGCAAATGAAGCCTGACGATTTGAAGTTCCTTATCGTCGACGATTTCTCGACCATGCGGCGGATCATCCGCAACCTGCTGAAGGAACTTGGTTACAACAACGCCGACGAGGCCGAGGACGGCCAGGTCGCGCTCAGCAAGCTGCGCAGCGGCCTGTTCAACTTCGTGGTCAGCGACATCAACATGCCCAACATGAACGGTTTCGAGCTGCTGCGCGAAATCCGCGCCGACGCCCAGCTCAAGAAGCTGCCGGTGCTGCTGGTGACCGCCGAGGCGAAGAAGGAAGACATCGTGCTGGCGGCGCAGATCGGCGCCAACGGCTACATCGTCAAGCCCTTCACCAAGGCGACGCTGGAAGAAAAGCTGACCAAGATCATCCAGAAAATGAGCGGGAGCACGTAATGGCCCATACCGGCGATACCGAAGACCTCGAAGCGCTGTTCGATCAGATCTCCTCCGAGACGCTGGCGCGTATCAACGCTGCCCCGGATGCCGAGATCGCGCCGGCGTCGCCGGAAGCGGCGTGCGCCGGCGAAGAGAAGAAGGAATCGCCCGAGTTCTACCAACGCGTGGGCATGCTCACGCGCCAGCTGCACGATGCGCTGCGCGAGCTCGGCTACCACCAGAAAGTCGAGATGGCCGTGCAGTCGTTGCCCGACACGCGCCAGCGGCTCGACTACATCGCGCGGCTGACCGGGCAGGCGGCCGAGCGCGCGCTGTCCAACGTCGAGAAAGGCCAGGCCATCCAGGAAGCCGTCGAGCGCGAGGGTGCGCGGCTCAGCACCCGGTGGCAGCAGCTCTACGCCTGCGAGCTGGGCGTGGAGGAATTCAAGCAGGTCGCCGCCGATACCAACGCTTTCCTGCAGCGCGCGCAGGAAGATGCGCGCGCCACGCAGGCTTTGCTCACCGACATCATGATGGCCCAAGACTTCCACGACTTGACGGGGCAGGTGATTCAGAAGGTCGTCAAGCTGGCGCAGGACTTCGAAAATGAGCTGGTCAAGCTGCTGATCGAAAGCACGCCGCCCGAGAAGCGGAGCGCGGCGCATTCCGAGTGGATGAACGGGCCGGTCATCGATCCCACCAGCCGGGACGACGTGGTGACCAGTCAGGCGCAGGTCGACGACTTGCTCGAGAGTCTGGGTTTTTGAGCGGGAATAACGAGTGTCTGCCTTTTCCGACATGCAGGATCTGCTGGCCGACTTCCTGACCGAGGCGGCGGATCTCCTCGACGACGTCGACATCGGCCTGGTGGAGTTGGAGCAGCGCCCCCACGACACCGGCCTGCTGAACCAGGTCTTCCGCGGGTTCCACACCGTCAAGGGGGGCGCGGGATTCCTCGAGGCGACGCCGCTCGTGGAACTGTGCCATCGCGGCGAGAACCTGCTGGACCAGCTTCGCAGCGGCGCCCTGCGCGTCACGCCCGAGATCATGGACGTGATCCTTGCAGCGACCGGCGAAGTGCGCCGCATGTTCGCGGAGATGGAGCGCGGCGCGATGCCGGAGCCGGCACCCGAAGCCTTGCTGCGGGCCTTGGAGGCGGCGGCCAAGGGCGAATCCTTCGACGCGCGGAGCCTGCGCGGCACCGAGGCGGGCCGCGGGCAAGAGGGGACCGCGGAAGTCGAAACGGCGGCACCCGCCAAGCCGCAGCCGCCGGGGCAGGCCGCCGGCGAGCCCGATTGGCTGGGCTATTACCGCGCGGCGTTCGGCGAGCCGCCCGGCTCATCCAGCGCCACCACCGCCCCGGCGCAGGAACAGGCGCAGGCACCACGGGAAAGCGGGGCTCCGGCTTCCAAGCCGTATCGGCCCGAAATGTTGTCGCCGTCCGGCGGCGCGCAGGGCGCAGCGGCCAAGGACTCCACCATACGCGTGGATACCGCGCGCTTCGACCAGATCCTGAATCTTTCGGGCGAAATCGGCCTGACCAAGAACCGCCTCTCGTGCCTGCGCGATACGCTCCTGGGCGGCCGCCGCGACGAGGCCGTGGCCGAGACGCTGGATGCGGTGTTCAGCCAGCTCGACACCCTGGTCTCGGACCTTCAATCGGCCGTCATGATGGCGCGCATGCAGCCGGTGGGCCGCGTGTTCCAGAAGTACTCGCGGCTGGCGCGTGACCTCGCGCGGCAGCTCGGCAAGGACGTCGAGCTCATCATCACGGGCGGCGAGACCGAGGTCGACAAGACCATTCTCGACGAGCTCAACGACCCGCTGGTGCACCTGATCCGCAACGCAGTGGACCACGGCATCGAAACCATGGCCGAACGCCGCTCGGTGGGCAAGCCGGCGCGCGGCACCGTGCATTTGTCCGCGCGCCAGACGGGCGATTCCATCGTGGTCGAGGTCTCGGACGACGGCCGCGGCATGGATCCGGAAGTCATACGGCGCAAGGCGGTGGAAAAGGGCGTCATCGGTGCCGAGGAGGCGGCCGTCCTGGACCACGCGCATTGCCTGCAGCTGATTTTCCTGCCGGGCTTTTCGACCCGCAGCGAAGTCAGCGACCTTTCCGGCCGCGGCGTGGGCATGGACGTCGTCAAGACCAATATCGAGAAGCTCAAGGGGCAGATCGACATCCATTCTTCGCCGGGCATGGGCTCGCGCATCGTGATTTCGCTACCGCTCACGCTGGCCATCCTGCCCGTGCTGATGCTCAAGCTGCTCGACCAGCCTTATGCGATCCCGCTGTCGGTGGTGCGCGAGATCATTCCGCTGCGCCAGGAAGACATTCACCAGGTCGGCCATGGCCAGGCGCTCTCCCTGCGCGGCGAAGTCCTGCCCGTGTTCGACCTCGCGGCCCTGCTCGGGCGCGAGCGGGAGCAGCCGCCTTCGCTGGCGGTGGTGCTGGCGCACGGCGAGCGCCAGCTCGTGCTGGGCGTGGACGGCTTCATCGGCCAGGACGAAGTTATGATCAAGCCGCTCGAAGGCATCCATCCGCGCGGCGTGGCCGGTGCCACCCTGTCGGGCGACGGCACGCTGGTGCTGGTGCTGGAGATGAAGCAGCTGCTCGAGGGCGTGTTCTGACCGGACGCACGGGTCCTGGCCTCGCTCTCATCTAGATAGCCTAGTTTTCCGGCCTCTGTTCGGGGCTTTGGGATGCGCGCCTTTCGCGAATAATCCCTTAGCCGTGGTGGCGAGGCGGCTGGCGCTCGCCCGCAACTCCGGTATCCGCCAGGCGCAGCTTGGGCCCGGCGTTCGTCGATACCCCGGAAAACCGTGTCAGATAACCAGGAAAGCGGTCAGGAAAAGACCCTGGCGCCATCCCAGCGGCGGCTGGACCAGGCGCGCGAAGAAGGGCGGGTCGCGCGTTCGCGCGACCTGTCCGGTGCCATGGCGACCTTCGCCTGCGTCGCGGCGTTGATGTTGGCCGGGGCCGGGATCGTCGACCGCGCCATGGGCTGGATGCGCGCCGCGTTCTCGACCGCGGCCGCGAGCGCTGCGGCGTCTGGCGACGAAGCCGTGCTGTTACCCTCCCTGATGGATGCGCTGGGCGATGCCCTGCTTGCCATATCGCCCGTGCTGGCGGCGGGGATG
>NZ_JADGHH010000148.1 GCF_019689535.1 Pigmentiphaga sp.
TAATTCTAATTGCTAAATACGTTACAACAATCCGCATTTAATCGCAATTTTGGCACTTTCCGACTTGTGGTAGTGCATCAGCCTTGCTCCCGCCGGCCTCGTTATTCCTCGAGCACCGCTCCTCGCTCGCGGCCACGTGTTCATCGCCCCGCGGCTGGCGGGTCACGACCAAGATCCCTCCCGCAGCAATGAGGCCCGCGCCCACGTACGTCCAGGCGTCGAGCGCCTCTCCCCAAAATATCCACCCGAACAACGCAGCCCAAATCAGCCCCGAATAATCGAAGGGAGCCACCACCGCGGGCGGCGCCAGCCGGAACGCCTGCGTGACGAAGGTCAAGCCGAGCGTGCTGAATACAGCCAGGGCGGCCATGCCCGCGAATTGGGAGGCATCGATCGGTCGCCATACCCACGGCTGCAGTAGCGCGCTGGCAGCCTCGTGGGGAATGCTGTGGCAGACAATAGGGGCTCCGCTGGGATGAAGATGAGAACCCCTATCATAGTGGCGGCGGGGACGCGCCTCCTCCGTGCGGAGGAAACCGGCGGCCTCCCCGCAACCCCGCGTTTTGCGTACCGGAAAGATTCGCAGCAATGGTCCTCTTTACGTCAGCAACCCGCACCGGCGCACGGAGGAAAGCATGGAAGCATCCAACAAGAACCGTCGCTGCGCGTCCTTGTCCCGCTCGAGTTCTTGCCAGCGTGCGACCAATGCCTCCCGCGAAACATTGACGCCCTTGAGTGCGTTGTAGTTGGCTTGCGTGTGTTTATGGATGGCTTGGATTGCCTCCGGCCGGCGCTGGGCCTCATACAGGCTGAGCACCATGGCCGGATCGTCCCAGTGGCCCGTCAGGTGCCGGAATAGGCTAACCGCGTCGTGCAGGCCTCCGTTCAGGCCCATGCCTCCCTTGGGGTTATTGAGGTGCGCAGCGTCGCCGGCCAGCAAGGCGCGCCCCCTGCCGTAGGCGGCAGCCACGCGCTGGTGAACGGCATAGACCTTCTTTACCGCAATGTCGCGCGCATCGAAGCCAGCGATGAGCGGTTCCACCCGCGACCGGATATAGTCGCTCTCGAGGGCCTGCACATCATCGACCTGTTCCGGCAAAGGCAGGCTCAAGCGCCACATGTCCGGAATTCGCAAAATATGCGCGTAGTGCTCCGGGTCGGCGACGTAATTGACCGATGCCAGCCCCGGAATCAGCTGTGAGAGATCCGCCCGCGTCCCCAGGACCAAAATGCGCTCGGGATACGTGAATCCTTCGAAGGCAATGTCCAGGATGCGACGAGTCACTCCTCTCCCACCGTCCGCGCCGAACAGGTAGGAATAGGTCTCCTGCCGGGGGCTGCGCCCGTCGGTGACGGTCGCGGTGACGGCATCGTCGGCCATGGTAAAGCCCGTCAATTCCCAACCATATCGGACTTCGACGTTCGGAATCTTCTCTAGGGCACCCAGCAACCACTCTGACAACTTGAATTGCTCGCATTGCAGGCGATACGGGTGGCGCGTTTCATCCTCGATCAATGCATGGTCCAGCGTCGCGATAACGCCGTCGGACCATGTGCGGTATTGGACGATGGGGCACTTTATGCCACGTTCGATCAATGGCTGGGAAATGCCATAGGGCTCGAGCAGGTCGAGCGTGGCGGCATGGAAAGTGGAAGCCCTGTAGTCCTTCTGCAAGGCGGGATCCTTTTCCACGATCGTTACCCTGACACCGCTTGTTCCCAACAAGTATGCCAGGGTAAGCCCGACCGGGCCGGCGCCCGCAATCAGGCAGTTGGCTTGAGAACTTGACGACATGAATCAGACTCCAGTTGAAATGTAGGGACGCGAACTCGCGCTGACGGGCTTAATCGCGAACCGTCGCATCGAGCCGTTTTACGATGGCGCGAATCTTCTCGAACTCCTCGCGCACGAAGCCTTGGAATTGGTCGGCGTCCAGCGCTTCGACCTCGTACCCTTGCTTCTCCAAATCACTGCGGACCGCCGGGTCGCTGATGGTCTGGTTCACCGCACGGTTCAAGACGGCAATGACACTCTTGGGCGTGCCGCTGGGCGCCACGATGCCGTTCCACGAGCTAAACGAAAGATGGGCCACGCCCGCCTCCGTCGCGCTGGGAACGTCGGGCACTCGCGCAACGCGATTGCTTCGCGCCTGACGATCTCGAAGACGCGGCTTACGGCTGCACCGCCTTCGGACCTCAGGCTATGTGCAAGGTGAAGCTTCCAGCTCACGAGCGGGGACGAAACAGGAATGGCCACCAACCTCCCCTGCTCGACCGAATAGTTCCAGGAGGTACTCAAACTCAAGAGGGCCATGCCCTGCCCGTACTCCACCATGCCCCTGATCGTCGATAGGCCATCGGCCTCGAACACCACGTTGGGCTTGAAGCCGTGGCCCGCCGCCAGTCGCTCCACGAGGACCCTGACGACATCCGGCTTGCGCGGCAGAATCAAGGGCACGCGGGAGAGGTCCTGTACTGCGCAAACCCGCGGCGGCCCCTCGATGCCGAAGTGCTGGAGCGCCAATCCCGGAGAAGAGAAGAGCACCAACCGCTCCGACATGAAAGGGAGCACACGGAAGCCTGCGCCGAGATCGGCGTTGTACGTCAACGCAACGTCGGCCTCGCCCCGAACCATCCAGCCATGTACGTTCGCAGCAGTTCCCTCCAACAGGTTCAGGCGCACGCGCGGTATCTCGAGCCGGCATCGCTCGACGATCCTCGGAGCGATCAGTCCCGCGGAGCGGCGCGGCAAGGCAATGCTGACCTTGCCGGCGGGGACCTGGATGGCGTGAAGAACAGCCTTTGCATTGCGTACGCGTCAGCGTCGGCTCGTCCGGAAGCATCCCGCCTCTTCAAGAACGGGTTTGCCGGAAACCTCCAGGACCTGTGAACCGGCCTGGGCTGACACCCAGATCAGAAATCTCTACCGCGGGAATGTGTGCCGGGGTATCGAGCACGAACCGGCGCATCCCGTAGCGGCGCAATCCTTCATGGCACTACCCCGCCCGGACGAACTCATACGGCTTGTCGAACACCAGGTTTGCACCTTTCGTGCCCTGGACCACCTTCAGGGACATCCTGCCGACATGCTGGACTTCGATCGTCACCTCATCCCCGGGCAGGACCTTGTCCACGCCCGCCGGCGTTCCCGTGGCAATGATGCGCATCCTCGGGCGCAATCTGGCGCCCCTGCTTGCCAATGATCAGCGCGATCTCGCATTCGTGATGGACTTCCCGCCCCGGCAAAGCCGGCAGCTCAATTTCATCCTGCGGGCCGACCAACGACGAATTTGCCTTCAGGAAATAGCCTTGCACGCTGGCAAGCCCCTTGGAGGCCATTTCCTTGGCATGGTCGTGATAATTGACGGGGTACGCCATCAACTTGTTCGGCCACGGAACCGGAGTCTCCAGGCGAACGGCCTCTAGCGGCACGCCCGCCTCGGAAGCCAGCATTTCCTCGAACCTGGCACGATGCTGGGCAAAATCGCGAATCAAGCGATTGACGCCAACGGGAGGCCATTGTTCGCCGCCGAACTGCTCGGTCTCGTCGATGACCTTGGCGCCATCCGAGATTCCCAGGCGCCCATGGTTGAACCGCAGCACTTTCATGACGAAGTCATCCTCGCAACGTAATTATTTTCGATGCGTGGATTTAATCAGTGCCGCCCCCCCTTCACAAGGCAGGAGATATGAGCTATCTCGAAAAGAGAACCTTCGGGCTACACCCCTTTCCGCCGAGAGCACGACCGTAGCGAGGTCCTCCGGCGATGGGGCCGGCCAATTCGCAGGCCAACTTAGTGGGCTGGACCCCTGTCGACGTTTTGGTAAATAACGGATCACCGAAGTGGCGGCGCAGCTTTGCGAGGTCGTAGCTCACCATGGATTGGCTGCGCCCTAGCTTTTCTGCGGCCTTGCTGACGCTGCGGCAGTCGAAAACATGCTTGAAAACGAGTAGTAGATTCAGGTCGATGTTTTCGATGCCGGATTTCATGGCTGTCTCTATTCTTCTTTCTTGGGTAACGTGGCAAGCCGGAAGGCGAGTAACGCCGACACCGTCAGGAAGACCTGAACCACGCCGCAGGAGATAGCAGGATCCGCGCCATACCCGACCAGCATGGTTCCGATCGCCCCCGCCCCCATCTGGCCGAAACCGTACAGCCCCGCAGCCGACCCGATCAAGCCCGGGGCCACGGACAGCGCCCGCGACAAGGCGGCGGGACTGGACAGCCCGCAACCGACGGTGAGCGTGAAAGTGATGGCGATCAACCACGGAATGTTCAGCCAGCCCAGGGATTGCACGATCAGCAGCAGGCAGGCCATCGTCAAACTCAAGCCGGCGCCCGCGTATAAGAAGCGCTCGACTTTGATGCGGCCCACCAGGCGCCGGGTGAGCGCCGACCCCATGCTGGCGCCCACGATGGTGACCGCAGCGAACCAGCCAATGTGCGAGATGGGCAAGTGCAACTGTTCGTGCACGATGTAGGGCGCCGAGGCGAGATACGGATAAAGCGCAGTGCTGGAGCATGCGCCGCCCACCGCGAATCCGACAAAGCGCCGGTTGCTCACCAATCGGGCGTAGTCCTTGGCAATGGTGCCGAAGGCCAACGAGGCCCGGTTCAGGTTGGTTTCCGGCAGGAGCTTCCAAGCACACAGCACCATCACGCTGGCGATGCTCACCAGGAATACGTACACGGCGCGCCAGCCGAAGCTGTCGGCTAGGAAGGATCCGACGATGGGAGAAAGGCCCGGCCCGACCAGCGTGAGCAGATTGAGCAGCGCGAGGTCTTTCGTGGCGCGTTCGGGCGTGGAGATGTCGCGCACGATCGAACGCCCGAGCGTGATGCCAGCAGCGCCCCCGAGCGCCTGCACGAGCCGTGCCGCCAGTAGCCACTCCAGCGACGTCGCGAACAAGGCGAAAACGCTTGCGGCGAAGTACAGCCCCAATCCGGCCAACAGCGTCGGGCGGCGACCGATCGTGTCGGAAATGGGACCGTAGATCAATTGGCCGAATGCCAGGCCGAGGACGTACAGGGTAATGGTCTGCTGCATCCCCGAAGGGCTCGCGCCCAGGTCGGCTCCCGCCAGCGGCAAGGCAGGCATGAAAATGTGCATGGCCATCGTGCCGCTCAACGTGACCAGCACTAGCAGCCACAGCGGCGCCCGGACGGCGGGGGCGAAGGGTTGGCCCGCGGCGCTCATTCCTGCACCTCGAAACGGCGCACGATCTTGCCCAGCACCTCACGGGTAGTCTGGAGCTCCTCGGCCGTCAGCCCCTCCAGGATGCGGGCTTCGATCTCCATGCTCTTGGCCACGATGCGCTCAGCCAGGCGCCGGCCCTGTAGCGTGAGGCGGATGGATTTCGCACGACGGTCATCCTCAGCGGTTTCCCATTCCACCAACCCCATGTCGCGCAATTGCGTCAGGATCCGCACGAGCGACGATTTCTCCAGCGACAGGCGCTCGGCCAAATCCTTTTGGCGAACGGCTTGGACCGGCCACTCGACGAGCGCAAGCAATGGGGCGCACGTGGCATCCGTGAGCCCCATGGCCTTGAAATCCTGGGTCACCTCGCGGCGCCATTTACGAAACACCGCGCCGATCAGGCTGCCGAAACGCGCATGGGCATGCGGCTCGCCTGGCGATGAAATGGAAGAATTAGGTTGCATGCGAACCATTTTTCCTCAAAATTAGTTCGCATGCAACCTATTAGGCAGCAGCCTGGCTAGCCCGCGAGATGGGCCACATTCGCCATGCGCGACACTCGACCGTCACCTCAACGAGAGCGATGACGCCTTGCGCTAGTTCAGTTGGGCTGCAATCCGATCTGGCGGATGATCCTGCCCCACGTCTCCGTCTCGCTCTTGAGCTGCTCTCGCAACACCTGCGGCGAACCGGGGCTCGGACGGGCATTCATGCGATGCAAGCGGGCAACGGTTTCCGGATCCGAGATGGCCTGGATACTGGCTTCGTTCAGGCGGGCCACCACATCGGTAGCCAGCCCTGCCGGACCGAAGACGCCCCACCATGACCCGAGGTTCAGCTCGGGGAGCGGCAACCCGGTCGCCTCGGACAAAGTGGGAATTTGCGGATATTGCTGCGACCGCTCGGTCCCCGTGATCGCCAGGGCGCGCAAATGGCCCGATTCCAGATAGCCCTCCGTGCCGCTGAGCCCCGTCATGACCATGGAAATTTGCCCTCCTGCCAAATCGGTGACGGCGGGCCCGGAGCCTTTGTAAGGCACCTGGCGGATCTCTACCTTGGCGGCGAGCTTGAACACCTCGAATCCCAAATGCCCAAGATTGCCGTTCCCCGCCGTCCCGTTGGTCAGTTCGCCGGGATGGGCATGCGCAAAGTCGATCAAATCGCGTACCGACTTGAACGGCGTTTTGTTGGGATTGACCAGCAAAGCGAGCGGCGCATGGCCAACGGGAACGATGGGAGTCAGATCCCGCATGGGCTGGAACGGCATGTCGCGGACCAAGCTGGGGTTAGTGGCCAGCGTCAAATCGCCGAACAAGAGCGTGTAGCCGTCGGGCTTGGCGCGCACGACCTCCATCCCGCCAATATTGCCGTTCGCCCCCGGCTTGTTGTGGACGGCAATGGTCTGCCCCAGGCGGCGCCCCAAGGCCTGGGCATACTGGCGCGCGAGCAGATCCGTGGAGCCGCCGGGCGCATAGGGAACGACCAGGTTAATCGTGCGCGAGGGATAGGGGTCGGCTGCCCACGCACCAGGGACGGCATTCAGGCTCAGCAGCGCGCCGGCGAGCGCAAGGACGCGACGCCGAATAGGAGGACGGGGGTTCATGGTCTCGGAGCAGGGTTGTTGTTTGCGCCGATTCTAAGGAAGCGTCACCCCCGCGCCATTCCGAAATGAGATGGGTCATATCACGCTTACCAGGCCATCAGGCCTGGCCGCAGGCCCAATAATAGGAGACCGAATCCGTCCACTGATGTGCCATGCCTCGTCTCAAACTCACCTTTGCATGTGGTCGCTTCGACCGAATGGAAGCTTTACGCAGCGGCGAAGTCCAACCCGAAGGCATCGAGTTGAATTACATCCCCATCGAAGACTCGCGCGAAACCTTCGATCGCATGGTAGGTGGCCTTGAGTTCGACGTGTCGGAACTCTCGAGTTCCGAATTCATCACCATGACGGCACGCAAGCAGTGCCCGTTCGTCGCCCTGCCGGTATTCCCGTCGCGCGCCTTCCGGCACGGCCACATATACGTCAACCGACGAGCCGGGATCCAGGCGCCACGGGACCTGGCCGGGAAACGCATCGGCGTCACGCTGTACACGCAAACCGCCGCAATCTGGATACGCGGCCACCTCATGCACCAATATGGCATTGACCTGAGCGGGGTCCACTGGGTACAAGGTGCCGTCGAGAAAGCCGGCCCCCATGGCCAGCCGCCCGTTGTTCCCCTGCCGCCCGGCGTATCCATCGAGCAGAACGAAACGCCCTATTCGCTGAGCGAGCTATTGGCGCGTGGAGACATCGACGCGCTGATCGGCTCACGCAAACCGGAATCGCTCGACACCAGTCCGGACGTTGCACGCCTCTTTCCCAACTATCGCGACGTAGAGCGCGAATTCTACGAAGAAACGGGCATATTCCCGATCATGCATCTCGTTGCCATGCGTCGCGAACTCTACGAGGCGCATCCCTGGGTGGCCAGCAGCCTGTACAAAGCGTTCGTGCAATCGAAACGATTGGCGATGCGCCGGCTGCGCTTCTCCGGCACGCTGGCAACCATGTTGCCATGGCAATGGAATGACGTGGAGGAGATCGACGAGGTTTTCCACGGCGATGCCTTTCCCTACGGCGTAGACGCCAACCGCACCACGCTGCAAGCGCTTGTCCAGTACATGCACGAGCAGCGTTTCATTCCCGAGCCTGTGGCCATTGACGATCTCTTCGTCCGCCTACCCCACGACCTCGGTACCTGATTCATACCGTTTTTCTGAAGACATCCATGGACAAATTCAAGACAACGATGCTGCGCATGATAGGCGCCATCGGCGGTCTGGCCGCATTGACGCCGGCCTACGCCCAAGCTTCCTTCCCTGACCGGGCCGTCACCCTCGTCGTCCCATACGCCCCCGGCGGGCCGACGGACATCCTCGCCCGGCAGCTGTCTGCCGAGCTGAGCAAGACCCTTGGTCAACCCATCGTGGTCCTGAACAAGCCGGGCGCCAATGGGAATATCGGCGGCATGGAAGTCGTACGTGCGAATGCGGACGGCTATACGCTCTTGTTCGGCGACCTGACCCTCGCGACCAACCCGAGCTTGATGCGGGAAATGCCCTTCGATCCGCTCAAGGACTTGCGCGCCGTCGCATCGGTAGGCATTGCGCCCCTTGCCCTGGTGGTGCACCCTCGCGTTCCCGCCAAGAGCCTGCCCGAGCTCGTCGCCTACGCCCAGGCCAATCCTGACAAGCTGACCAATGGCACCGCAGGAAACGGCAACCTGACCCACCTGGCAGGCGAAGTCCTGAAAAAAGCCGCCGGCATCACCATGCAGCAGATTCCCTACAAGGGCTCGGGCCCGGCCTTGACCGACCTGCTGGGCGGGCAGATTTCCATGGTCATCACCGGGCTGAGCAGCTCAATCGGTTACATCAAGGAAAATCGCGTACGTCCCCTCGCCATCACGGGCACGAAGCGATCCCCCCTGCTCCCTGACGTGCCGACCTTCTCCGAAGCGCTGGGCAAGCCGATGCCCGAATTGGCCCTCGGTTCTTGGTGGGGCGTTTTCGCACCGGCAAAAACCCCCGACACCGTGGTACAAAAGCTCAATGATGCGATAAACGCAACATTGCGCTCCCCCGCGCTCACCCAGCGCCTGGCTGACCCGGTGCGCGACAAGCCCCGCCGTTCAGGGCGGGGAAGGATAGCGCGGACGGCGCAGCCGTCCTTGTCTTTGGGTTTCAGTGTGGGGTTTGCTG
>NZ_JADGHH010000149.1 GCF_019689535.1 Pigmentiphaga sp.
GCTTAGAATGGGGCCTTGCCGCCCAGCGACGCGGCTCGCCTCGCCCCTGGAGCCCCATGCGGAAGGAACCGGCAATGCGCCCTGACGAAGCCCAGGCCTCGACGATCGATACCGAAACGCAACGCCCGGGTTCCGACGGCAACGCCGCTCCCTCGGCCGAGCGCCTACCGGATGCCCGGGACCACTACGGACTGCTGTATGGCGCATCACCCGCCATGCGGGAGTTGTACCAACAGATCGAGAAAGTCGCGCCCACTTCGCTCACCGTGCTCATCATCGGCGAGAGCGGCACGGGCAAGGAATTGGTCGCGCGCACGCTGCACGAGAAGAGCCCCCGCTCCAGCGGCCCCTTTATCCCGGTGAACTGCGGTGCCATCCCCTCCACCCTCATCGAGGGCGAGCTGTTCGGCCACGAAAAGGGCAGTTTCACCGGCGCCATCCAGCAGCACGCCGGGTATTTCGAACGCGCCGCCGGCGGCACGATATTCCTGGACGAGATCACGGAAATGGCGCCGGACATGCAGATCAAGCTGCTCCGCGTCCTCGAGACCGCCGCCTTTCACCGCGTGGGGGGGACGGAGCAGATCTCAACCGACGTCCGCGTCATCGCAGCGACCAATCGCGACCCGCAACTTGCCGTCCAGGACGGCAGGTTCCGGGAAGACCTGCTGTATCGACTCGCGGTATTTCCCTTGCGCGTGCCACCGCTGCGCGAGCGCACCTCTGACATCGAGCTGCTCGCGCGGCGCTTCCTCGACCAACTCAACGCGGCCGAGAAAACCCGCAAGCGCTTCGCCAAGGGCACCCTCGACAACCTACGCCACCATCGCTGGCCGGGCAACGTGCGGGAGCTGAAGAACGCGATCCACCGCGCCTTCATACTCGCTGACGAGGAAGTCGAGGTGCGCAGCCCCGAGCCGGCTCCGCGGAACCGACGGATCGTGCGTCGCGACGGCCGCATCGAGCTGGCCGTGGGCACGCCGCTGCCCGAAGCGCAGCGGGAGCTCATCCTGGCCACGCTGGCCCATTTCGGCGGCGACAAGCGGCAAACCGCCAGTACGCTGGGCATCAGCCTCAAGACACTCTACAACCGGCTCGACAGCTACAAGCACGGCGGCGCTGACGCCTGAACGCTGCCCGCCGGCACGGATGCCAGGGATGACCGGACACTCAGAGCCAGCGCTCCCACAGCCGGGCGAAGAACTCCTTGAACCGCTGTGAAACCGGCCGCCTGCGCCACTGTTCGGCATCCACCCGTACCGCGGCGCGGCGGTCCGCCTCGAACAGCGCTTCCATTTCCGCGCCGAATCCGGCTCCGAGAATGACCGCATTGATTTCGTGATTCAGGGTAAAGCTGCGCCAATCGAGGTTACTAGACCCCGCCGTGGACCAAACGCCGTCTACCACCGCAGTCTTAGCATGAAGCAAGGCATCCTTGCGTTCGTAGATTTTCACCCCTGCTTCCAGCAGCGTTTCGTAATGCGAGCGTCCTGCGTGGAACACGATGGAAGAATCGCTGAACCCCGGCAACAGCAAGACGACGTCCACGCCCCGCTGCGCCGCCTCGCACAACGCCGCGATAAAGGCGGGATCGGGAACGAAGTAGGCCATCGTGACATGGATGGAGCGCTGCGCGCTGTTGATGGCTGAGAGCAGCGTCAGGTAAATCGCGTGATTGTCGCTTTCACCGGGACGATTGACGAGGATGCGCACCACGTGCGGTCCGCTGCGGGGTTGCGGGACGAGGAAATCCGCGGCGCCCAGGTCCGGGCCATCCTGGCTGCGCCAGCCGTCGAGGAAAACGCGCTCGACATCCTGGACTGCAGGCCCGCGTATGCTGATATGGGTGTCGCGCCAGGGCGCGCTTTGCGCATCTGCCGCCTTTCCGCCCGAAGAGCCGCGCCCCGGCCGGGACGCGTAGACGTCGCTCAGGTTGATGCCCCCGACAAAAGCGATTTCACCGTCGACCACCAGGATCTTCCGGTGGCTGCGCTCATTGAGGGACCACGCACCGCGTCCTTGGAGGGGATTGACCGGATTGAAGAACACCACCTGCACGCCCGCCTGCCGCATGCGTTCGAAAAGCTCCGGCGGCACGGACAGCGTGCCCACGGCATCGACCATCACGGCCACTGCCACACCTTCCCCACGCTTGTCGATGAGGCGTTGCGCGATACGCAAGCCCACGGCATCGGCCTCGAAGATGTAGCTCTAGGTGAATGAAACGCCGGGCGCCGCCGATGGCCGTTTCCATCGCCGCATAGGTGCTGGGACCGTCGGCGAACAACTGCACGGCGTTGCCGGCGGCGAGCGGCGCATCGGCCACCGCCTCTTCCACCTGCAGGTGCCGGGCCAGGAATTCCTGCGCGCCGGCGCCTGCGCCCAAGCGCTGGATGATGCGCCGGCTCTCCCGGTAGGTCAGCCATCCGCTGTCGGTGGAAATGCGCACCTCGCGCCGGGGCGGCGCGTCTTCTGCGTCGGGCAGGGGGTGCGCGCAACCGAGAGCCGAGAGGACTGCCGCGACACAAACAACGAAGCCAAAGAACGTAATCATTCTGTCATGCACTCCACGTTATGTAGTGGATGGCCCCTGGCCCGGTGGGCCTTGCGCAGGTAAAACTTACCGAACCGGCAAGAGCTGCACGCCATTGTCTACCGCTGCGCTGCGTCTGCCTACCGTTTCGCGATTGGCACGAAGCTTGCAATTGCTTGAGATCGCGACACCTGGGGGCCGGCCTCGGCCCCCGCATCCAAAGCACGGGAGACGGCCTTGGTACAAGCCACGTACGACATGCGAGTGCGTCAGCAATTATCCTTGACGCCAAGACTCCAGCAGTCGGTCAAGCTGCTGCAGATGTCCGCACTCGAATTCACGCAAGAGCTGCAACAGGCAATCGCGACCAATCCATTCCTGGAAGAAGACGATCAGGACGACGCGCCGCCCGCGGGAGAAACGGTGCTGTCGGTCGATCGCAACGCGGGCGAGATTTCGCAGGCCGAAGAAGCCGACCTGCGCGCCTCCGAACCGCCCCCGTTCGACCCGGAACCGTATTCGGCGCCGTATCCCAGCGACCGAAGCCGCGACGACGACGGCGACGAACGTCCCGACGTCGGGCAATGGACACACAGCTGCGTCGGCCTGCACGATCACCTGCACCAGCAGCTCTGCGGATACCGCCTGGGCGCACGAGACCGCCTGCTGGCGGAGGTCATCATCGAAGCGCTGGATGAAGACGGTTATCTGCGGCAGGATCTCGACGAACTTGCCGTCTCCTTGGCCATTTCCCCGCCGCCCCACCCCGACGAATGGATGGTTGCCCTCAAGCTCGTCCAACACCTGGACGCGCCCGGATTGGCAGCACGCAGCCTCGGCGAGTGCTTGCGGCTGCAGTTGGAATCCCTCGATCCCGGAACGCCGGGCCGCATGCTGGCCATGGAAATCGCCGGCTCGCACCTGGACCTCATGGCCCGGCGCGAGACGGCCGAACTTCGCCGCAAGCTCGGGTGCAATGAAAGCGAGCTCGCGGTCGCGTGCCGCCTGATCCGAAGCCTGAATCCGCGTCCCGGCCTGGCGTTTTCCGAGCCCGAGAGCGACCACATCGTGCCGGACGTCATCGTGCGCAAGGTCAGGAACAGATGGATCATTACGACCAACCCCGCGGTGATGCCCAAGGCGCGGCTGCACCAGGCCTACGCCAACCTGTTCCGCAAGGCGCGCTATGACGACCGCGCGCCCCTGGCGCAGGAACTGCAGGAAGCGCGCTGGCTGATTCGGAACGTTGAACAGCGCTTCGCCACGATACAACGGGTGGCCGAAGCCATCGTCGCCCACCAGCGCACGTTCTTCGACTACGGCGAGATCGCGCTCAAGCCCCTGGTGCTGCGCAAAGTGGCCGAGGAACTCGACCTGCACGAGTCCACGGTCTCGCGCGCGACGAACAACAAATACATGGCGACGCCCCGCGGCGTTTTCGAATTCAAGCACTTCTTTTCGAGGGAATTGGCCACGGACACCGGCGGGCGCTGTTCGGCCGCGGCCGTGCGCGCGCTGATCCGCGACATGATTGCCGCGGAGAATCCGCGCGAGCCGCTCTCGGACGTCGCACTGACACGCTTGCTCGCGGAACAGGGCGTGGTGGTGGCGAGGCGCACGGTCACAAAATATCGGGACTTGATGAAAGTCCCGCCGGCCGAATTGCGCAAACAACCCTGACCCATTAAAACGGGGGTGTGGAGGCAGCCGCCTCTTCTGGATTTCCCCATGCGCGCATTGAAACTCCTGGCTGCCTTCGCTGGCCTTCTCCTGCTTCTCATCGCCGCCGCGCTGTTGACCGATTGGCGTTTCCTGCGCGGCACCGTGGAGCGCATCGCCAGCGACAAGCTGGGGCGCCCGGTGATGCTGGACGAATTTCGCATGCAGCTGCGTCCCGTCACGCGCATTCATCTCCAGGGGTTGAAGGTCGACAACCTTCCGCAGTTCCGCCCGCAGCGCATGGTCGAGGCCGAAGCGGTCGATATCCACGTCCGGCTGCTACCGCTGCTCAAGCGCGCCATCGTGCTGGACTTGCTGTCCATCGACGGCGGCCAAGTGCACCTGGCGCGGAACGACAAGCTCGACAACTGGACCCTGCCGAAATCGGAAGACTCCGGCCCGCCGCCGGACATCGTGCTGCGCACGCTCGCCTTCAACCGTCTAGCGATCACGTACGACGACAGCGTGCTGGACGTTGCTGGCAAGCTGCGCGCCGACAGCGAAGCACCACCACCATCGGGGCCCGCCTATGGGATGAAGCTCCAGTTCGACGGCAAGTACCGCGAAGGGGTGTTCGGCGGCGTCGCGCGTGCCGGAAGTATCCTGACCCTCCGGGACTCGGGCACCCCGTTTCCCTTTTCCATCGACGCCCAAGCCGGACGGACGCGCATCCGCGCCGAAGGGCAGGTCGGGGATATTTTCGGCGATGCCCAGGTGGACCTCGCCCTCGACGCCAGCGGACCGACCTTGTCGACGCTTTATCCCTACATCGACCTGCCGCTGCCCGCCACCCCGCCCTACCGGCTCAAGGGGCAGCTCAGGCGCACCGCAACGACTTTCGACCTGGTCGGCATGCAAGGAACCATCGGCTCCACAGACATATCCGGCGATGCGCACTACGAAATGCGCGCACATAAGCCGCTACTGCGCGCCCGGCTCAAGAGCCGCGTCTTGGACATGAAAGACCTCGGCCCGCTGATCGGCGTGGGCGATGATTCGGAGCACGATGCCAAGAAGAACGCCCGCGCGTCGGACGGCCGCGTCCTACCAGATGCCGAATTCGAGCTCGAACGCCTCAACGCCATCGACGCAGACGTGACCTTGGACGCCGGCGACGTACGCGTGCGCGGTCCCTGGGCATTCGACGATTTCTCGTCCCGGCTCGTATTGCAAGACGGCGTGCTCAAGCTCGCTCCCCTGAACTTCGGCTACGCGGGCGGCAAGCTACGGGCGGACATCACGATGGATGCGCGCCAGCCGGTCATCCGCGCCGACGCCCGGATCGCGATCCAACGCGCACGGCTGAACCGCCTGTTTCCCGACGTGGAACTGATGAAGAAAAGCGAGGGTACGCTAGGCGCCGACGTCAAGCTCAAGACGACCGGCAACTCCGTGCGCGCCATGCTCGCCCACGCAGGCGGGTCGCTCGGGCTGGCCGTGACGGGCGGCGAAATCTCGAACCTGCTGGTCGAAGCGATCGGGCTGGACGCGGGACAGGCGCTTGGGTTCCTGATCGGGGGGGACGAAGCGACTCGCCTGCGGTGCGCCGTAGCAACCTTCGACGTGAAGCAAGGCCTCGCCACGGCACAGGCATTCGTCGTCGATACCGACGATACGCGTATCGACGGGAGCGGCACGATCGACCTCCGGACCGAAAAGCTGAACCTGCGCCTGGAGCCTCAGCCCAAGGACAAGAGCATCCTGGCCGCCCGCTCGCCGATCAACATCGTCGGCACCTTCGCCAAACCGGACTTCGAAATCGACAAGGCGAGCCTGCTGGCGCGTGCCGGCGCGGCCGTGGCGCTCGCCTTCATCAATCCGCTCGCG
Organism: Pigmentiphaga sp.; assembly: GCF_019689535.1. Classification (GTDB taxonomy): domain Bacteria; phylum Pseudomonadota; class Gammaproteobacteria; order Burkholderiales; family Burkholderiaceae_B; genus Pigmentiphaga. The sequence continues at coordinate 6,080 of NZ_JADGHH010000149.1, forward strand.
GCACTGATCCCCCTGGTCGAGACCGGGCCAGGCAGCGACGCCGATTGCAAGGGCCTGCTCTCGACCTTGCGCGACGCCAGCCGCAACGCCGATGCCCCTGCTGGCCGGGGCGGGCAGCGCTGACCGGCCGCGTAGGTCACGATTCGTCGGGCGGCACCGTCTTCTGGCGCTTGCCGCGACTGGCTCGCAGGTCGGTATCCTCCTGCCCTGATTGCACGTCCCGATAGGCCTGCTCGATGATCTCGCGCGGGGCGCTTTCCTGGCTGTCGTGAGACTCGTCGTGTTCATGGGGCAGCCGCGGCTCGGGTTGGCCGACGTCGTCCTGCGCGCGCGTGCGCTCCGGCTTGCGTGGTTTGGGGTCAGCCATGCGAATCTCCTGAACGAGCCAGCCGCAAGCCGGCGTACTGCCAACGCGAGGCGGGCGGAAAAAAATTCCGGTACGTCGTGCGCAGGTGGCTGCGGGGCGTGGCGCATGACCCACCCCGCAGCACCATCTGGTTGATCATGAACTTGCCGTTATATTCCCCCACTGCCCCGGCTGCGGGACGAAAGCCGGGATACGGCAGATAGGCGCTCTGGGTCCATTCCCAAACGCCGCCCAGGAACGCCGTGCACCCGGGCCGCAGGCGCCGGGGGTGGAACACGCCTGCCTCCGCGAAGTCGCCCTCTTCGATGCCCGCCTCCGCAGCCGCGCGCTCCCATTCCTGTTCGGTGGGCAAACGCGCCCCCGCCCACCGCGCATAGGCATCCGCCTCGTAGTAGCTCAAGTGGCAGACCGGTTCGGCCTCGTCGAGCGACTGCACGCCAAAGCTCGTGTAGCAGTACCAATCGCCTGCCCTGCGCAGCCAATACAGCGGCATGTCCCAGGCTTGCCGGCAGCGGGCATCCCATCCGTCGGACAGCCACAGATCCGGGCGCTCGTAGCCGCCGTCGCGGATGAAAGCCAAGTATTCGCCGTTCGACACAGGCCTGTCCGCCAATTCGAATGCTTCGGTCCAAACGCGATGCCGGGGGGATTCATTGTCGAACGCGAATCCGTCCCCGGCATGGCCGATCCCGACCAAGGCCGCGTCATAGCGGCGGAACCGGAGCGGCCCCGGAGCGACCTCGGTCCGGCCCTCCGGCACACTGCCCCACGCCGGGAGCAAGGGGTTGCACCAAAGGTGGTGCTTGAGGTCCGTGGCGATCAGCTCCTGGTGCTGCTGTTCATGTTGCAGGCCGAGCTCGATCAGGTCGAGCGCCTCGGCCGGCAGGGCCTCTTCGCCCATCCATGCCAGCAGGCGCTCCGACACCGATCGCTGATAGGCAAGCACCCGCTCGAGCGACGGGCGGGACAACAATCCCCGCTCGCCGCGCGGATGGCGTGCGCCAACGCCCACGTAATAGGAATTGAACAGCTCCCGAAAGGCCGGATCGAACGGTTCGTGCCCGGGCAGCCTGGGTTCGAGCACAAAAGTCTCGAAGAACCATGCAACGTGGCCAAGGTGCCATTTGACCGGGCTGGCCTCCGCCATGGATTGCAGCATGCAGTCTTCCGCCGACAACCCGTGCAGCATGGCGAGGGTCGCATCGCGCACGGCGACGAAGCGGCGCGCCAACAGGGCCTGCCAATTCGTTGCGTCGCGCGCGTTCATCGCTGTGCCAGGAATACGCCGAACCAGGCGCGCGGATCGGTCCACATGCTGCGCACGGAGAATCCGGCTTCGGCCAGCATGCCGTCAAACTGTTCGGGCGTGTATTTGTAGGAATGCTCGGTGACGATCGCATCGCCGGGCTGGAACGTGCGGCCCATGGCGCCCCACCGGACCCGGACGCGCTTTCGGGCCCGCAGCCGCATCTCTATCCGCCCACGCTCGGCATCGAAGATCGCCTCGTGCGCGAAATCCGCCGGTTGGAAGTCGGTGCCCAGCACGCGGTTGCACACCCGCAGCACATTCCGGTTGAAGGCTGCGGTCACGCCCAAGTCGTCCGCATAGGCCCGCTCCATCGTCTGGCGATCCTTGCGCAGGTCGGCGCTGATCAGCAGGCACCCCCGGGCGCCAGCTTCGCGGCCGATGGCCGCCATGAATGCAACGGCGCGACCGGGCGAGAAGTTGCCGATGGACGAGCCTGGATAGAAAAAGACGGGGGGATGCTCATGCAGGTCGACCAGCGCACCGTGCAGGTCGAATTCCCCGGAAAAATCCGCCTCCATCGCCTCGCACGGCATCTGGGGAAAGTGACGGCCCAGTGCGGCCACCTCGCGGCGTACCCAATCGGCGGCAATGTCCACGCCCACATAGCGGCAGGCATCGACGTGGGGGAGCCAATCGCGGGATTTGGCGCAATCGCCGCATCCAAGGTCCACCCATTGCACGCTGGCAGGCAAGGAACGCACGATGGCTGCCCGGTGGGCTTCGAAAATGGCGCGCTCGGTCCGCGTGGGGTAGTACTCCTCCAGCTCGCAGATGGCGTTGAACAACACGCAGCCTTGTGCGTCGTAAAGGAATTTTGGATCGATGCGCGCCGGCTCGGCTTGCAAGCCCGCGGCGAGTTCCGCGGCCCGGTTGTCAAGGGGAACGCCCTCGGGGTGGCGCCGTGGCTGCACGGCTGTTTTCTCGGGCGCGGCGGCCACTGCAGCCGCGGGGGTGAGGGAATAGGGACGTATGTTCGTCAATATCGGCTCCTGACACAACGACATCTGGCGTCGAGCGCCAGCAAGTCCGGTGCCCGGCTTCCGATGTCCGTATCTATACGCCCCGGACGGCTCCGGCGACCAATGCGCTTGTAACGCTTCGCGCCATGCCGGAGGGGTTTGCGCGCGCCCCGGCCCCCACGGACGCATGCTCCCCAGCCCCGACGCGAGCTCCGCTTCGCGCAATCCCTGGG
>NZ_JADGHH010000150.1 GCF_019689535.1 Pigmentiphaga sp.
CGTTTGGCTGAATCCAGAGAAGGAAACGACCGTTATCCATGTGCATAGTGAACTAGAAGCAGCATGACTCATGTTCCAACTACATTGACAGACGCCGATCCTCCCCTGGCCGCGATTGCCGTGCGCCGCGTGAGCAAGTTCACCTCGGCGATATCGCAAGGGGATCGGTTCGGCGTGAGCTTCCTGGTGGAAAGCCAGAAAGCGCTGAGCGACCACTTTGGGGGACGCCCCGCTGCAAGCATTGAGCCGCCGTTCGAATATCACAGGGGCATCCCCTTGATACGAGACAGTCTTGCGCAGCTTGTGTTGAGAACCGTCCATGTCCATGAGGCGGGAGACCACCTGCTGTACGTAGGCGAGGTCGAGCACTTGGAACTTGGCAGGGAGCGTCGGCCGCTCGTGTTCTACAGCGGCGGCTACACGCAGATAACGAGCCGCCCGCCCCTCGTTGTCTGGTCAGGTGATGCCGGGTGTTGAGGCGGCAGAGGCAGTGAACAAATCGACATGGATCAAAGGAGGAGGTAAGCCATCATGAATGCACGACACGGAAAAGGTAGGCGCGCTTTCTTGGCGAATAGCGCAGCGCTGATCGCTGCCACGGCCGGGACGTCGTTTCCCGCGCTCTCGGCGAGGGCGGCGGACGCGCCGCGCCGGATCGACGTGCATGCGCATTACCTGCCGGAAAAGTATCGCGCTGCGCTTGTCGAAGCAGGTCACTCGAAGCCTTCCGGCATGCCTGGGATCCCGGCGTGGAGCGTCCAGCAGCATATCGAGATGATGGACCGCAACGGGATCGCGTCATCCATTCTTTCTATCTCCGCCCCGGGCCTGCACTTTGGCGATGATGCCGCGGCCCGCGGCCTGGCGCGCTATGTCAATGAGGAAGGGGCCAAGGCCATGCAGGCCTTTCCCCGGCGCTTCGGCATGTTCGCGTCGCTGCCTTTGCCGGAGATAGACGGCTCGTTGAAAGAAATCGAATATGCATTCGATGTGCTGAAGGCCGACGGCGTCGTCGTTCAAAGCAACCATAATGGTGTCTATCTCGGGGATAAGAGGCTGGATCCGGTTTTTGCGGAACTGGACCGGCGCAGTGCGCGGATTTTCATACATCCCACGAATCCGTACTGCCCGTGCTGCAGCGGCCAGGATCCGGCCTTGCTCCCCCCGATCGACTATCCGTTTCCCATGATCGAGTTCATGTTCGAGACGACCCGGGCCGTATTCAACCTGATCCTCTCCGGGACGCTGGCGAAGTATCCCAACATCAAGATCATCGTGCCCCACGCGGGCGCCACGATCCCAGTCCTCGCAGACCGCGTCGCGGGGCTTTCTCCAGCCTTGGGCCTGCGAGAGAAGCTGGACGTGCCGCGTTTTTATGCAACGCTGCGCGAGCTCTATTACGACCTCGCGGGGTTTCCGTTGCCGCGCCAGGTCTTGCCATTGCTGCAGATAGCCGATCCGGGCCACATCCTGTACGGCAGTGATTGGCCGTATACGCCGGAAGCGCTGGTCAAGGCGCTGGCCGAACAGTTGGACAACAGTCGTTCGTTGCCGCCAGAGCTCAGCGCGGACGGCATGCGGCGCAATGCGTTGAAGCTATTCCCCAGGTTCGCCTAGTGCCGGTGCAAGGGGCCGCACGTACGGTGACCGGCGCAAAGTGGACCCAATAGGAGTGTCTTTCGAAAGATTGAAGGAACCAGACGATGAAACTGCTACGTCACGGCCCCGTTGGGGCAGAGAAAGCCGGCGCCCTGGACAAGCAGGGGCGGATGAGGGATCTGTCGTTGCTCGTGCCCGACTGGACGCCAGAGTGGCTGTCTCCGGAAAAACTGGATGCCATCGCAGCGATAGACCTTGAGCGGATGCCGTTCGTGCCGGAGAACAGCCGCATCGGCACGCCTGTTGCCGGCGTTCGCCAGTTCGTTGCCATCGGGCTGAACTACCGCAAGCATGCCTTGGAGTCCGGGATGGAAATTCCCGATGAACCGGTGGTTTTTGCCAAGGCCATTACGTCGTTGGCCGGGCCGAACGATAACGTCGTGTTGCCCGAGGGCGCTGAAACGGCCGATTGGGAGATCGAACTGGGCGTGGTGATCGGCACGACCGCGCGCCAAGTTTCCGTCGACGATGCGCTCAAGCACGTCGCCGGCTACTGCCTGGCGAACGACGTTTCCGAGCGCGATTGGCAAATCCATCGCAACGGGCAATGGGGCAAGGGCAAGAGTTTCGACGGCTTTGGGCCTCTCGGGCCGTGGCTGGTGACGGCCGACGAACTCTCCAACCCGCAGGACGTGCCGCTGGAGCTCAAGGTCAACGGCAAGACGGTGCAGAAGAGCAATACAGCAGACATGATCTTCTCGGTCGCCGAGATCGTTTCCTACCTGAGCCAGTTCATGACCCTGCTTCCGGGGGATGTGGTGATCACCGGCACGCCGGAAGGGGTGGGCCTCGGCATGAAGCCTCCCCAGTTCCTGCGGCGGGGGGATGTGATGTCGCTTTCGGGCGGCCCGTTGGGTACGCAGACACAGCGCGTTGTCTGATGTAGGCGCGTTCTTCCTCGATCCGCTCCAGCGGGCGCAGGACTGGCCGGCGCCATGCTGCCCCGGCCCGCGCGAGGGCGCTTCGGGGAATCCAGAAGGAGACATTGATGAGTTTCTCGCATTCTGCTGATAGCAACCTGCTTGCGGTGCACTCAGTGGACGAGTTCGTGTTCAGCGTGCCGGACCTGGTCGTCGCGCGACACTTCTACGAGAACTTTGGCTTGAACGTGCGCGACGAGGAGGATGGCTGGCTGTCCCTGTACACGTATCACCATTCTCATCGCTGGGGTCGCATTGTGCATGACGCTGGAAACCCCAAGCGGCTGCGATGGCTTACCTTCGGCGTTTACCCCCAGGACTTCCGGCGCTTTGCGCAGCTTTTCGCCGAGCGGAATGTGCCTCTCATCACGCCGCCTGCTGGCGCAGGGCGGGATGCCTTGGGCGACGCCTTGTGGGTCCAGGGGCCGGATGGGCTGCCCATTCAATTGCGTGTCGCCGCCAAGTGCTCCCCGTCCGGGTTTGGGCCGAGAGAGTTCCCCCCGGCACCCGGGCTGGGCGGGCGAAGCCTCGCAGCAAACAGCAGCGCGTACAGCCGCGGCACCTGTCCCATGTGCTGATGTTCACTGCCGATGTGGACAAGGCACGTGAGTTCTACGAGGGCATCCTGGGGTTGAGGTTGTCGGACCGCTCGGGGTCGCTGATTGCGTTCTTGCATACGCCGCATGGGAGCGACCACCATTTGATCGCGCTCGCGAAGTCCGGCGGGGGCGGCTTGCACCACACGAGTTGGTGCGTCCCCTCGATCGATGAGGTGGGCCAAGGCGCCCAGCAAATGGTGCGGGCAGGTTACCGCGAAGGCTGGGGCTTGGGGCGGCACGTCCTGGGGTCGAATTACTTCTATTACGTGCGGGATCCATGGGGAAGCTACGCCGAGTATTCCTTCGACATTGACTACATTGCCGCGGGCCAGGAGTGGCCGGCAGGCGACCACCCGGCAGAAGATTCCCTATACGCATGGGGCCCGGACGTGCCGGAGGAATTCGTGTTCAATGCCGAGATAACCGTTCCGGCATGAATCTGGGGGGCGGGTCATGGGGAGGCGTTTTCCTCCTCCGTTTTCTTGACCCCCCGCACATTCAGCAGGCCTAGCCCCACCTGCAGCGCGATCAAGGCCCACGCCTCATCGTGCAGCCCCCAGATCATCCAGAGGACGTTGCTCAGCAGGAATACCCAGAATCCCAGGTTGCGCCGGTGCTTCTTGCGGGATGCGACGAGCCACGCAGCCGCCAGGGAGGCGGCCATGGCTGGCCATTGGAGAGCATCGATGAGGTCGGGCATGGCGAGTCGGCATGGGCGGCGATGTCCTTGCCCCTCGCACGTTTCGTGCCCGCCGCATGCGGCGAAGCGCCCCTGGCGGGAAGCGAGCCTACCGGTCGGTCGAACCGTTCAATATTGCGGAAATCCGGTCCGCGGTCGTGCGCAGTCTCTCCAAATACCGCTCCACGGCCTGCTCGGGCGTCAAGACCGAGGAAAACCAGGTCAACCCCAGGGTGGCGACGGTGGCGTCGCCTTGCCGGACAGGAATGGCCATGGTGCAGGATTGCTTGCTGTATTCCGGGTCCCTGAGCGCGTAGCCGCGCATGCGCGTGAGCTCGAGGATGCGATCCAGCTCTTGCGGTGCGTGGGCGAGCCGGTCTTCTTCGCGTCCGCTTTGGCGCACGACGCTCAGGATCACCTCGCGTTCTTCCGGCGAACAGAAGGCGAGGTAGGCTCGCCCGAGCGCGCGGCCGACCATGCTTCGCCTCAGGTTGATCGAGGAGTGCAGGAGTGAGAGCGGCGATTGCGGGATGGTGCTGTAGCGGACCACCATCGCATCGACGTCGAACAAGGCCAGGGTCGTGGGCCATTTGATTTCGCGCGTGAGCTCGTCGCACAGCGGCGCTGCGACTTCGATGATGCGCGGACCGTGCACGTAGCCGCAGTTCAGCGAGCTGACGCCGGCGGCCAGGTAGTAGGCGCCGAATCGCACGGATTGGGCGACGAGGCCTTTGGCTTCGAACGTGCGCAGGAGCCGCGCGATGGTGGCCTTAGGGATGGCCGTGCGGCGGTAGAGATCGTCGATGGTGGAGACAGGCTGTCGGTTGAGCGCCTGCAGCAGTTCGATGGCGCGTTCTACGCTCCGGATGCCGGCCTGGGGGCGGGGGGCAGGCGCTCCGGAACCGGGGGATGTCGCGGAAGTCCTCTTGGCGGCAGTCATGCGATGCAGCATACCTGACGCGGCGCGCGGCATCGGCTGTCCGCGCTGCGCGCCGCCATGGCGTTAGTTGAGCTTGAGCCCGTGTTCACGGATGAAGTCGGCAATCTGCTTAGCCTCGCGCCGATATTTATCGGCGAACGCCGTCGCGTCGAGCTTGTCGATCACGATGCCTTCCTTGCGCAGCTTTTGTTGCGTGGCGGGGTTGTCGAGCGCTTGTTGGACGGCGGCATTGATTCGCTGGACGACGTCCGACGGCGTTCCGGGGGGCGCGAAGACCCCCAGGGCGCCCGCTGCATTGAATCCGGGCGCGCCCTGCTGCGCGATGACCGGCAGATTGGGGAAGTCCGGGCTGGGGTCGGGTGAGCCGATGGCCAAGGCGCGCACCGCGCCGCTCTGCAGGTGGCCTGCAGCCAGCGACGTGGAGCTGAAGATGGCCTGCACGCGCCCGCCCAGCATGTCGGTCAGCATCTGCGCCGCGCCCTTGTACGGTACGGCCGCCATCTTGAGGCCGAACGCGGCGTTCAGGTGTTCCAGGGCGAAGTGATTGGGAGAGCCGATGCCGCTGGTGCCGAAATTGAACTTGCCGGGCTGGCTCCTTACCAGTTGCAGGAACTCATCGAAGGTCTTCGCGGGAAAGTCAGTCGGGACGACCAGCAGCGTCGTGGGCCGGCCCACGGAGGCGACGGGCAGCAAGTCGTTGACCGGGTCGAAGGGCAGGCTTCGGTCGAGCGCCGCGGCGACTTGGAGCGAAGTGTAGGCGGTGAAGAGGATGGTGTTCCCGTCCGGCCGCGTCTTGGCGATTTGCGCGCCTGCGACGGCGCCTGCCGCGCCACCCTTGTTTTCCGGAACGATGGTGCGCCCGAGGATGGGGCCCAACTCACTGGCCAGCTGGCGCGCGACGGTATCGACGATGGCACCGGGCGGATAGCCAATGACCATGGTGAGCGGAGGTGCCGAGGCCGGGCCCTGCGCATGGGCGCCGAATGCGACGGCCAACGTGCCGGACGCCGCGAGGCGGCGCAGCGCTGTGCTCCACCACGTGCATCGGGCGCCAGGGTGCAGGTGTCTGCGACGATCGGGGTTCGGCGGACGGTGCATGGATTGCGTCATGGTTGTCTCCCTGTCGTTGTCGTGGCTGCCGGCCGGGGTTCAGGGCGCCGGCCGGGACGGATCCTCGTAATCTGCCGAGTTCGAAACCCACCCCTTGGCGATGAAGTCCCGCCTGGGCGGCGAGAAGATGTCGATCAGCAGGTGGTAGCCCGCACCCACGCCTTCGGTCGTGTGAATGAGGCCTGGCGGGATGACCAATAGTGAATGGGGTGGGGCCGGCCGGTGTTCATCGTCCCGCCAGAGGTTCGCGTTGGTGCCCCAGGGCGTGCGCAGGTGGTGGATGAAGTGGCCTTCGATCGCCAGCGAGCCTTGCTCGAAATCGGCGTGACTGTGCGGGCTCAGCTTGGTGCGGTCGCGCGGGCCGTCGTACTCCACCCAATTGATGCTCAGCGTGTCGGTCTGGAACATCTTGAGGCGCGGGTTGTCTGGTGGCGCGGACACGTCGTCGATGGACACGACGCGTACGCCGCGGGCTCCGGCGCGCAGCCGGAAGGCGGGCGTCGACGGGACGATGCGCGGGTCGTGGGCGCGTGCGTTGAGGTAGTCCGACGCGCGGAGGTCATTCCGGGTGCTTGCGATCAGGATGCCGAGCGCAGGCTCGTGGAGGGTGATCGTGCAGCGTCCCGCGGGGATGATGCACAGCGAGCGTCCCGGTGCCTCGGTCGTGCTGCTGCCGTGTTCGATCCTGGCCCCTGCGCCGGGAAGGAGTAGCAGCAGCTCGTGCGGGCTCTCTGCCGTGCGGGGCTGCGCGTGGTTGATCCATTCCACGCTGAAGTTTTGCGCCCGGCCGACTTGAGGTTCGCCGGCCGTCGCGGCTTCGGGGTAAATGATGAGGTCCGCGTCGGGCGCCATATTGGGATTGGGTGCGTTCATGGCTCGATTCGGGCGTTCGTTTCAAGGATGGGGAGGACTGGGGCGCGGCATCTCGACCAGTTCGCCGACCGTCGCATATTGGGCGCCGCCGAGCCGGGTCAGTGGCAGGGCGCGCGCGACGTCGAAGCGCCCTTGCGCGTCGACGTACTCGTCATCCAGGTGCACGGCGACGATGCTGCCGAATACGACGGAACTATGCGTTTCGCCGCTGCGGGTCGGTTCGATCTCGACGATGCGCAGCAAGCGGCACTCCAGGTGGGCGGGAGATGCTGCAACGCGCGGCGGTGCCACCTTCATGCTCGGCAACTTTTCCAGCCCGGCGAATTCGAACTCGTCGACGCCCGGCGGAAGGTTTAGCGAGGTCTTGTTCATTGCCTCGCGCAGGTCCCAAGTGGCCAGGTTGGCGACGAATTCGCCGGTGGCGCGCACATTGGCCACGGTATCTTTCTCGGGCCGGTCGGCCGCCGCATTGCACGAAAAGATCAGCACCGGTGGAGCGGTCGAGACCAGGTTGAAATGCGAGAAGGGAGCCAGGTTGGCCCGGCCGGCACGGTCGAGGGTACTGATCCACCCTATGGGGCGAGGCGCGACAATGGCATTGAACAGGCCTCTTCGGTAGTCGGTGGCGGTTTCCAGGTCGAGAAACATCGTTGGGCAAACCTCGTGGAGGGAGGGCGCGCGGGCCTTCCCGGATGACTGCGGGTACCGAAAATATAAGGAGAGGCCCCGCGCCGGGCCACGGATTTTTTCCAGCTTTCCTGAGAGCGGAAAGCTTGGGGCCGTACGGTGACGCGCGCTCCAGGCGCGCCGGATAGATCGTCCGGCTCAGGCCTCGCGAGCGCCGGGTAGGCTTTGCTCCACGACCTCTGCAAGCCAATCCATGAAGGCCTGGACCCGGCGCGGCACGTGCCGCCGGTGGGGATAGAGGAGGGTGACCGGCAAGGCCGGCGGGCGCCAGTGGGGCAGGATCTCGACGAGTTGGCCGGTGGCGAGGAGGTCCCGCCTGGGGCTGGAGACGGGCGCCTGGACAATGCCCAGCCCGGCGAGGCAGGCGGCCTCGTAAGCCAGGCTGTTGTTGACGGTGACGACGTCGGCCATGGGAAGGGTGCGCAGCGTCCCGCCTTCCATGTATTCGAAGGCGGCGGGGCCGCCCCCTAGGTCTGCGGCATAGCGCACGAGCCGGTGATGAGCCAGGTCTTCCAGGCTGTGCGGGGTGCCGAAGCGCTCAAGATACGCAGGGGAGGCGAAGTTGGACTGCGGCAGCTCGCCCAGCCGGCGGGCGACCAGCCCGGAGTCTTGTAATGCGCCGACCCGCACCACGCAGTCGAAGCCTTCGCGCACGAGGTCGACGCGGCGATCGGTGCTGCTCAGGTCCACCTCCAGCCGGGGATGGCGGGCGAGGAACTCGGGCAGCCGCGGAATGATTACGCGTGATGCCATCAACAGGGGCACGTCCGCGCGGATCTTGCCCTGTAGTGCAGCAGGCTGCCGCTGGAACAGGCTTTGGACCTCTTCGGCTTCCCCCAACAACGATTGCGCACGCTCGGCCAGCAGGCGGCCATCGTCCGTGATTTGCACGGTGCGCGTGGTGCGGTGGAAAAGGCGCGTGCCGAACTCTGCCTCGAGCCGTTGCACTACGGCCGACACCCGTGCCCGGGTCAGGCCCATCCGGTCCGCCGCCTGGGTGAAGCTGGCGGTTTCGGCAACGTGCAGGAAGATGCGCAGGGCGTCGAGGTCCATTGTCAATCTATTCTGGATAGTGAAGGTGAATTTTGGCGATTTTTGTTGTGATTGTCATCAAATAAAGTGCTTTCCAGGTCAATCACCATGGAGAGCAATGTCATGACTACCTCAACTTCTCGTGTCGCCCTCATCACCGGCGGCAGCCGCGGCCTGGGCCGCAATGCGGCCCTGCACTTGGCCCGCGACGGCGTCGATATCGTGCTGACGTATCGCAGCCGCGGGGACGAGGCCCAGTCCGCCGTGCGCGAGGTCGAGGCCCTGGGGCAGCGGGCCGTTGCATTGCAGCTGGACGTCGGCCAGTCGGGCAGCTTCGCCGAATTCGCGGCACGCCTGAAGCAGGTCTTGCAGACCGTGTGGGGCCGCGGGCAGATCGACATCCTGATCAACAACGCCGGCATGG
>NZ_JADGHH010000151.1 GCF_019689535.1 Pigmentiphaga sp.
GGGCGGGCGGGTTTGCGCTCGGCGTCCAGCTGGCGCACGAAGCCGGGTGGGAATGGATCTGGCTGATGGACGACGACGTCGTTCCGGAGCCAGAGTGCGCCCAGCGGCTGATCGAGCGCGGGGATCCCGCGATGATCGCCGTGCGCACGAGGCCGAACGGAGACCTGGTCGAGCGTTCCGCCATCAAGTTCGATTTGAGAAACCCGTTCGTGGTCCACAGCAAGACGCGTTCGGTCGAGCAGGCCTTCCGCGTGCGCTCGCAGATGCCGCCCGTGCTCGAGGTGGAGAACGTCGCATTCGAGGGGTTCATGGTGCACCGTTCCGTCGTCGACGTCGTGGGGTATCCGGATGCGCGCTATTTCATCTTCTACGACGACGTCGATTATGCGCTCCGCATCCGGCGTGCTGGTTATCGGATCTTCGCGGTGCGCGACGCAGTGATGGTCCGGCAGCTCGAGTTCGTGCAGCAGCATGCCTTGGATTCCTGGAAGGGTTTTTATATGTTCCGGAACCTGTTCGTCGTGTATTTCCGGTACGGCGAGAACGCCCTGGTGCGGCTCAAGCCCTATCTGCTTACGTCCGCCTTGATGTTGATCGGTCTAGCGACGCGCAAGGGGCGAGCGCGGTGCAGCATGTTGCTGTCCGCGTTGAAATCCGCGCGCCTGTTCGACCGCCAACCGCCCCCCGGTGTGTTCCTGTAGGAATGCACATCGTCCATCCGCTCATCGCCGACAGCTTCCAATGAAAACCTCTGTACTCGTCACTGGAGGGGCTGGCTACATCGGCTCCCATACGCTCGTGGAATTTCTCGCGGCCGGGTACCACCCGATCGTGCTGGACAATTTTTGCAATAGTTCGCCCGGAGTGCTGCGCCGGGTCGAAGCGTTGACTGGGCGTTCCGTCACTTGGCGCGAGGGCGATGTCCGAGACGCAAGTGTGCTCGATGCCCTGTTCTCGCTCGCGCGGGAGCAGGGGGCGCCAGTGGAGTGCGTCGTGCATTTCGCGGGCCTGAAGGCTGTCGGAGAGTCGGTGGCCAAGCCCCTGGACTACTACGACAATAACGTATACGGAAGCATCGTCCTGCTGCAGGCGATGGAGCGGGCCCAGGTCAGGCGCATCGTGTTCAGCTCGTCTGCCACGGTGTACGGGGAACCCAGGTCCTTGCCGTACACGGAGGACCATCCGCTGGCCCCCACCAATCCGTACGGGCGGACCAAGGCCATGGTCGAAGCGATGCTCGCCGATTGGTGCGCGGCGGACCCAGGCAGGACGGCCGTAAACCTGCGCTATTTCAACCCCATCGGCGCCCACGCCAGCGGGCAGATAGGGGAGTCGCCGCGTGGCACGCCCAATAACCTCTTCCCGTACATCACCCAGGTTGCCATAGGAAAGCGCGAGAAGCTGTTGGTGTTCGGGAATGACTATCCGACGCCTGACGGAACCGGGGTCCGGGATTATCTGCACGTGTCGGACCTGGCGGATGGCCACGTGAAGGCCGTCGAATACGCGCGCCGGGCGAGGCCGGGGTGTTTTGCCTTCAACCTGGGGACAGGCAGGGGGACGAGCGTGCTCGAACTGGTCAAGGCGTTCGAATCGACCACGGGCCGGACCGTGCCGTACGAAATCCTCGGCCGCCGGCCCGGGGACGTCGCGCAAATGTGGGCCGATCCCTCGGCTGCGAACGAGCTGCTCGGCTGGCGTGCCAGCCGCAGTATTGAAGATATGTGTCGTGATGGGTGGCGCTGGCAGTCGCAGAATCCCGACGGTTATGTGTAACGCGCCTTGCCCGAAATCTGGAGAATCATGAGCGAACAAGTAGTCAATGACAGGCGTCCGTCCGGTCGCGCAGACCCGCCTCTCATTTCGTGGATCGTTCCCGTATTCAATACGGAGAACCTGCTAGTCGAGACGCTCGACTCCATCGCCGCGGATGGGCAGCCAGACATTGAAATCATCATCGTCGACGACGGCAGCACGGACGCAAGCCCGGCCAGGATCGCCGACTGGATGCGGAACAGTACCGTGCCGACCCTGCACGTCCGGCAGGAGAACGCCGGCTTGTCCGCCGCCCGCATGACGGGCGTGAAGTACGCCAGCGGCAAATTCATCGGGTTTTGCGACAGCGACGATCTGGTCGAGGCGTCCTGCTACAGAAAGCTGGCGCTGTTGGCCGAGCGCGCGGGATGCGACGTGGCCGTGTGCCGCTCAATGGTTTTCGACAGCGTATCGCACGTGGTGCACGACTTTTACGACGCGCCCATATGGGACCAGGTCTTACAAGGACGCTCGTGCGTCGTCACCAGCGCGCGGCGCGATCCCCAAGTGTTCCGCTTCGAACCGAATGCAAATACCCGGTTGCTGCGGCGCGAGTTCATGCTCGAGAAACGCATCGAGTTTCCCCTCGGGTTGCATTTCGAGGATTTTCCCGTGCACGTCGAAGTCCTGGCCGCAGCCGGAAAAATCCTGTTGCTGGATTCCACCGGTTACTTCTACCGCGTCAACCGGCCGGGAAAAATCACGGACCAAAAAAGCGAGCGGCGCTTTGACATCCTCAAGGCGGTAGCGCTGGGCTTTGAGGCCATGGAGAAGTACCGCGTCGACGAAGCGGGCCGGGCGTACATCGCGATCATGGCGGCCCGCATGACCTACTGGTGCGGAAAAAATACGCTGAACAAGGCGCGCCGGCGCTTTTTCCGGGCGGCATGCGAGCAAATGGCCGCGGCCATCGATGCCAGTGCGGCGCGCTATTGCATGAAGAATGGCATCGACCGCAGGGAGGCGATACTCGTCTCCGCTTTCCGCGCGAAAGCGGCCCGCTTCCTCACTGCGTATTCGTCCGAACGGCCCACGGCCAAGTTTTGGGCGCTGGGACTCCTGTTCAGCTGGAGGCACGGCCGGAAGCTTAGGCGTACCCTCGCGCGCGCCGTCCTCGCCAGGGTCGCCCGCCGCACGGGGCGCTTGAGCCCTGCATTTTGAGCCGGAGGACGGACTATGTTGCGATCCGCTGAATCGAACAGGCTCAAAGCCTTGTTGAATGGCCCCTTGCTATCCAAGTATCTGGAGGAAGACCTCTCTCGCCTGCATTCCGGCCATCACGGCGTGGGTTTTCGCGTCGCGCGGCCTGGTGCCGCCATTTTGCTGGTCGGCGCCCGGTCCGGCGCGGAGATCGTGCATCTGCTGACGGCTTCGCCCACCGCCACGATCGTGGTGGTCGAGCCGAACGGATACCTGAAAAATGAGCTCGATGCCTGCCTGGCAAACGTCAAGGGGCTCCGCTGGCGCGAGCGGGTGATGTTTTACCCATCGACGGACGAACTCGAGGCATCGCCCTTGCAGGCGTTTTCCTTGGTCCGGGTCGACGCCGCGCTGTTCGATGCCGCCGGCCTGGTGCGCTTGCTCGGGCGGTTCCGCATTGATCACTTGTGCGGCGATTTCGATCCTTTGGACGCAGATCCGCTCGATGTGTACCGGCAGTGCCGCGGCCGGGTCGGGAGCCTGCACTGGCGCGTCGCCGGCCGGGCCGATCCCATTGCCTGGTGCGGGGACGCACCGGCATACGAGGTCTCGGTGGTCGTGCCTGCCTACAAGGTGTTGCCCTGGATCGATCGATGCCTGCAGTCGCTCGTGGACCAGACATTGGCGTCTTTGGAAATCATCGCCGTCGATGACGGATCGCCTGACGCGACCGGCGCCCGCCTGGACGAGTGGGCAGAGAAATACCCTGGCCGGGTCAAGGTATTGCACAAACCCAATGGGGGTTGCGCCAGCGCTCGCAATGCCGGTGCCCGCATCGCCCAGGGCGAATACGTTGCCTTCGTCGACGGCGACGACTGGGTCGATACGGAAATGTTCGAGGCGCTTTACCGCTCGGCGGTGCTCAATGCCGCCGACGTCGCGCAGTGCGGCTATATCGAGGCGTACGAAGATTCCGGGCGCCAGGAGCTGTATTCCACTGCCTGGGGGGGGAGGTCAGGCGGCGGGACCCATGGCTTGGTGGACGACGTCACTTCCTACCTGGCGGTCAAGCCGACCATCTGGCGCCGGATCTACCGCAGGGAATTCCTGGCCGGGAACGGCATCGAGTTCCCCGAGCACATCCCGCGGTTCGACGATTTGCCGTTCCAGTTCGAGGTGTTGTCGCGCGTCAAGCGCATGTCGGTGATCCCGGAGTGCTATTACTACTATAGGCAGGAGCGCGACGGGCAGGACATCGCCGTCAGGGACGAACGGCTGTTCGTGCATTTCCCGATCTTCGAGTGGCTGAACGACAAGGTCGGCGCCTGGGCGGACGCCAAGGTGGAGCGGCAGCTCCTGAGGTGCAAGATCAACACCCACCTGTGGGCCTTGAGCCGCATCGACCGAAAATTGTTCCTGCGGTACTTCGCCGCGGCGCTCAAGGACATCTACCGCCACGGCGTGCATTTCAGGATGTCGGGCGTCGCGCGCTTCCTGAAGGGCTTCGTCCTAGCATGCATGCGGGCCGTCGCGCAGATGGCAGGCGCCGGTGGGCGCCCCGCGCGGGGCTGAGCGCATCATCGGGGCAGGCATCAACCGGATTCGCCTGCCTGCGGCTTCTCCCGCCTAACCAGGCGTACCGCCCACTGGGTGAAATCGTCGACGAACAGGAACACCACTGGTATCACCAGGAGGCTCAGGAAGGTCGAGGTGATCAAGCCGCCCAACACCGCGATCGCCATGGGCGAGCGGAAGCTCGGGTCGGCCGCGCCGTAGCCGATGGCGATGGGCAGCATGCCGGCGCCCATCGCCATGGTCGTCATGATGATGGGGCGTGCCCGCTTGTGGCACGCGTCCAGCAGCGCATCCCAACGGCTCATCCCAGGCACTGCGGGTCGGGCGTCGGTGGCAGGGTGGCCGCGGCGTGCGAGCAGCGCATATTCCACCAAGAGAATGGAGTTCTTCGTGGCGATGCCCATCAACATCACCAGGCCGATCAGCGACGGCATGGAGAAGCTTTTGTTGGCGATCAGCAGGCCGACGAAGGCGCCCCCGAGCGATAGCGGCAGGGCGGCGAGGATGGTCACGGGGTGCAGGAAGTGCTTGAAGAGCAGGACCAGCACGATATAAATGCACAGCACGCCCGTGAGCATGGCCAGGCCGAAGCTTTGGAACAGCTCGCCCATGATTTCGGCGTCGCCCACGGTGGCTTGGCGCACGCCGGCGGGTAGGTTCCGGATGGCAGGTAGCTCCGCGACACGCTTGGCGACCTCGCCGAGGTCGATGCCCGCGAGTTCGATCTCGAAATTGATGTTGCGCGAGCGGTCGTAGCGGTCGATGACGGCGGGGCCTGCGGAGAATGATAGGTCGGCCACTTGCCCTAGCATGACGGGGCCGCGCGCGCCTGGAACGGAGAGGCGCTCCAGCACGGAAAGGTCGGTGCGCGCCGCCTCGTCGAGGCGGACCACGATGGGCACCTGGCGTTGCGAGAGGTTGAGCTTGGGCAGCGAGATGTCGTAGTCGCCCACCGTGGCGATGCGCAAGGTGTCGGCAATGGCGCTGCTTGTGATGCCCAAGTCCGCGGCGCGCGCGAAATCGGGCCGGACCGCGATCTCCGGCCGGATCAGGCTGGCTGTGGAGGCGATGTTGCCGACACCGGGGATGGTGCGCAGCTCTTTGGCGACGGCGAGGGCGGCTTCATTCAGCGCGTCGGGGTCATCGCCAGTCAAGACCAGTACGTATTTGTTATGGCCGCCTCCGAGGCCGACGCGGGTGCGGATGCCAGGGACTTCCTGCAGCGTCGCGCGGATCTGCTCTTCGATCTGCTGTTTCTCGGGGCGTTCGGAGCGCGGATCGAGTTGAATCGTGAGCGTGGCCTTGCGGACTTCGGCCGCTCCGCTCATCGCGAAGGGGTCGCCGCCCGCGGCGCCACCGCCGATGGTGGTGTAGACGCTGCGCACGTGGGGGACGCGGACCAGGCGTTGCCGAACCAGTTCGGCGGCTTCCAGGGTCTGGGCCAGCGTCGAGCCGGGCGTCAGCTCGATGGCGACCTGGGTCTGCGAGTTGTCGTCGGCGGGCATGAACCCCGCAGGCAACAGCGGAATCATGGCGACGGACAAGATGAAGAACAGCGCGGCGCCCAGCATGGTGAGCCAGCGGTGCCGCATGCAGGCGGCCACCCAGCGCATGTAGGTCTTCAGCCAGCGCGGCTCCTTGCCCGGCTCGACTGCGGGCTTGAGCAGGTAGGCCGCCATCATGGGGGTGAGGACCCGGGCGACGACGAGCGAGGCGAACACCGCCAGTGCAGCCGTCCATCCGAATTGCTTGAAGAACCGCCCGGCAATGCCACTCATGAAGGCCGTGGGCAGGAATACCGCGATGAGGGTGAAGGTAGTGGCGATCACGGCGAGCCCGATTTCGTCCGCCGCCTCCATGGCGGCCTGGAACGGGGTCTTGCCCATGCGCAGGTGGCGCACGATGTTTTCGACTTCAACGATGGCATCGTCCACCAAAATGCCAACCACCAGCGACAAGGCAAGCAGCGTGACCAGGTTGATCGAGAACCCGAAGAAATACATGCCGGCGAAGGCGGGTATGACCGACAGGGGCAGCGCGATGGCGGAGATCAGCGTGGCGCGCCAGTCGCGCAGGAACAGCCAGACGACCAATACCGCCAGCAGCGCACCCTCATAGAGCAGGCGCATGGAGCCTTCGTAATCTTCTTCTACGGGCGTGACGAAGTTGAAGGACTCATTGATCTCCAGGTCAGCGCGTTGGGCCTTGAGTTCGTCGAGCGCCCGGTACACGCCTTCGGCCACGTCCAGTTCGCTTGCCCCGCGGCTGCGGGAGACTTCGAAGCCCACCACGGGTTTGCCGTCGAGCAGCGCGGCGGAACGGCGCTCGGCGATGGTGTCGCTGACGGTCGCGACGTCGGCCAGGCGGATGGCGCGGCCGTCGCTCAGTACCAGGCGCAGGTCGGCCAGCTCTTCCGCGCTGCGGACGTTCGCGAGCGTACGCACGGGCTGTTCGGCATCGCCAATGTCCGTGCGTCCGCCCGAGCTCTCGAGCTGTACTTGCCGCAATTGGCGCGAGATGTCGGCGGCCGAGGCGCCCAGCGCTTGCAGGCGTTGCGGATCGAGGGAGACCCGCACTTCGCGCGTGACCCCGCCCACCCGGTTGACGGCGCCGACGCCGGGGACGGCCAACAGCCTGCGCGCGACCTCGTTGTCGACGAACCAGGAAAGCGCCTCGTCGTCCATGCTGGCAGCGCGCACCGTGAAGGCGAGGACGGGTTGTCCGGCGAGGTCGACCTTGTTGATGACGGGATCGCGCAGGTCGGCGGGCATGTCGGCCCGCACGCGGGAAACGGCCGAGCGGACATCATCGACCGCTTCCTGTAGCGGCTTTTCCAACTGAAACTCGGCGGTGAGGGTGACGGTGCCGTCTTGGATCTTCGTGTAGAGGTGCTTGAGGCCCTGCAGTGTCGCGATGGAGTTTTCCAGCTTGCGTGCGACGTCGTTTTCCAACTGCCCGGGAGAGGCGCCCGGCAGGGCGGCCGTGACCATCACCATGGGCAGGTCGATGTCGGGGAAGTTCTGCACCTTCATGGCATGAAAAGACATCATGCCGGCAAAGGTGAGCAACACGAACAGCATGACCGCTGGGATGGGGTTGCGGATGGACCAGGTCGATACATTCATCGCGGCGTTCCCTCTTTCAGCGGGCGAGGGAGGGTGCTGGCGGGGCGGGCGCATCGACCACGCGCACCAAGTCTCCGTCGGTCAAGAAGCCAGCGCCGCGCACGACGATGCGTGCATCGGGCTGCAAGCCCTCCAGGATCTCGACGCGGTCGCCATCGCGTCGGCCGGTGCGGACCTTGCGTTGGGCGACCCGGTTGTCCGGGCCCACCACGAATACGTAGTTGAATGCCTCCCGCATGACCACGGACTGCTGAGGTACGGTCAACGCCGGCGCGCTGCCGAGATCGAAGTCGCCCCGCGCGAACATGCCGGCCTTGGCCGCGGAGCGGGCGGCATCAGTACCGGGCAGGTCGACGTAGACCAGGGTATTGCGGGTCTGGGGATCGACGGTGGGGCCGATCGCCCTGACTTTGCCTTGCAGTCGTTCGCCGCTGGCCGCCATGACGCTCACGGGGCCGCCCACGCGGATGCGCCCGACTTCGGCAGACGTGACCTCGGCGCGCCACTCGAGGCGGCCCTGCCGGATCATGCGGAAGAGTTCGGTGCCCGGGTTCACGACAGCGCCGACCGTGGCGGTGCGGGCAGAGATCACCCCGTGGTCCGGCGCCCGCACTTCGGTGAACTTCAGCCGCAGTTCCTGCGCGGCAAGCGCGGCGCGCGCCGATTCCACGCGCGCTTGGGCCGTCTGGCCGGCGGTCAGGTATTGCTGGATCTGGGCTTCGCTCAGTGCGCCGGACGATTGCAGCGAGCGCGCGCGCTCGGCATTGGCCTGCGCTTCGGCGGCACTGGCCCTCGCCTCCTCGAGCGCCGCCCGCGCTTGCGCGATGTCGGCTCTCACAGTCTCGGCGGCGAACGTTGCGAGCACTTGTCCCGCCTTGACCGTGTCGCCCACGTTCACCCTGACCTCCTGCAGCCGCAGCCCACCGATCTCGGCGCCTATGCTGGCTTCCTGCCATGCCATGATGTTGCCGTTGGCGTGCAAGGAGATGCGCAGCGGCTGCGTGACGGGCGTTTCGACGGTGACGGTCAGCGCCGGGCGGGGCGTCGGCGCCTCGGCCTTGTCGGCAGCTCGCGGGGCGAGCGCGACGCCGGTCAAGCCGGCGCCGAGCAGGGCGGCGGCGATCAGGATGCGTAGCGGCATGGACAGGGTCATGGTCTTGGTCTTGCTGGTCTTGGCCTCGGGCGCCGTCGGCAGCCCGGGCGGGTTATCGTCGTCGGTGGATCGGGTCGGGATGCGTCAGGATGGGTCGGCGGCCGGGGC